>MVRV01000029.1 GCA_002068015.1 Smithella sp. PtaU1.Bin162
ATTATTTGAATATTTCTTCGTTAGCAAATCTGTAAGTGTGATGCGCGTTCAGTCATGCAATTGAACAAGTTCCTTCTTTCTTTCGCTGTTCCACCTCAAATCCGCATACTTTTGTGTTAATTTACCAACCAGAATTTCTTCGGCGGATGTTAAGGCACCTTCAATAATCTCCTTGCCCAATACCGAAGCAAAACCTTTTTTCAAATTAGCACAAATTTCTTTTTCGTCAACCGGCCGGGTAATTTCCTCATTAATGGCCGCAACGGAATCTTTCAGTTTTCGTAATTGTTCAGCTGTCCTTGCGGGCAACAAAAATGAAGCTGTCTTGACCGGATCAAAATCCATCAAAATCGATCCGTGCTGCAGAAAACCGCTGCCGGTTCTCATTTGGGCACTGCCGCAAATTTTGCGGCCGGAAACCAGGAGCTCATTGCCGGAAGGCACGGAAAAACAACAGGCTTTAAAATCAGCATCGTGCAGCTTGCGGCCGGTTTCCGCCAGAGACGCCTCTATTCCCAAAGTAATCAATCCACGAGCAATACAATTGCTTATGATTTTATATGTTCCATGAATATCCTGTGGAAATAATTTTTCTTTATTACAGGCAACAACAGAATAGGTAACTTCCCGGCAATGGAAAACGGCCTTCCCCCCACTCAGTCTCCTGACGACATCAACACCATCTGCACGGCATTTTTCGACATTGATTTCTTTTTCTATGTCCTGAAAATAGCCTATGGAAACAGCCGCCGGACGCCATCCATAAAACCTGATCGTAGGAGATTTTTTATTTTTAATCGTTTCACGGAAGACTGCTTCATCAATAGCCATGTTTTCAAAAGCGTTATGCCGTTGAAAATCTAAAAACCTCCAAACCATAAAAATGTTTAGTCCGTTTCTTCTTCCTGCATTATAAAATCATGGTATCCCGTAGCATCAAGCAGGTCGTCCAGTTGTTCCAAATCATCCATTTCAATCACCACCAGCCAGCCGACATCATGGGGATCGCTGTTTATTATACCAATATCATCGGTAATATCTTCATTAATACTGACAACATTTCCACTGACTGGAGAAATTAAATCGATAACCGCCTTGGTAGACTCAATAGAACCAAAATTTTCGTCGCGCTCCACATAAGTATCGATTTCCGGAAATTCAACTGACAGGATCTCCCCCAAGCATTCCTGGGCATAATCTGTAATTCCCAGTGTAGCCATATCTCCATCAACCCTTACCCAGATATGTTCACGACTGTACAGTAGATCTTCCGGAAATATTTTCATAACAGGATACCCTCTGCTTTTATTCAATAATGATTAGTCCTTTATCCATTTTTGTAAGCTTTTCGCAACTATTTTTTTTAACTAATACCGTATCTTCTATTCTAATGCCCCAACGCCCCGGAAAATAAAGACCCGGCTCAATTGTCACAACCATCTGTTCCTCTAAAATATCCGGTGAAACCGTATTAAGGCGTGGAGCTTCATGGACTTCCAAACCTACACCGTGACCAGTACCATGTGAAAAATATTTTTCATATTTATCTCCGAAAGTATTGCGGGTAAGATGGTCGACGTCAGCGGCCGCAACACCTGCGGCAACGGCACCTATCCCCTGATCATAAGCTTTTTTAACCAGTTGGTAGGCTCTTTTTTGTTCTTCCGTTATTTCTTGAAAAATAAAAGTGCAGGTCTCATCAGAGCAGTAACCTTTATATTTAACACCAAAATCAATTACTATAAAATCACCTTTTTTGATTTTGCGGCCGGTAGGTGTGGCATGTGGTAATGCTGAATTTTCACCAAAAGCAACTATCGTCTCAAAAGCAATTTGATCCGCACCCTCCTGCCTTGCAATCATTTCTAACTGTAAGGCCAAATCCTTTTCAGAACAACCGGTTTTTATTTCTGAAATTACAGAAAAAATTGCGGCGGAAGAAATTTCCGCGGCTTTTTTCATTAACAAAACCTCGGTTTTATCTTTATATGCCCGGATCAATCGAAGCTCATTACCCAACGGCCGTAATATTTCCCCATGCAATTCCTGCAGCAGATGATTATAAAATTGCACCGTGACAAAATCCGACTCAAAACCTATATAGCGCAGATTCTGTTTTTTAATGCTTTGCAGAACACCTTTAATTTTATCCTGATATTGAATTATCTCCATATCAGCGGCTTCCTGTTTAGCCTGAGTTATGTAGCGTCCATCCACAAGCAAAACGGCATTTTTCCCATCAATGATCAGAGCTCCATCACTTCCCGTATAACCGGACAGGTAACGGATGTTATTCATATTAAAAAATAACAGACTATCAATTTTGTAATCGGGGAATTTACTACGGACCCGGGATATTCTTGCCGGAAACATATTACTTTTACGTTGCATGATTTTTTAACCTGCTGATATTATCAAGCCAGCCTGACAATGTTTTGATCAGGTTATCCGTCACCGGAATCGTATCACCGGGAGATGATTTCCGGGCTATAACGGCTTTTACCGTATCGAGTTTTACTCTGGCCTGAACATTAACCGGATCTTTTCGTATTATTTCCGCAAGAACATCCGCTGCCATTTGCAGATGGCCCTGTTTAATATAAAGATCAGCTAACGTAACGGTATAAAATTCAGGTTTTAATTCATCTTCTCCTTCATCTGATTCATCAACTGCACCTGTGGGAGATTGTTCTTTTTGCAGCAAGGAAATTTTTTCGGCTATCACTCCAACATCAGCTGAAAGGGGATTTAAGGAAACAAACTTTTGATAACACAAAACGGCATCCGAAGTTAATCCTTGTTCTTCGTAACACTCGGCAGCACGTAAATAAACAAACGATAATTTGGCAATTTCTTTTTCCAATATGCGCAAAACATTCCGGGATTCTTTAATTTTTCCCAATGCAATCAGGACGCGATTAACAAATACTCCCGCATCAACATCAAGAGGAAACCTTGCCAGCCTTTCTTCAGACAGCGAGAGTGCTTCCGGAAACATTTTTTGCCGGAAAAAATTTTCCATCTGCCGGACAAAAATAAGACGATCTTCTTCGAATTGATTATTTTCCATATATTTATCTAAATACTTAGAAATAATGGTTTAATTTTGGAAAAGTTAACATAGCGGGTTTCCTGTGTCAACAAGGGAAAGATAAATGATATTGAGAAAGTTTATTTTAAAGATTGCAGATAGCGTTGAGCCTTTTGACCATAAGACGACTGGGGCGCAAGCTTAATCACTGTCTGGAACGATTTTCTGGCTTTTTCCGTATCTTTAATTTTTAAATAAGACTCTCCCAGAAGAAAATGAGCATCATGAAGCGTGGAATTAAATTCCACTGCCTGCTTAAAATGCAAAATAGCCTCGGGAATATTACTTTGATCAAAATAAACAAGGCCGATACACTTTTCAATCTGCGGCCGCAGAATAGTATAGGGTTCTTTACGAAGAGCTTCCTGATATTTCATTAAAGATGTTTTGTAATCCTTTTTTGAATAATAAGCCCAGCCGGCATTATAAAGTGCCATCGCCGGTGTATCATAGATCGGGTTAGCAAGAGCTTTATCAAATTCCGCTATTGCCTGATCCCAGAGTTCCATCTCGGAGTATATGGCACCAAGATAATTATGAGCTTCGGAATAATCATCCTTAAGAGAAACGGCTTCTTTAAATTTCTCCATGGCTTCGTTTCTCATTCCTTTACCGTAATAGGCCATTCCCATGTAATACTGCACTCTGTGATCACCAGGATAATGTTTTTCAGCTTCCAGCAACTCCTTCAAGGCGGAATTATATTGTTGAATTCCAATAAACGACATTCCTTTTTTTAGAAACATTTCCGCCTGTTCCTGATGCCAGGGAGTATTAGTGCACGCAAAGATTTGTGCTGCAGCAAACAAAAAAAGAATGACTCTTATTTTAGATAAGAATAGTTTCATCATTATTTATTATAATTAAGTATTAAGCGACCGGAAGTTTAATAATCCAGTATTGCCTATCAACAAAAAAGGATGGATTAATCTGCACTCTTTTCCGCACTTTCAACAAGACCGGAACCTTGCATAATCTTCGGTGTTACAAAAATCAAAAGTTGTCGCTTCTCCTTGGAGGTGTTGTCGCTTTTAAACAACCACCCTAAAACGGGGATTTTCTGAAGCCAGGGAAGACCACTGACACTTTTGTCATCCTGTGTTTTTTGTACACCCCCGATAACTACGGTATCCCCATCCTGGACAACAACCACCGAATCTATCTCACTTTTGTTGATGGGAGGATTTCCCTGAACCATATTGGAATAATCAGGCGCATCATTTGTCGCCTTTATTTTCATGGAAATTCTGCCATCATCCGTAATTTTCGGTTCTACTTCCAGCTTCAGCAAAGCCTCCTTAAAACTGACTGTCGCCGGCGATGTCCCGGATGCAGGAGTAACATAAGGAACTTCAGCTCCCTGTTTGATAGTTGCTTTGACACCTTCCATAGTAACCACTTTGGGTGAGGAAATAAGTTTTCCAGTTGTATTTTCTTCCAAAGCCGCTAATTGCAATTCGATGAAACCAGCCGAACTGCCGAATACCAAACCGATCGTAGGTGAGGCTGCCGCGACAGGAAAATTTACCGCGGATGTATACAAAGATTCAGTAGTAGAACCGGCTTGCAAATAAGGAATCTGAGCAGGATAGGAAAATTTCTGGGCGTTAGTATTTGAAGCGGCGGAACCACCGGTGTAACGCCAACCATATTGACCGGTCGTCTGCGTTCCTGTAAAACCCCATGTTATACCGAGATTTCTCGTAAACGTTTCCGATGCTTCAACAATTTTTGCTTCAATCAATATCTGGCGTAATTTACCCTTTTCCACCATGAGCTTTTGTTCCCGGTCTTTGCGCTGTTCTTCGGCTTTGCGTTGATCTTCTTCCGCCTTGGCCTTGTCGTTTTCATCTTTCTTCTTTTTCTCCAAAGTCATGACACTGATGACATCACCCGTTTGCTTTTTGGCCAAGCCATTCACTTCCAAAATAGTATCAAGAGCCTGTTCCCAAGGAACATTCTTCATTGTTAACGTTACATTGGCTTTTACATCATCACCGGAAACTATACTGACATTCCCATATTCAGCCATGAGCCGCAGTACGCTTTTGATATCGGCATCCTGAAAATCGAGGGAAATAATCCTGTCCGTATATTTTTTAGATGCAACGTTTCCAGCGGTTGCTGTTGGATAATTTTTACCGTCTGCCGGAGCTGAAGCAATTGTTTTCCTTTCCGGTAAAGTTGATACATTGAAATCAATATAAATATTTTTCCCTTCCTGATTTATTGCACAGGGAACCGTTTCCTTCAAATTAATGGTCAAGTAAATCCATTGTTTGCCTTCCACTACCTGCTGTGACGGGGTTATACGAGTAATATTATTTAACTCTTTTTCTCCAAGAGGCCGGCGCAAATTTTCCGGTACAAACATATCCGCCAATTTAATAATCAAACTACCGTCGGTTTTGGTATCAACACTGACCAAGGGCTGCATTGATACAACAAGGGCAATTCTTTCTTTACCAGACAGTTTTTCCCAAGTTATGTTTTCCAGATATCCTGTTTCTGCAGTCTTTGCACCTGCGGCATTTTCCGCCGCTACCGGCGAAATAAAAACAAACATCCATAAAAGTATTATAATAACAATAAATATATTGGATAAATATCTTTTCATGGTTTTACCTCATTTGAATTTTTATGAAGTTTTAAAATAATTCTCTTTGCTTTCTTCGTTTCATATTCTTCAACGATAACGCGGTCAGGAAGAATTTCCACTACTTTTCCCCGATTAGTACCGATATGTGTTCCGATAAATAACGGATAATATTTTTTTACTGCATCTTCGACAACAGCTACACGGCGGTTTTTATCACCGGCAATTCCTACTACTCTGAATTTATCAATATCAAATCTTTGTAACGGGAAAATTGATTTCAGATCCTTTTTGGTATCTTTCTTTTTTGCAGCGCTTTCTTCTTCCACAAAAGGCCGGAAAGGATCGGGTTTGCCCACCGGATTATAGCTGTAACTGCTACCCACAGCTAAACTTCCCTGTAACACTGTCTGTGGTTCAACTGCCGGCGTTGTTTCCGGAACAGATTTCACCGGAAGAAGAGGCAGTGCTTTTTTAGTTTCAGCAGCAACAAACCCTTCCATACTGAAAAGACCGGCAAAAATTATTAAAGTAATAAGAATTATTTTTCTCATTTTGTTTTTTTCACTTACGGGTTCTTTTTGTCTATAAACATATATGTTTTTATTATACAAGATGTGGTGACGACAAATCCCTTTCCTTTTAAGTCCTTTCTATCTCCCATATTGATGTCGCTGATATTAACAATACGCGGCAATTTGGCTACCTTCTCAAAGAAAAAAACAATGTTCTGGAAACTACCGATCACAGTCACATTAACGGGTATTTCCTCGTAAAAAGTTTCTATTTCCTGCTTAGCAGCAGGTTTGCCGGAAGGTGGACTCGCCGCTGCCCGTTGGTCCGACGGCTTCAACATTGCACTTACTTTTTCGGGCTTATCCACACCTTTTGGAATCGCAGCCTTAGGTTCGAACAACAAGAACTCAATACCGGCATCTTTACCGGCTTGGGCTACGGAGTGAAAAAGTCCGGGGATTTCCCGCTGGGCGGGAAGTTTTTGCAAAGCTATGGTGTAATTCTCTTTAAGTGCCGCAACTTCAGCCTTATATTTATTAAATTGCAGCGCTTTTCTTTCCAGTTCCGTTACCTTACCCTGCACTTCTGCCAATTTTGTTTCGAGGGATGTTTTTTTCTCGACCTTCTCCGACAAAAAATAAAACCAATCAAAATAACCAATAACTATAACAGCCCCGACTATAATTGCTATCTTGGTTTTCAAAGGCAATTTTTTTATGTCATCCAATTTAATAGCCATAAATTAAAATCCCTTTTTCAGGACACAGGAAAAAATAAATTTTTGTAAAGTGATGCCGGCAATTTCCGCCTTCTTGGAAGAAACTAAATCAACTGATTTTATTGGTGCAAAATTTTCAATTGTTTTCATAAAACCGGCAACAACTATATTATCCAGACCAATTCCTTCAATAGTCAATCGGTCATTTTTTTGAGTGATCCTCACAAGCCAGATGCTCTGAGGGGGAACAAGCTGAGCCAAATCGTCTAAAGTTCGAACCGGTGCCAGACGATTTTCTTCCAATGTCTTAATTACTCCCAGTTTTTGCTCCAGATCTTTCTTTTCTCTCTTAAATTTGTCCAAATCACCTAACTTTTTATTCAAACTGACAAGCTTTTCTTCCGCTTCTTTGACTTGGTTCTCCAGACTATCCACATAGGAAGTGAACTTAAACTGAACAAAGACCAACAAAAGAATAAAAACAATAAAAGATCCGGCAACAATAGATACCTGTCGGGCGAAATTTTCTTTTTTCTTTTTTTCTCGGTATGGTAAAAGATTAATTTTAATCATTTGTCATCCATTTTTCTCAAGCCTAAACCCATGGCAACAGCAGCAATAGGCTTGATGCTGTCCAGCGTTTTGGCGTCAATGTTTCTCTTGTTGAAACCAATTTTCAAAAAGGGATTGATTATTGCCGTTTCAATATTTAACCTTTGTGATAAAATTGTCGTAAGACCATTGATGTTTGCCGAACCACCGGACAGAAAAACGTGTTTAATAAATTCACCGCCGAAAGTGGAACGGAAATAATCGATTGATCTTTCAATTTCCGAGCAAATCGGTTCAGCAAAATCCAGGATGCTGTCTCTTAATTCCGTATTATCAGGAGAACATTCTATTTTATTTTTTTCCGCTTCTTCAAAAGTAATATTATATTTACCCTGCAACGCTTCGGTAACGGAATTGCCGGCCAAGGTAAAATCACGGGTAAAAATCGACATACCGCTTTTAATAACATTGATATTTGTAATACTTGCTCCAATGTTAACAAGCACAACTATTTCATTATTTTCGTATTCATAATTTGCTTCGTACATCGTCTCCAAAGCAAAGGAATCAACATCCATAATCACTACGTTGAGACCGGCACCAACAAGTGCATCGAGATAACTATTGACGATATCTTTCTTGGCGGCAACAACGATAACGTCCATCTGATTGGGATTAAATTCATTATCTCCCAAAATTTGAAAGTCGTAATTGACATCATCCATGTTGTCAAACGGCAAATATTTACCCGCTTCATCACGGATTAGATCTCGTAACTCTGTTTCCTCCATTTGAGCAAAGGTAACTTTTTTGACAATCACTGAGTTTCCGGAAAGCGAAGTCACTATTCCTCGGCTTTGACAACCGGATCCCTTGAAAAGCTCTTTGATTTTTGAAGATAAGGCACTGGCATCTGCCAAAACTCCCTCAACTATTATGCCTTTCGGCAGAGGTATATGTAAAAAACGGTTAAGAACATAACCATTAGATGAACTGACAATTTCAGCCAGCTTCAAGGAACTTGATCCGATATCCAATCCTACAAGCTTTTTTGAACCGGAAAAAATATTAAAATTTAACATTAAATTACCACCAAACATGTTTTACAGTAAACATGCCGCTCCAATTTTATCTTGCCAGCCGGTAAACCATATCACCCTTTTTCACCATGCCCAATTCATTACGGGCTAATGACTCAATATAATTTAAATCGCTTCTCAGTAAAACAATTTTCTTCCTTAATTCGTTATTTTCCGCCATTACACCGCTATTCAATAGTTTTAATTGGATAAGACGTTTACCCATCAAATAATTATCAACCAACCCTCTGTTACCGAATGTTATTAAAAGCGCCATCAAAAACAAAAAAGCAACCAAATACCTACCCACCTTCATTTGTAAACAATCCCCCTCCATACGCACGATAAATCCATTTACCGTTCGCCTGTCTTTACAAAAAAATTTCTTTATATTGTTTTCGTAATGCTTTGGCTACTTTTAATTCCGAATTTTTTCTTGTCGGCAAACCTTTTTCCATTTTAGCAATAGTTTGCGGGGTCAATCCGGCCCTTCTGGCCAGTTCCGACATGCTTAAAGGGATCTCTTCGCGAAACTTTTTTACTCTATTTTTTCGTGTTTTTTCTTCCATACATTAAAGGTCTACCTTGTTTTGTTATTAACAACAACACTAAATATAAGTAAAAGTCAAGAAAAAATATTTAATGATAATTTATTTTAATTAATATTAATTAATATTAATTAATATTAAAAATCAAATTTGCACGATTCTATCATGTGCATAATGACCAATTTAATAAACGTAAATACTTGATTTTTATAAATTACGACGAGTAAACGATCTCTAAACCGACTCTCTATAATTCAGATTTCCACAGAAGGTAAGGTTTGTTGAGGTTCTCCCAGAATAAATTTGCCGCCTTCAATCCATTCTTTGAGAATATTGGCAATTTGTCTGGCTTTGTAATAGCTGGAGAGCGGTGCGGTTATTACTTTTTTCCCGTCGATTACTATTGTTCCACTGCGCAGGTCTTTATAACTAACTTCCGCCAGCGGCTTGGACAAACCCTTAGGATAATCCATGCTGTAATCATAAACCTGGGTATAGATATTTTCATCTTTCACTGCAGTGAAGCGCGCCATTTCTTCGTTTAAAATGGGAATGGGAATACCAATACCAACGTATAATGAAACTCCATACCCAAGAATACTTGCTCCGGCAAGCCACTCCGGCGTCATTTCTTTTAAATTACCCACAACGGCAAGGGTTCCTGCTCCTTCTTTGGGAACTCCATTGGCGCCGCGGTATGCATTTGGATTATGCTGGGTGCCCGGCCAGGCAACAAAACCTTGGGCTCCACCCAGGAATATACGCGTACCGACACCAATCGTTCGATAATATGGATCATTAAACAGCGGACTCAACTGTCCGGAAGTTGAATAATTGGCATTAGCCATCCGCGGTCTCAGCATACCCATATAAGTATAAATAGTTGTATCCGATAAATTTACGGCGCAGTTATAGTTTTGATAGGCATTCCGGGGATTAAACAAAATTGCATTCCGCAGATCATTTATTGTAATATTTTTTTCGAATTTTCGGGCCGGATAACAATCGGTCCCATAACCTTCAGCGCGCAATTTAATGACATTGCCCGACACAAGATCTTCAATCACGTGGCCGCCGCCATAATGAAATTCCCCGGGATAAACGCTGTTGAGCGGGTCACCTTCCACGACTTCAGTGGCACCGATATAACAATCAACGGCAGCGATACCGCCATAAGCCGGAACATCATTCAACCAGACCCTGGAGGCACGGATGCGGGGCGAAGTATGGCCGATATTTAGAAATGCACCGGAAGAACACATTGGGCTGAAAGTACCGGTAGTAACAACGTCTATCTTGCGGGCAGCCTCGACATCTCCGCTTTTTTCCACAACGT
Organism: Smithella sp. PtaU1.Bin162; assembly: GCA_002068015.1. Classification (GTDB taxonomy): domain Bacteria; phylum Desulfobacterota; class Syntrophia; order Syntrophales; family Smithellaceae; genus MVRV01. The sequence continues at coordinate 10,437 of MVRV01000029.1, forward strand.
CGATCATCTCTTCTGCCGTAACAACAACAGCACGCCCCTCTTTAATTTTTTCGTTAATCTCGTGGAACGTTTTTTTAACTTTATATTTCTTCATAACGCTACCGGCACAATGCAAAATAAACTAATTTATGGGATCTTCATACCACCGTTTAATTGCGAATGCAAAATTTTAAGAAAAATTATGTATGGCCAAACCCCCCTGCTCCTCTGGCCGTGGAATTCAATTCTTCGGATTGTACCCAGTTTACCCGATAAATTTTTTGAATCACCATCTGAGCTAAACGCAGTCCTCTACTCACGATAAAGGGATCTTCTCCATGATTAATCATTATTAAGGCAATCTCTCCGCGATAATCAGCATCTATTGTACCCGGTGAATTTAAAAGAGTAACACCCTCCCTGAGGGCGAGCCCGCTGCGCGGTCTTATCTGTGCTTCATAGCCTGCGGGCAAGGCGACAGAGATACCTGTTGGTATCTTTTTTCTCTCACCCGGCAAAATAATTTCTTCTTTCGCTACAGCCGCAAATATGTCCATACCTGCGGCCTGATCCGTCATATATTGCGGCAACGGAATATCTTCATTACCGGCAAGTTTGTGAATATAAACCTCGATTTCTCCCATTTGCTTTCCGAATAACATTTTTTTTATCAGTAACTAATAAATCCCCTTACAAAGGGAAGCCTGGCCATTACTGCTCTGTACTGCGGCAAATACTTTAATGATACGGGACAGGCAATTCCCTCTTGATTATTCCTTACATTATTGAGCTCCGGCTGCCAGGGCTTCTTTCCGGCTCAGACGTATTTTACCCTGCTTATCCACTTCCAAAACTTTTACCATAACTTCATCGCCTTCTTTCAAGACGTCAGTAACCTTGTTGATTCTCTCTTTTGCTATCTGTGAAATATGCAGCAATCCCTCGGTACCCGGTAAAATTTCGACAAAGGCACCGAAATCAACAATCTTCTTTACGGTTCCGCGATAAATTTTCCCGACTTCCGCTTCCTCCGTAAGCCACTTGACCATGGCTACCGCACGGGCTGCCGCTTCGGCATCACTGGAGGCAATTGTTACAGTTCCGTCATCCTCCACATCAATGGTAACACCAGTTTCACTGATAATCTGCCGGATATTTTTTCCGCCGGAACCGATAACCGTTCGCACTTGATCTTCTTTCACCTTCACTGTGGTAATGCGCGGTGCATAAATAGAAATATCCGGTTTAGGGGCAGCCAGAGTTTCCCGCAATTTGCCGATGATAAAAACACGCCCTTCTCGCGCCTGAGCCAAGGCCTTACGCAAAATATCTTCCGTAAGTCCGTCGATTTTAATATCCATTTGCATGGCGGTCACACCCTTAACCGTACCGCATACTTTAAAATCCATATCGCCGGTATGATCTTCATCACCAAGAATATCCGACAAAATAACAACGTCATCTCCTTCTTTTAAAAGACCCATGGCAATGCCCGCCACAACATCTTTCACCGGAACACCGGCATCCATCAGGGATAAAATTCCACCGCAAACCGTTGCCATGGAAGATGAACCGTTCGAAGAAAGTATCTCCGAAACAATCCTGATAGTATAGGGAAAAGCATCTGCCGGAGGTAAAATGGGAACCAAGGCTTTGCGAGCCAGTGCACCGTGACCTATTTCTCTTCTTCCCGGACTGCGCAAAGATTTTGCTTCACCGACACTGTAAGGCGGGAAGTTATAATGGAGAATAAAGGACCGCACTTCCTCACCGCCTATATAATCCATACGTTGCTCATCAGAGGAAGTCCCCAGGGTGAGCGCTGCCAAGGCCTGTGTTTCACCACGGTTAAACAAAGCCGATCCGTGAGCACGGGGCAATACCCCTACTTCGGAGCTGATCGGACGAATATCAGTGGATGATCTGCCGTCTATTCTTTTCTTGTCATGAATAATCATGTCGCGCAAAATGCGTCGTTCCAATCCTTCAATAATTCCGGCTGTCTTTTTACAAAGGACAGCATCGTCACCGCCTATTTCCTTAATAACGCTCGCGCGCACTTCATCAAGTTTTCCATAGCGCTCCAGCTTCCGCGGCATACCGTAACCTTCTTTAAGACCGGCCAGAGCCGCGGCACTGACTTTTGCCGTAAGTTCTTCATCAACTTCAACTTTTTCCACCGGTCTTTTTTCTTTTCCTATTTTCTCCCGTACTTTGTCCTGCAAATCAATTACGGGACGGATTGCCTCAAGCCCGAATTTAATTGCATCAACGATGACGTCTTCGGCCACTTCTTTGGCTTCGCCTTCCATCATAACCAGTTCAACATCGTACTCCCTGCCGGATTTGCCGGGCACAACTTTTCTGCCCACCAGGAAAAGGTTTAATTCGCTTTCCTGCATTTTATCTCCTGATGCATTACAGACAAATTCACCGTTGATTTTACCGACACGCACACCGGCAATAGGCCCTTTAAACGGGACGTTGGAGATTTCCAATGCCGCCGATGCTCCCAGGAGAGCTGCAATATCGGGATCATTTTCTTTATCTATCGAAAGAACCGTAGCCACCATTTGTGTCTCGGAATAATATCCCTTGGGGAACAAAGGACGAACCGATCTGTCTATTATGCGTGATACTAATATTTCACGTTCGTTAGGACGTCCCTCCCGTTTAAAAAAACCTCCGGGAATTTTTCCCGCGGCAAACGTCATTTCCTGATAATCTACGGTGAGTGGCAGAAAATCCACACCTTCCCTGGTCGTCTTCAAAGAAACCACTGTCACCAGAACAACTGTGTCACCATAATAAACCAGTATCGAACCATCAGTTTGAGCGGCAACGTAATTCGTTTTCAAAGAAATATTGCGGCCGGCAAATTCCGTACTAAATATATCCATTTACTTTCCTCCATTTTTCTTCTTGATGCTGGCGGTCAGAAATTTAAGGGCGAAATGCAATAGCCGATTGCGCCAAACAGATTGACTGCTGCGGCCAATCGGATCAACTATTGCCTTCCGCCCTTGAATATTTTCTTACTTTCTGAGTCCCAGACGTTTAATTATATTTCTGTATCGCTCGACATCATTATCTTTAATGTAATTGAGCAATCTTCTCCGCTGACCGACAAGTTTCAAAAGACCGCGGCGAGAATGATGATCTTTTTTGTGCGATTTAAAATGATCAGTCAGATATTCAATCCTCGCACTGAGCAGAGCAATCTGGACTTCGGGAGACCCCGTATCCTTTTCATGAAGCCGATATTCTCCAATTATTGCTGTTCTTTTTTCCGTAGTTAACACGCTTTTTTCCTCCCTATTAATTACTTTTTATCTAAATTTCACTTATCAGTTTTGAACATTGTTAAAAACACGAACAATTCTGGCTGCCTGGCATTTCTCGTTGATTTCAGAAAAACTACTCACGGGTGTCAGCATTTCCGCTATAGCCACAAGATAACCGCTACTGTTTATGAATTTTACCATATCTCCCCTCTCAAGGAAAGGGAGAACATGGGCCTTCATTGTTTCCACGGAAGGTTGAAAACCGTCACGCAATTTACCGGCCAGACCATCTTCCACTTCAATGGAAGCCAACAGAGGCAGGAGCTTTGTCATCGGCAGCATTCTTGCCTGCAGTTCATTTTTTTTCTCCAGAGGAGAACCGTTAGCAAGAGAAACGGCGACATCTTCCGAAAAAAAACCGCTCCGCAGTCTGCGCAAACTGCACAAACAGGCTCCGCAACCAAGCAAGTCACCAACATCACTACACAAAGTTCGAATATAGGTCCCCTTGGAGCAGGCAACCCGAAACGTAACCCGGGGATATGATATATCCTCTACAATAATGTGTTTAAGTTCCACTTCCCGTGGTTCGGACTCTATAATAATCCCCTTGCGTGCCCAGTAGTATAAAGGCTTTCCGCAATGTTTAACCGCCGAATAAGCCGGAGGCACCTGCTTGATTTTCCCCACCATTTCCGCCAGTGCCGCCTTGATTGCGTCATCAGACACTATTTTATCAGACCGGCCGATAATTTCTCCTTCCGTATCCAATGTATCCGTTTTAACGCCGAGTAACATTGTTGCCAAGTACTCTTTAGAATCGGCAGATAAAAACTGGACAAGCTTGGTGGCTTCGTTGAGGCATACCGGAAGCACTCCCGTAGCCATAGGATCAAGCGTTCCCGTATGGCCGGCTTTTTTTGCACCCAATAGTTTTTTTACGCTGGAGACAACATCATGCGATGTTTTACCCGCCGGTTTGTCAATAACAACTACTCCATCCATAAATCACTATAATTCCTTAATTGCTTCCAGAAGCTTCAGCTTAACTGATTCGATATTGCCTTCAATCCGGCAGGCAGCGGCATTAATATGCCCTCCCCCGCCAAATTTTTTTGCCACCCTTTCCACATTGACTTTATCCTTGGAACGCAAACTGAGCTTAAAATGATTTTTCCCCAACTGGGTATAAAGCACCGCGATCTCAACACCACGTACCGCACGGGGAATATCAACAAAACCATCAGTGTGATCCATTGACGCGCCTGTTGCCAGCAACGCTTCCTGAGTTACGGTAAGCGAACCCATTTTATTTTTTAAATCAATGGCCAGTGTATCCAGAACACGGGCCAGCAACTTTAGCTTTTCCGGAGGATCGTTCTCGTATACATTTTCTGAAATCCACTGCGGATCAGCTCCCTTTTCCACCAATTCCCCTGCCGCCCAAAGAGCACTATGGCGCGTATTGGAATAACGAAACCCTCCGGTATCCGTAAGAATCGCCGTATATAAGTTCGTGCAGATATCTTCGGTCAACGTGACCTTCATTTCCTTCATCAGACGAACGAGTAATTCACCTGTTGAACTGGCCTGAGCATCGATCAGCCTTATCTCACAAAAGCCGTTATTGGAAATATGATGATCAACATTAATCAGATTTTTGATTTTACCAATCTTTTCCGCCTGCTCTCCGACACGTTCCAGCTCACTGCAATCAAGCACAAAAGCAGTATCATATTGTTCCATATCACCCATATCATGAACAATTTCCGAAGCCGCCGGTAAAAACCTGTAATGTGCCGGAGTATTGTCCTGATTATATATCCAAGCTTTTTTCCCTAAATTTGTCAGCATAAGATAAAGAGCCAGTTCCGAACCCAGCGCATCACCATCGAGTCGGATGTGAGAAGTTATAAGAAAATTACGGCCCTTATTTATTGTTTCAATAATTTTTTCAATCATTGCCTTTTTCCTGACCGGCGATATCCGCCAGGAGTTTATCTATACGACTCCCATAGCCGAATGATTTATCATGAACAAACATAATCTCAGGAACAAAACGCAACTGTAACCTTTTGCCTAATTCCCGGCGGATAAAACTTGTTGCCTTGATTAAACCTTCCCTTACTGCCGCCGAACATTCATCTTTTCCCATTTCCACAAAATAAATCTTGGCGTTACGCAGATCATCACTTACTTTCGCCGAAGTTATCGTAATCGCCTGCACCCGCGGATCCTTAACCAGCTTCAATATTATATCGGATATTTCGGACATAATAAGTTCGGCCACTCTGTCCGCTCTTTTAAAGTTCATCGTATTTGCCTGCTTCCCAATCAGTGTCTTTAAGAAAATCGGCAACAACCATTATTTCTATTTTACTATCCGTCACTTCGGCAATCCGCAGACCATCAATAAATTTCAGCAGATGATCGACTTTCCCGTTAATAAACCGTGAATCATTACCGACAAAGGCAAAACCGATTGTTGCTCTCTTGTGGTTATCCAGATCACCGATCTCCGCTATGGAGACGTTAAACTCGTTTTGAGTACGCTTTATGATTTTACTTAAAATGCTTCTTTTTTCTTTCAAAGAACCGGACTCCGGAATTCGTAAACTTATCATTCCGTAACCAATAACCATAATATTACTCAGCCTGCTTACAGTTTGCGCTCCAGTTTTTCGGTAGTATACGCCTCAACAACATCGCCTACATGAATATCGTTAAACCCTTCTATGCCGATACCACATTCGAAACCGGTCAGCACTTCCCGGGCATCATCCTTAAAACGTTTCAGCGACAGGATTTTTCCATCGAAAATCACTATGCTGTCACGCACCAGCTTAAGGCTGGCGCTACGGGCTATTTTACCATCAATAACATAACAGCCGGCGATGGTTCCCACTTTAGGCACTTTAAAAGTCTCCCGAACTTCGGCGCGGCCCAGAACAACTTCCTTGTATTCCGGTTCCAGGAGTCCTTCCATTGCCGCCCGCACATCAGCAATAACATTATAAATAATGTCATACAGCTTTATTTCCACGCCTTCCTGCTGGGCAATTTCAACTACCCGGGCATCCGGACGCACATTAAAACCTATAATGATGGCATTCGACGCAGAAGCCAGCATGACATCCGTTTCACTAATTGCACCGGTGGAGCTATGAATCAGTTTCATCTTCACATCATCAGTGGAAAGCTTGTGTAAGGCATCGGAAATGGCTTCGATTGATCCCTGTACGTCCGCCTTGATGATAACATTGAAGTCTTTTACACCTTCTTTGATCTTTTGATACAATTGTTCCAGCGTGATCTTAGATGAAGCAGAAAGCTCTTTTTCTCTTGCCTTTCTTAACCAATGATCGGCAATGCCGCGTGCTTTCTTTTCATCTTCAACAACAAAGAATTCCCCTCCCGTCTGGGGAACGCTCGAAAATCCTATAACTTCAACCGGTGTGGATGGTCTCGCTTCTTTGACACGCTTTCCCTGATCATTGTTCATAGCACGGACGCGCCCGAATTCCGTTTTTGATACGAAAGCGTCTCCTTCACGCAGAGTTCCCTGTTGAATCAGAACAGTAGCCACCGGACCGCGGCCCCGATCCAATTTAGCTTCAATAATAACTCCCTGGGCAAAACGGGCAGGATCGGCTTTAAGCTCTAAAACATCGGCCTGCAACAAAATCATTTCCAATAAATTCTCGATCCCTATTTTCTTTTTGGCGGAAACTTCGCAGAAAATGGTATCGCCACCCCACTGTTCGGAGAGCAGTCCGTGTTCAGTCAGGGCTTGTTTGATTTTTTCAGGTTCGGCCCCCGGTTTATCAATTTTATTAATGGCTACAATTATCGGCACCTTGGCGACTCGGGAATGATTGATGGCTTCAACAGTTTGTTCCATAACACCGTCATCGGCGGCGACAACAAGAACAACGATATCGGTTACCTGTGCGCCACGGGCACGCATAGCGGTAAATGCCTCATGTCCGGGTGTATCGAGGAAAACTATATCACGGTCATTAATATGAACGTGATAAGCACCGATGGCCTGAGTAATCCCTCCCGCTTCGCCGGCAATAACATTGGTTTGACGAATCGCGTCCAAAAGTGAAGTTTTTCCGTGATCAACATGGCCCATAATGGTAACAACCGGAGCACGGGGTTTTAGATTCTCCGGAACGGCTTGCGTTTTCAAAATGGTTTCATCAAATTCGGCTTCCACAGGTTCAACCTGGAAATTACATTCATTCGCCACCAGCGTCGCAATATCATAATCGATCGACTGATTGATTGTAGCCATAACGCCCATAGCCATCAATTTATTGATTACATCGCCGGCCTTGACGCCCATTCTTTTGGCCAGATCACCAACTGAGATGGTCTCTCCGACTTTGATACGCCGCTTGATCGCCTTGGGTACGGTTATTTCCGTTTTCTTCATTTTGACGGGGGCTACTTTTTTCTCATCCCGCCACTTGGTAAAGATTACTTCTTTATCTTCATCCTGTTTGCGTAATTTCTTTTCAATTTTCTTCTCTAAAATTTTGCGGCGGGGAGCTTCCTTCTCTTCTTCAATAAATACTTCAACCGGCACCTTGCCTTTTTTCTTTGGCCTTTCGAATTCTCTCTTAACTGCTTTTTCCGCCGGAGGAACTATTATCTTTTCACCGGGCTTCACCGGGATCTTCGGCGGAACTTCTTTTTTCGCCTCCACTTTGGCGATTCTGTGCTTGGAAATTATCGGCGGCCTGACCGGAATAATTTGCGGTTTTGGTCTTTCTGAGACGGGAGTTTCGGCGGCAGGCACGGTTTCATTTTTAGCTTCAGCTTTTTCGGTTTTTACTTCACTAACAATTTCTTTTGTCCCCGTTGCTTCTTTGACGGCAACTTCAATACCTGCAGGTTTTACCGGAGCTGTTTCCTCTGCGACCGTGGCGGGTGTTTCCTGTTTTTCCTCCCGTTCCGGTTCTACCTGGGTTTCAGCTTTTTCTTCGGTTTCTTCTCCGGCCGGGGTTTCTTCCAAAGGAGCACGAACAGCCCGGCGACGAATAACCGTAGATTTTATTCTTTGTTCGACAATTTGTTTTGGTTCTTTAGCGAGTAGTTCATTTTTTATTCTCTCCACCTCGCTGTCTTCCAGAGAACTGGAATGAGATTTAACTGTAATGCCAATTTTCTCCAAATGTGCGATTAAGTCTTTATTTTCGAGGCCCAGTTCTTTGGCCAACTCATAAACTCGCTTTTTAGGCATGAACGAAACTCCCTGAAATTAAATTTCTCCGTACTAAAATTTAAGCAGTCTTACTGCCTTTTGCTTCCGCGTCTAAAATTTTGCCTGCTTGTTCAATCCATTGCTCGGCCATTTTTTCACCGACACCCGGTATGGAAGATAATAATTCCGGTTCAGCTGTAGCCAGCATGGCAATGCTTTTAATTCCCTTACTGAAAAGTTTTTCGGCAATTGCCGGTCCAATACCCGCAATTTCTTCGAGGGCTTTGTGATTTTCTTCGTCTTTGGCAGCGGCCATAGTTTCATTTTTCACATCGATTTTCCAACCAGTCAGCTTCACAGCCAGACGAACATTTTGCCCGTTTTTGCCGATAGCCAAAGAAAGCTGATCATCGGGCACTATTACCGTCATTGTCCGGTTTTCTTCATCAACAAAAACCCGGTTGACTTTGGCCGGAGATAAGGCGCTGCTTACATATTTTGCGGCATCTTCCGTAAAAGGAATAATATCAATTTTTTCACCGCGCAATTCCTGAACAACGCTCTGGACGCGTGAGCCTCTCATACCGACACAGGCGCCGACCGGATCAATATCCTTGTCTTTGGCCCTGACGGCAATCTTACCTCTTTTCCCCGGTTCCCTGGCAACACTCACAATATCAATCAAGCCCTCGGAAATTTCCGGAACTTCAACTTCAAAAAGCGCCTTCAAAAAAGCGGGGTGGGTCCGCGATAAAAGTATCTGCGATCCTTTGGAATTCTTTTTTACATCAACAATATACGAGCGGATTCTTTCGCCACGCTTATAGGTTTCGCGGTGAATCTGCTCCACCGGAGGTACGACCCCTTCCGCCCGTCCCAGGTTCACGATAATGCTGCCGCCTTCAAATCTTTGCACAAAGCCGTTGACCAGTTCGCCTTTTCTGTCCTTATATTCATCATAAATGTTATCACGCTCTGCGTCTTTGACCCGTTGAATAATAATTTGTTTGGCCATTTGCACGGCAATACGACCGAAGGAACTTGTTTCAATTTTCATTCCCAGACTGTCTCCGGATTCCGCGCCTTCATCAAGCGTTTTTCTCGCTTCTTCCTTGGAGATTTGTGTTTCCCGGTCAAGGACCTTATCAACTACAGTCTTGAATTGGAAAACTTCAATTTCTCCAGCCTCATCATTATAATGGGCCTCGATATCGACATTTTGCCCTAATTTTTTGCGTGCAGCCGTCAGCATTGCCGCTTCGAGAGCTTCGGTAATGATTTGCTTGTCTATACCCCTGTCCTTACCCATCTGCTCGATCAGACGTTTAAGTTCTGGCAACATTTACAAATTCCTCCCTTTTTCTTCGCTGAGATAACACAGAATTACAGCCTGCCGGCATTAATTCTTAAGTGATAATTTTAAACACGTTCAAACTTGAATCTATAAATTCCTTATTTACTCGATATCAGCAAGATTAGCTTTGGTGATTTCAGCCTTGGGAATCCGGTAGCGTTTCCCGGAAACTTCCACAACAACTATCTTGCAACCGTTTTCTTCAATAAAGTCAATCAGCTGACCGTGGAAATTTCTAACTCCCTCAATTTTTAGGTTCGTCTTGATACTGACTTTAGAACCTCTGTATTTTATAAAATCCTGATCGCGTGAGATTGGCCTGTCAAAACCGGGAGAAGAAACCTCCAAAGTGTAAGGACCGTTAACGAGATCATTTATATCAAAAATATCTCCCAGCTGATTGCTCACCGCCGTACAATCATCCAGAGTAACGCCATCTTCCTTATCCAGGTAAAGTCTGATGATCCAGCGCATATGCATCTTGATGCATTCCACATGGATCAACTCCATTCCCTCTGCGGAAACAACCGGTTCGGCAAGACTTCTTACTTTTTCTTTTAAATCATCAAACATAATGCTCAGAAAATAAAAAAGTGGGCAAAAGCCCACTCAAGTTATACAGAAAGCAATGGTTTGTTATCTAGCTAGCACACTAAATCTGGCGATGCAAGAAAAAAATGCTGCAACCAAGCCTTGCCGGGCTAATTAATCACGGGCATGAACTTCCAAGCGCTCTTGGGAATTTATACCTTCCGCTGTGCGGGATCCGGTTAACAAATTCCGCTGCGCTGCTTATAAAAGCGTTACAATTAACCCCGCTTACGCGGGATAACGCGTTCATCAAACTTTACTGCTCCAAGTTTCAAAAGTTTGCGGCAAATTAAATTTGGAGCGGGCGATGGGGCTCGAACCCACGGCGTCCAGCTTGGGAAGCTGACATTCTACCACTGAATTACGCCCGCTCAGATAAAAACCGTGCCTTTATGCGATTGTCGGTAAATGCAACTATTATCACTGCCAACAGAAACGAAAGACGGTGTGGAATCTTATTCAACTTCATCGATTTGTCAAGCTATTTCTGGGCAGCCGGAACGTCATCTACGGATAACATCAATTTCCCGGCTGACTGTGAAAATATTACTCAACAAAGCCGCTCCGCCGGGAAAGTATTTCAGTAAAGTTTATCCGCCGTTTAATAAACCGATCGGCCACATAATAATTTGCCTTGACACTCTACCTACTAATAGATAGAGTTCTGCGCCAAGAGGAACTCTATGAAGACAAAAATTGATACTAAAAAACAAATAATGGATATTGCAGAGAATCTTCTTCTGGATAGAGGTTATAACGGATTCAGCTACAAGGACATTGCCCAAGCTCTGTCCATCAAAAACGCATCTATCCATTATTATTTTCCTCAAAAGACAGATCTGGGTGTAGCTATAATTGACCGCGCAAAAAAAAGATTTGAAAAATGGGCGGCGGGAATAGCCGATAAAGATATTGGATATCCGGAAAAAATAAATGAATTCTGTCTTATTTTCAAAAAATATGTCGAACAGGAACAGCAAGTCTGTCTGGGAGGTGCACTGGAAACAGACTTTAAGACACTTCCTGCGGAAATGCAGAAAGAAACACGCATTTTTATATCCACGATTCTGCAGTGGCTGGAAAAAATACTCTCCGCGGGAAAAGACAAAAATGAGTTTAAGTTCTCCGGCAGCGCACGGGAACAGGCTCTTTTTATAATGTCCGGGCTGCAGGGAGCCATTCAAATAGTGCGGGTGACGGCGCCGCTTTCTTTTGATGCCGTAACGGCACGGATTCGCAGTAACATATGTAATGTGTAACGATATCAAGAAAAGGAGGACAAGATGATTAAAAAACTGTTGCTGACAATAACAATGCTTTTTCTGGCCGGCTCCGCCGTGGCACAGGATTCATCTTTGACCAAACTTCCACCGCCGCAAATAGACAATCAGAAATCTTTGGTTCAGGCACTGACCGAGAGAAAATCGACCAGATCCTTCAGCACCAGGCAGCTGCCGGCGCAAATTCTTTCCAACCTGCTTTGGTCCGCTTTCGGTATAAATCGGCCCGATACGGGAAGACGCACAGCGCCTTCCGCCGTCAACCGGCGGGAAATTGATATTTATGTAGCAACCGCCGAAGGTGTTTATATATACGACGCCAAACAACATGCCTTAAAACAAATACTTAAGCAGGACATCCGGCTTTTGACGGGCAAACAATCTTTTACCGGAGAGGCACCGGTAAATCTGATTTACGTGGCTGATTTATCCAGAATGGGCGACGCCAGTGCCGAGGAAAAAACTTTTTATTCCGCAGCCGACACCGGCTTTATCAGCCAGAATGTTTACCTGTATTGCGCAGCGGAGAAGCTCGCCACTGTCGTCCGGGGGTTAATCGACAGAGACGAACTGGCTCACGCCTTAAAGCTTAAAAACACGCAAAAAATCATCCTGGCACAAACAGTGGGATACCCCAAGTGATCATTAGCTCAACGAGCTATAATTTATAAAATTACCTAATCAAGGAGGAAAGTTATGAAGGTTCTGGCAATAAACGCAAGCGCAAGAAAAGAAGGCAACACCAATATCCTGCTCAACACCGTGCTGGATGAATTGAAAAAAGAAGGCATTCAGACGGAATTGATTTCTCTGGCCGGTCAAACAATTGAAGGTTGCAAGGCCTGTTATAAATGCTTCAAGAATAAAGACCTCCGGTGCGCCTTCAAAAAGGACATGCTCAATGATATTCTGGAAAAAATGGAAAGTTCCGAGGGCATACTCTTGGGATCACCGACCTATTTTTCCGACGTTACAGCTAATATGAGGGCGGTAATCGAACGTTGCGGATTTGTGGGACGGGCCAATGATTATATGTTTAAGCGAAAAGTCGGCGCCTCGCTTGTCGCCGTTCGCCGCGCCGGCGCTATTCCCGCTTTCAATTCCATGAATCTTTTCCTTCATTATATGCAGATGGTCATGCCCGGAGCAAGCTACTGGAGCATCGGCATCGGCCGCGACCCGGGTGAGGTATCGAAAGATCTGGAAGGCATCCAGACCATGCAGAGTCTTGGTCAGAACATGGCCTGGCTTATGAAGAAGTTGTTTTGATATTTAAAACACGTAAAGATGTTGTCCGCTGATTCTCTATTGAAAACTTCTTTATTGCGGCTCGATTATTTCCAGAATTCTGTCGACATTGAAAGTACGCCTTTCCTGGCGGTTCAGGCAAAAAGCCGCAAGCCCCAGGAAAGGATGCCCATTGTACTCCATATCGGAAACACTTATCGGCAAAACCGTGCGGCGCGACTTTTCATCCTTGGCCTTGAGATAAACAATCTCCAGGTTTTTCTTTTGCCGGATGGCATCGGCAAGGAGCGCCAGCTTCGCTTCACGGGAAAGACTGATTGCCGCTTTGGCGTACTGCATCCCGGTTAAAAATTTCACCACCTGCCAATCCATGAGGATGTGGCTTTTTTTGAGAGGCTGCTTGAGCACTATGCCTTCGAATGTTGTACAGCGGGAAAGCGCCACATACATCTGTCCGTGGGCAAATGTTCCTTTTCCCACGTCAATCACGACATTTTCAAATGTTTTCCCCTGGCTTTTATGGATCGTCACCGCAAACGCCAGCCGTACCGGATACTGCGTAAATGATCCCACCTCTTCGGAGCGCAGCTCCTCGTTTTTCAAAAAGAACCGGTATATTTTCCAGGTATAGGGAGCAATGCGCGCCGTATCCCCGTTATCCAGCCCGGCGACAATCACGTCGTTGCCGTCATCGTCTTTTTCAAACTTTCTTACATTGCCGATCGTGCCGTTGATCCACTGGCCGTAGGAATCGTTGTTGAGCAGCATGATCTGCGCGCCTTTTTTCAGTTTCAGATCAACCGCCGTCGGCAGATATTCCTTGCCGAAATCGCCTACAATTTCTCCTTCGGCTTTCCATATTTTACCGGGCAGTTCCGCCAGGCGCTTTTCATTGATCTTATCGGCCAGATCGTTCGTGCTGGTGAGCGACAGATAAAAGGAACCGGCAGGCGCTTCAAAGTCCGGATTGCACCGTTTATTGAATAAAGCCAGATCGCCATCCGTTACCGTACGGTTGCGGATGGAATTGAGCAGCCGGACAAATTCGCCGTCTTTCTGACGATAGACTTTTTCGAGTTCAATAAACTCCAGATTAAACTCACCGAAAACCTTGGCGCTGAAAAAGTAAGGGCTCGCATAATGCGACCGGAATATTTCCCGCTCCGCCGATGTGACCACCGGCGGCAATTGATAAAGATCGCCGATAAAGATCATCTGGACGCCGCCGAAAGGTTGTTTTTGTTCCGGACCGTTGAGCCGCAGAAACTTGTCTATACAGTCGAGCAGATCGGCACGCACCATGGAAATTTCGTCAATTACAATAGTAGTAAGCTTTTTGTAAATGGTTGGTTTATCCTGCTCCGTTTTCTTTTTTCTCTTGATTGAAGCAGGCGTTACATTGGGCTTGAAATGAAAAAAAGAATGGATCGTCTGGCCGGAAATATTGACTGCCGCAACGCCCGTCGGCGCCAGAATCACTGTTTTCTTTTTGGTATGATCGCGAAAATATGCGAGGAGCGTCGATTTCCCCGTACCTGCCCGGCCCGTAATCAGGATATTTTTTTGCGTATCTTCCATGAGATCGAGCGCCCGCTGGAATTCGGGATTGAAATCTATTGCCACAGGTTTTGCTGTTTTTGTCATGTTGGATTCCGAATAGCACCAGTAAAATTATTTTCCGATTCAAAAGCAAACACCCAAGCAGAGCGCCTGGAGGTCTACTTGCTTTTTTCCCGGGAGTAAGAAATTTTCTTTGTACCGCCGGCACAGGAACCGATTATCTTTTGATCTCTGACCTGATCTGCCGGGATAATTTCCAATGTATATCCCTTAACTCCCTTTTTCTGTAACTTTGCTTCTATTTCCGCCTTTAGCTCCTCACACTCTTTGATTTGGGCAAAAACGGATGTGCAGCAAAACAAAGATACCGATACTAACATAATAACGATTTTTTTCATGATTTATCTCCTTTTCTAAAAAAGATTGTCACCGAAATTATTTAAGACCTTGACGTTCCAAATAATTTTTCATTAATTGCAGAATCGTTTGCGCTTCTTCCTGATGCGGTCTATGGGCGCAATCAGCAATTATTTCCTTTTGAGCGTTGAGAGTCTTTGAAGAGATTGATTCCACCTGGGCAGAGGTTGCATATTGATCCTCCGCGCCCTGTAAAACCAAAACAGGGCAGGAGATTGAAGGTAATAAATACTCAATATTCCAGTGCTTAAACCATTCACTGAGCCAGGTCTCGGACCAGGCGGAAAATATTATTTTTGTTTTCAATTCATGATATTTGTAAAGATTATCCATCTTCCCGGCAAGAAATGCTTCCGTAGCTGATCGTACAGCGTTTACGGTTTCATCTTCCACAAAAACATGAGCCGCCTCGGTAATAACACCCCTCAGGCGAACCGGTTTCCCTGCGGCAAAAATCAAGGCAATACTACCTCCATCCGAGTGTCCGATCAAAAAATAGTCTCTGTGCGGAATTAATTGCGCAAGAACTTCCGGCAACTCAATAAGCGCATATTCATGCATATAATGAATAGTCCAGGGAATCATCAAAGGAGACGATTGCCCGTAACCCAGACGATCGTAAATAATCCCGGGACAGCCTGTCTCCTTACACAATAGAAAGGGGAATGCTCCCCACATTTTAATGCATCCTAAACCTTCATGCAAAAAAACCAGGTAGGGTTTATCTCCTTCTCCCTCAATCATTTCGTAACAGATTTGTTTGTCCTGACTCAGCTGTAGAATTGCCACTTGCGCAGTTCTCCTTGCTTCTCGTCTTGCTGATCGGTCGCGTGATTATTAAATATTTCTCATTCATCCTTTCTATATTTGCCATAGAATAAATATCTTAGAGAAAATGATATCCGGATTCCTGAAAATCATCACCAATAGAGATGCCTTATTAGAACCATAAGCGTTTTTTGATTAAAACATTTTTTCATAAAATTGTCACAGGTTATCTTACCATCCGGGGACATCCATCATAAAAGAAATAACGGCGACGGTTCTATTTATTTCAGAGCAGATAATCTTTTATTATTTATTTGTCTTTGCGAGGTGGATCGAAGTGTCGTAGCAACGAACCTTAACTCTGAAATATTATAGTGGTAAAATGGGCGAAAGTTAATAAGTTAACAGCGTCCCTCTATACAATCTGTACCATCCTGAGGCGATGGTATCTTAAATAATAAGGCGCTGCTGTCCCTAATTATCCCAAAACATCTCCTTGACGATTTTCGCCTTTGGTACTAAATCTATGCCCGTCACAGGAGATATAGCTGGTGGATGTAGTAGGGTGATCTTTTTTTAAAGAACCTGTTTTATCAAACGGCACAATATGGAATATACAATTACTCCGATAGCAAATGACGACGGCGAAGCGATCATCGACATTTTTAATTATTACGTGGAAAACTCCTTTGCCGCCTATCCGGAAAGCAAACTTCCCTATCAGGCCTTTGATATGTTCCTGCAGATGTCGGGCGGTTTTCCGGCCGGTTCCATAAAAGATCAAAACGGCCGGGTTGTCGGTTTCGGCATGCTGCGGGCGCATAATCCGATGGCCGCCTTTGCCCAAACGGCCGAAGTAACATATTTTATTCACAAGGATTACACAGGAAAAGGATTGGGAAAAATCCTGCTGGATTTTCTGGAAAAGGGTGCGGCGGAAAAAGGCATCAAAACTATTCTGGCCAACATATCTTCCCTCAATCCCGGAAGCATCAACTTCCACCGGAAAAACGGGTTTGTGGAATGCGGCCGGTTTAAAAAAGTCGGAAAGAAGAGGGGCCGGAATTTCGATACCGTGTGGATGCAAAAGATGCTTTAATAACTGAGAGTTTTGCACAACCACATGAAACAACCAATTTTGTCATGCCGGCAGAGGAAACTGTGTCGCAATTATCAAATTTACATGTTTGTCATTCTGAACGAAGTGAAGAATCTAATAAAAACAAAACATTGGAACAAAGAGATTCTTCGGCTAAAGCCTCAGAATGACATTGCGACATAGTCTCAGAGGCCGGCATCCAGTATTATCAATTATTGCCTAGTTCCCGGCCTTCGCCGGGACGACGCCTGGATTCCGGGTCAAGCCCGAAATGACGAATAGAGAAATTATGCAAAGATATCTAACTGCCTTAACGCTGACGTCAATTTCGATACGCTTTATTGCCGTCTATCGCCGGTTAACAGGAGGTAACATTCTTCCGTGAGAGTACTTTTTATAGGTAATAGTTATACCTACAGCAACAATCTTCCGCAGATTCTGCAGGATTTAGCAAATGCGGCGGGAAAATCGCTCACCGCATCGATGGTCACAAGCGGAGACAAGACGCTGGAATGGCACTGGTACAACCCGCATACTCTGCAGGCCATAGACAACGGCCCCTGGGATTTTATCGCCCTGCAGGATCACAGTTTGCGGGCCGTGGAAGAACCCGACAAGCTGCACGGCGCAGTAAAGAAACTCGCCGCCAGAATCCATAAAGCCAATGCCACTCCTGTGCTCTTTATTACCTGGGCAAGAAGACACATTCCGGAAATGCAGGATGATGTAACTCAAACATATCTTCACGCCGCCCGGGAGATTGGCGCCAGGGTAGCCCCCGTAGGCCCGACATGGCAGCGGGCGCTCAGCTCTTTCCCGGAATTGTCGCTGCATATCGATGACCACAGTCATCCGAACCTGCTGGGCAGTTACCTTACCGCCTGTGTATTCTATGCGACATTGTTTGAAGAATCGCCGGCCGTATTGTCCCATACGTTCAGGATTTCGGACGGAGTTACCGCTGTTATCGACAACGACAAGGCCGCTTTTTTGCAGCAGACGGCCTGGGCAACATTCGAGGAATTCAAAAACAGCGGCAGATAACAGGCCGGCCGGTTGCCGTTGGACCGGCATAAACATTCCGGCTTTTGCAGAATCAGGAAGTCGAACCGTTTACTATTCCCTACCGGAGAAGGAAAACAAAATGAGCAGATACCTTGCCGGAGTTTTAAGCTGTGCCATAATATTTTTATGCACGACCGGCTGCTCCACGCAGCAGAAAAAGCACCTGACCATTGACGGAGGCAACCCGATCGTTTACCGTTGTGAAAACAATGATCAGATCACTGCACGCTATTACAATATCTCCGACAAAAGTCTCCATTTTGTTAAGGTACTCCTTCCGGGAGACACAGAATATACCCTGCCTTGCGTTCTTTCCGCATCGGGTGCACGGTATACGGATGATAGAGAAATAGTATGGTGGACAAAAGGGAGCTTTGCCTTTCTGGAAGCACGAGACAAGAGCGGCAACTGGCGGATAAAGTACAATAACTGTAAGGAAATCGCTGATAAATAAAACCGTCTGCTGAACCGTACCGGTAAATGTTTACAAAAATTATTTAATTGTGTTTTTCGAAACTTCGTCCGGGACACCAAATGGGAAATACATATAAAACCGCGGGCATTCTGGCCATGGCGGCCACAGCCTTCTTCTGGAGCATTGCCGGGCTGTTTATTAAATTAATCGACTGGAATCCGATTGCCATAGCGGGTATGCGCAGTATCATCGCTTCCATCGCCATACTTATTTACCTTCGGCACCCCGTAATCCACTTTTCTTTCCCTCAGATTGCCGCGGCTGTCGCCAATGCCGCAACCATGTTTTTGTTTGTCTCGGCCAATAAAACCACCACAGCGGCCAATGCAATCCTGCTCCAGTATATCGCCCCGGTACTGACCGCCTTTATCGGCTTTATGCTGATTAAAGAAAGGCCGCACAAGGAACATTTCATCGCCTTTCCTTTCGTGATCGCCGGAATAATCATTATGTTTTTTGATGAACTGGGCGGCGGAAGATTATTCGGCAACGTGCTTGCCGTTCTTTCCGGAATTACATTCAGTTTTTATTTCGTGTTCATGCGCATGCAAAAAGATGGCTCACCGCTGGAATCTATTCTTCTATCACACTGGCTGAACGCCGGCATCTGCATTGTCATATCGCTTTTTCTTCCTCTGCCCCAGATAACCGGTAAGGCGCTTTTGGCCATTGCGGCATTGGGTATTGTCCAGATGGGGCTTTCGGCAATTCTATTTTCGGTCGCCATTAAACGAATTTCCGCGGTTTCCGCAAACCTCATCGCCGTTATCGAACCGGTTTTCAATCCCGTCTGGGTATTTCTGGCCATTGGAGAAGCGCCGGGCGTGCAGGCGCTCGCGGGCGGAGCAATCATTGTGGTTGCGGTAACAGTAGCTTCCATCATCAGCGCAAGAAGGAAGGAGTAACTTACAGGTTTTAATAATTGTCCATTAATGATAAAAAGACCTCGGTCATAAAAACTTACCGGAAGCAAATAATGGATGACAATGGTTTCATCATAAAAGATTTTTTTGTTGACGATGTACCGGTGATTACCTGTGTAAAAACCGGTGTGCAGCAGAAACCTCTTTTAATATTTTCCCATGAATTTCGCAGCAAAAAAGAATTCTTCCTCGAAGAGATGAAATTCTTCGCCGGGCATGATTTCTTTACGATTGCCGTTGATAACAAGCATCACGGAATGAGAAAAGAACCGCCGTTTGCCGCAATGTGCATGGAAGACGGAAAATTCAATGTATTAAAAATAAGAAAAATCATCAATGATTCCGCTTACGATATTCCCAAAATAATTGATTATCTGATTAATACGGAAAACTTGGATATTACCCGGATCGGCCTGTACGGCATCTCCATGGGTGGTTATATAGCCTTTAAAGTATTAACTATGGACGACCGGGTCAGTTTTGCCGCTCTCTTTATCAGTTCACCCTACTGGAATGATATTCCACCTTCCGATTTTTTTCTGAACAATGAGACTATAAGAAAAGATCTGGAAGAATATGCCGCCGCCGAAAGCCCGGCTAGCGCCGTGGAAAAAATAAAAACCTGTAAAATACTCCTGCAAAACGGCGCCGCCGATACTCATTTCAACATCAATAAAGTCAAAAATTTTGTTGCCTTACTGCAAAACGGGAAAAACACAAACTTGGATTTTTTTGAGTATGCGGGAGTGAAGCACGAAGTTACGGAAGAGATGAAATTAAAAGCACGCTCCTGGATTTTCCGAACAATTATCAAGACCGGAAAGCGGGAAGAAATCGTCCGACAACAGGATAATTTTAACTTAATTAAAGGAGGTAAATAAACATGCCGGAATTCAGCAATCCCTTTGCCGTTTTGAAAAATGACCGCAAATTAACCAAACCGGAGCTCGTGCGCGCAATTCGCTTCATGATTGCGGCGGAGTACGAAGCCATTCAGCTCTACCAGCAGACTGCCGAGAGTACGGATAATAAACTGGCCCGCGAAGTGCTTACCGACATTGCCAACGAGGAAAAAGAACACGCCGGAGAATTTCTGCGCCTGCTGCACGAACTGGAACCCGAGGAAGAAAAATTTTATTCCGAGGGTTATATAGAAGTGGAAGAAATGATTGCCAAGCTCAAAAAATAAGCATCACTTCGTATTTCTTACATCAATCGAATTGGCGTGGGCATCCAAGCCTTCCATCCGGGCAAAATGAGCCGTTTTTGCGCCCAGTGCCTTCAGCGCTTCCGGTGAAAAATGAAGCACACTCATCCGTTTGATAAAGTCATATACACCGAGCGGTGACGAAAAACGCGCCGTACCTTCAGTGGGCAAAATGTGGTTTGTCCCGGCCATATAGTCACCCAGAGCTTCCGGCGTGTAGGAACCAAGAAAAACGGCACCGGCACTGTGTATCCTGCCTAAAATATCCGGAGCATTTTCCACCATCAATTCCAGATGCTCCGGCGCGAAAATATTGGCCAGCTCCACAGCTTCATCAAGATGGGATGTAATAATAATTGCACCGTATTTAGCGAGTGAACTTTCCATTATGGAGGTGCGCGACAAGGTTGCAATCTGTCTTTCCACTTCCCGGGAAACTTCGTGTGCCAGATTTTCATCGGGCGTGAGCAGAATTGCGGCCGCCATTTCATCATGTTCCGCCTGTGCCAGCAAATCGGCGGCAGCAAAGGATGCCTGCGCCGTTTTATCGGCGACCACCACGACTTCACTGGGACCGGCAATCATATCAATATCCACCTGGCCGAAAACAAGTTTTTTGGCTGCAGCGACATAAGCATTGCCGGGACCGACAATTTTATCCACCCGCGGAATTGTTTCGGTGCCGTAAGCAAGCGCCGCTATCGCCTGGGCGCCACCTACCTTAAAAATCCGTTTTACAAAGCCAACTTCCGCTGCCGCGGCAATTAACGGATTGATTCTGCCGTCTTTCGCCGGATTCACCACAATTATTTCCTCGACTCCGGCGATATGCGCCGGAATAGCGGCCATAAGCAGTGTCGAAGGATAAAAAGCCTTGCCGCCGGGGGCATAAATACCGACCCGCTGCAGGGGCAAAATCCGCTGACCCAGTTCCATGCCTTCTTCATCATCGGCAAGCCAGCTTCGGACCACCTGGTGATTATGGTAATTTTCAATCCGCCGGGCCGCGAGTTTAATAACGTCAAAATCTTCCGGCCGAACCTGCGCAAGCGCCGACTTTCTTTCCGCGGCAGTAACTTCCACCGTCGCCGCATTGAGTTCATATTTGTCGAATTTTGCCGTATAATGAAACAGGGCTTCATCGCCTTTGACGGCAACATCGCGCACTATTTCCACAACTGATGCCAGCAGTTCGGGAGTCAGAGAACCTCCCCGCTGGCGCAGCTTACGAAAAAAATCGCGAAATTCGGGAGCGCTGGATTTAATAATTCTCATAATTATTTTATCCTTTTAATATCCGCACCAAGGGCGGAAAATTTCTTTTCTATCGCCTGATAACCCCGGTCAATATGATAAACCCGGGAAATTTCCGTTGTTCCCCGGGCAACCAGTGCCGCCAGAAGCAACGAAGCCGAAGCCCGCAAATCGGTAGCCATAGTCTGGGCACCGTGCAGTGCAGGCACACCGCGGACAATAGCGCTGCCTCCCTGAATAACAATGTCCGCACCCATCCGCATCAATTCACTCACATGCATAAAACGGTTTTCAAAAACCGTTTCCGTAACCACACTCAAGCCATCGCCTACGGACATATAGGCCATTATCTGGGCTTGCAGATCCGTCGCAAACCCAGGATAGGGAAGAGTTTTAACATCAACGCTCCTTATCTTCGTGCCGCCGGATGCTTTCAAGCCGCCAGGAACAGGTGTGATTTTCATCCCGGTATCGCGCAGTTTGTTGACCAATGCCTCCAAATGAGAAGGATTGCAGCCCAAAATATTTATTTCACCGGAAGTCATACCGGCCGCAATCATGAAGGTACCGGCTTCAATCCGATCGGGAATAATTGATGCTTCCGCAGGTACGAGCGAGGTTACACCTTCAATTGTTATTACATCACTGCCGGCTCCGCTGATTTTCGCCCCCATGCTTTTAAGAACATCCGCCAGATTGACAATTTCCGGCTCACAGGCGGAATTGTTGAGCACGGTGGTCCCTTCCGCCAGAACCGCCGCCATCATAATGTTTTCAGTACCGGTCACCGTGGGAATATCAAAATAAATATCGGCACCTTTTAATTTTTTCGCCCGTGCCTCAATATAACCGTTATTTAATTCAACCTGGGCACCAAGATCCTGCAGCGCTTTAATATGAAGATTGACCGGCCGGGCGCCAATGGCGCATCCGCCGGGCAAAGATACCCTTGCCAAACCCAGGCGCGCAACAAGCGGCCCCAGAACCAGCACGGAAGCCCGCATGGTTTTCACAAGCTCATAGGGAGCTTCGGATTTTGTAATTTTCTCGGCATTGATACGTACGGTTTCACCGCCTTCGATTTCCACACCCAGATTTTTCAGAAGCTTTTTGATCGTCTTAATATCCACAAGATCCGGTATGTTATGAAATGTACTCGTTCCGGGAGCAAGCAGAGCGGAGGCAAGAACAGGCAGTGCGGCGTTTTTCGCTCCGCTTACATGCACATCTCCGCAAAGAGGCTTTCCTCCCTGAATAACAAATTTATCCACTTATTTTCTCCTTGCTTTAATTACCCGCGGCAACCCGGCATAATCATTGCGGACACTCATATCGTCAAATTGCCCGGAAGCTTCGGCAATGCTGATAACTTTTACGCTCTGAGCAGCTCCCGTTTCCAGAAGAAGCCAGCCGTCATGTTTAAGATGAGCAGGCGCTTCATTAACTATTTTCCGGTAAAAATCCAGCCCCCCTAAACCGGCCTGCAGCGCTTCCCGCGGTTCATAATTTTTAACCCCACCGGGCAGTTTATCGTATTCTTCATCCGCTATGTAGGGCGGATTGGAAACGATTATATCAAAAAAATCGCCAACCGGCTGAAATAAATTGCCCTGCAGGAATTTTATTTGCGAATCCAAACGTAAATTGCGTGCATTTTTTTCGGCTACCGCCAGAGCAGCGGCCGAAATATCAGTTGCCGTCACCCTGATCCGGGGCAGTTCGCAAGCCAGAGCAAGAGCAATAGCGCCACTTCCCGTACCGATATCCAGAATCTTAATTTCCGGGATGGTAATACCTTTACAAATACCCAGGGCTTCTTCTACCAGAACTTCCGTATCCGGCCTTGGAATCAACACTGATTTATTGACTTCCAGCACGAATGACCAGAATTCCTTGCGGGAGGTTATATAGGCTACCGGTTCTTCCTTCAGTCGGCGGGTGACAAGTTTTTGGAACAAAGCAAGCACTTTTTCATCGACCGGCCGCAATGGATTTTTGAAAAATTCCAGGCGGTCGCAATCCAGGCAAAAAGCAAGCAATACCTCGGCATCCAACCGCGGGGAAGGAATTCCAGCCTCTGCAAAGCACAGGGTCGCCTCATTTAAAATGTCGTGAACAATCATTGTGCTGTTTCCTGTGTGTTAAGCCCCCGAATTACTAAAAATGACATGATATACGGATGCCTGAAAATAAAGTGTTGCAAAAAAAATGTCAAGTGTTTATAAATCCAAACTATTAATATTTTAACAGATTATCATAAATCCATTGATAGTGACCTACGGTTCACAAGTTAGCTCCTCATGGGGTAGTTAACGGTCATCAAAGCAGTTCAATAAAATAGAATTTGATCTTACAAAGCACGGCGAAAGAAAACAGTAATTAATGCAAACAAAAGAACTCGAAGCCTATCTCTGGGGCGCAGCCAACATTTTGCGCGGATTGATTGACGCCGCGGATTTCAAACAGTACATTTTCCCTTTGTTGTTTTTCAAACGCATAAGCGATTTGTGGGAGGAAGAATATCAGGAGGCATTGGCAATCAGCGGTGGTGATCTTACCTATGCCAAGTTCAGAGAGCAACACCGCTTTCAGATTCCCGAAGGCTGCCATTGGGATGATGTAAGAAAGAAAACCGTGAACGTAGGTGCAGCACTGCAAAAAGCATTACGAGGAATTGAGAAAGAGAATTTTGAGATTTTTCGTGATGTTTTCGGCGACGCCCAATGGACAAACAAACGCCGTATGTGCGATGAGAAAATGCTTGACTTAATTGAGCATTTTTCCAAAATTAAATTAACCGTTGCCGAAGTACCGCACGATGTCATGGGCGAAGGTTATGAATATCTCATCAAGAAATTTGCCGATGACAGCGGACACACCGCCGCCGAGTTTTACACCAACCGCACGGTTGTGAAGTTGATGACGATGATTACCGATCCACAACCAGGCGAAAGTGTCTATGATCCCGCTTGCGGTAGCGGCGGCATCCTGCTCAACAGCGCGTTGCATGTCAAAGAGCAGGGCAAGGACTATCGCACGCTCAAACTATATGGGCAGGAATTGAATCTCATCACCTCGGCGATTGCCCGTATCAATATGTTCATGCACAACGTAGATGAATTCTTGATTGTGCAAGGCGATACGCTGGATAACCCGCAAATTCTGGAAAATGACGAACTGAAAAAGTTTGACGTAATCATGGCCAACCCGCCTTACAGTGTCAAGCGTTGGAATCAAGCCAAATGGGTGAAAGACCCCTTCGGTAGAAACATCTGGGGCACACCGCCGCAAGGGTGTGCAGACTATGCTTTTCAACAGCACATCATGGCCAGTCTGAAACCAGATACAGGGCGGAGTGTAACTTTGTGGCCGCATGGCGTGCTATTTCGCGATGCCGAGAGTGACATTCGTAAAAAGATGATCGAAGGCGATTATGTGGACGCAGTGATTGGCTTGGGCAAAAACCTATTTTACAACAGCAGTATGGAAAGTTGCTTGCTGGTCTGCCGGATGACGAAGCCAAAGGGGCGCAAAGGGAAAATTATTTTTATCAATGCTGTAAATGAATTACGTATCGACCGAACCAATGCCTGGCTAGAACCACCGCACATCAAAAAAATTAGCGATACTTATTGGAAGTTCAAAGATGTGGCTGGTTTTGCCAAAGTAATGAGCAATAAAGATGTGCTTTCCGCGAACAACGGAAACCTAAGTGTGCAACTACATGTCAAACAATCTAACAATGGACAAAAGCATGAGATAGAAAATTTATTGTCGTTGATAAAATCGAATAAGACAGAACTCAATGAGAATTTAAAATCTTTGTTTATTCAACTAAAAGATTTGGGGATTGAAAAATGATGTTGAATAAACAACTGTGGAGTGAAGTACAATATGGTGATTATGTTGACCATATTGAAAGAACTGAAACCAACCCTCTGGTGAGAAAAAGTGCACGTTATGTAAGTGTCGAACATCTTAAAACTGGAAATCTCAAAATCAATTCATGGATTGATGAAGAAATGCCTACGTTTTTCAGAACTTTCAGAAAAGGACAAATACTCTTTGGTAAACGCAGGGCATATCAAAGAAAAGTTGCTTTTGCGGATTTCGATGGAATTTGCTCGCCTCACATTTGGGCGTTAGAAGCGCGAAACGGATTAATGCAACAATTCTTACCGTATGTGATGCTTACTGAACAGTTTTATGAGTATGTGAATGCTAATTCTGCCGGCACGATGTCACCATATTTAAAATGGCCGCAACTTTCAAAATACACCTTCCTCCTTCCGCCGCTTGATGAACAGGTGCGCCTTGTGGATCTATTCCAGGGTATTGAACAGAGCATAATCCGTATGCAAGAACAAGAAACGAATTTAAAAGCCTTACAAAAGGCATTAAGCAATGGTTTGGCAAATAAAAAACCTGTTTTCGGTAATTTGCTTTCAGAAAAGCACTGCCAATCTTATTCATTTGGCGATATCTGCGATTGCATTGAGAAACACGATAAAACTCCATTGGAAAATGACTTGACCTGTTTTATTGGTTTGGAAAATATTGAATCTGAAAATTTCACATTACAAGGTTTTGGAAATATCGAAGATGGTACAACTTTTACTAAACGTTTTTCAAAAGGCGATGTGCTATTTGGCAAACGTCGAGCCTACCTAAAAAAAGTCGCTGTTGCTGATTTAGACGGAATCTGTTCGAGTGACATTTTGGTCTTTCGGGCAAAAACAAAAACGATGTTGCCTGAGTTGTTACCTTATTATGCAAGCAGTGATGCCTTTGTGAATCATGCGGTTAGCACTTCGGCAGGTTCACTTTCACCGCGCACCAAGTGGCGAGATTTGGCAGGTTTTGAACTGTCCGTACCTGATTTGAAAATTCAGGAAAAGATAGTGGATGTTTTCCATCAACTCAGTGAATCATTGACCTTAATCAAAAATCAAAAACAAACCCTGAAAACCCTCAAACAAAAACTGCTGAATGAGATATTGGGAGGTTAGGAATGAAGCAAGAACTGATCGCCGAGCTATTCCAAAAATTTGAAGAAGCCTGCTATCTCTACAATAAAATAGAATGTTGGAGCGCGCGGGAATTGCAGGAGATATTAGGCTATGCAGAGTGGCGAAACTTTCTGAACGTAATCGAGAAGGCGAAAATATCCTGTGATAATGCAGGTATTCCTATACCTGACCATTTTGTTGATGTCAACAAAATGGTTTCTGTGGGTAGTGGGGCAGAACGCGCCATAGAAGATATTGCGCTTACCCGCTATGCCTGCTATTTGATTGCGCAAAACGGCGATCCAACCAAAAGCGAAATCGCCTTTGCCCAAACCTATTTTGCTGTCCAAACCCGCAAACAGGAAATTATTGAACAGCGTCTTTTGGATGTGGATAGAGTCTCAGCGCGTGATAAACTGTCCAAATCAGAGAAGAAATTATCGGGCATTATCTACGAGCGTGGCGTGGATGACACAGGCTTTGCCGTCATTCGCTCCAAAGGCGACCAGGCTTTGTTCGGCGGGTATTCCACGCAGGAGATGAAAAAGAAACTGGCTATTCCCGATGGCAGACCGCTTGCTGATTTTCTGCCCACGCTGACGATTAAAGCCAAAGACTTTGCCACCGAACTAACCAGTCATAACGTCATTGAAAAGGATTTATCAGGCGTAGACCAAATTTCCAGCGAGCACATTGAAAACAATCGAGCTGTCCGCAAAATATTGATCGAACGCGGCGTCAAACCCGAAACTTTGCCTGCTTCTGAGGATGTTAAGAAAATACAACGGAAACTGGATGGCGATGAAAAGAAACTACTCAAAGATGTGAAAAAGAAAAAGGGATAAACATGACCTTCAACGAACTCAACAGTGTCGAACACTTTATCATTAGCAACCTGACAGGGGTGAACTTAAACAACGTTCGTTCAGGTATGGTGAGAGAAGCACCTGTTGAGTACGGGGCTACGAAGTGGAAATATGTCCAAAGTGAATTACTCCAACGCGAAATCACGGATGTATTCGTTGAAAAAGAATTGATAGATGCCCTGTGCCGCCTGAATCCTGAAATTGCAGCGCAACCTGAATTCGCCGATGAAGTTATCCGCAAACTTAGGGCAATCATTCTTTCCGTAGGCAATGTGGGTCTGGTACGCGCCAACGAAGAGTTTGCCAGATGGTTGAGAGGTGAAGTCACCTTGCCGTTTGGCAAAAACGAGAATCATGTTCCTGTACGCTTGATTGATTTTGAGAACATGAACAACAATTCTTTCATTCTCACCAATCAATTTAAAATTCACGCCAGAGAAACCAAAATCCCCGATATTGTCATGCTGGTCAATGGCATCCCATTGGTTATTGGTGAAACCAAAACACCTGTACGTCCTGCGGTTAGTTGGCTCGATGGCGCGCATGACATTAATGTGGTTTATGAAAACGCCGTCCCGCAATTGTTTGTACCCAATGTCTTTTCATTTGCCACCGAAGGCAAAGAAGTGTTTATTGGCGGCGTCAGAACACCGCTGGAATTATGGTCGCCGTGGAGGATTGAAGAAGAACGCGACGAACTCAGTCACTTCGCAGGCTTGCAGGATGTTGCCAAACAGTTAACGCACTTGCTCAAGCCGTCAACTTTGCTTGACATTTTGCAACACTTCACTATCTACGCTACCAATAATAAAAAGAAGAAAATAAAAGTCGTTTGCCGTTATCAGCAATACGAAGGTGCAAACGCCATTGTTGAGCGTGTGTTGGCAGGCGAAATCAAAAAGGGGTTGATCTGGCATTTTCAAGGTTCGGGCAAATCCCTGCTCATGCTGTTCGCTGCGCAAAAACTCCGCAAGCATGAAGAGCTGGACAATCCAACCGTTTTGATCGTGGTGGACAGAATTGATTTGGATTCGCAAATTACTGCCACCTTCAATTCCGCCGAAGTACCAAATATGGTCACGACGGATAACATCAAGGAATTGCATGACTTGCTGGAGCAAGACAGCCGCAAAATCATCATCACCATGATTTACAAATTCAAAGAAGCATATCCCGACATGAACAAAAGGGATAACATCATCGTGATGGTGGACGAAGCGCACCGAACGCAGGAGGGTGATTTGGGGCGAAAGATGAGAGCCGCTTTGCCCAATGCTTTCCTATTCGGTTTGACAGGCACGCCAATCAACAAAGCAGATAAAAATACTTTCTGGGCTTTCGGCTCGCAGGAAGATGCAAACGGCTACATGAGTCGTTACACATTTCAGGAAAGCATTCGCGATAACGCCACCCTGCCCTTGCATTTTGAGCCACGATTACCCGATTATCATATTGACAAAGAGAGTTTAGATATCGCCTTCAAAGAAATGGCGAATGATCTGAGCGAAGAAGATAGAAATAAACTGAGCCAAAAAGCGGCAAAGATGGCGGTATTCCTAAAGTCGCCTGAACGTGTCAATCAAATCGTTCGGGATATTGTTGAACATTTCAAGAAACACGTTGAACCAGAAGGCTTCAAAGCAATGATCGTCACACCTGATCGCTTCGCTTGTATTCAATACAAAGATGAGTTGGATAAATTCCTGCCTACCTCAGCCAGCAAGGTTGTCATGAGTACTGCCGCAAATGATGAACTGGAATTCAAACAAAAATGGGGCATGGATAAAGACCAACAGGAAAAAGTAGTGGAGGAATTCAACGATTCCGATTCACCACTAGACTTTTTGATTGTCACCGCCAAATTATTAACTGGCTTCGACGCGCCGATTCTGCAAACCATGTATTTGGATAAATCACTGAAGGACCACACCCTGCTACAAGCCATTTGCAGAACCAATCGATTGTTCCCCAATAAAACTTTTGGAAGAATTGTGGATTACTTCGGCGTATTCGATGATACGGCTCAGGCTCTCGCATTTGATGAAGAAACCGTCAAACTGGTTATAACCAATCTGCAAGAGTTGAAAAATAAATTACCGCAAGTGCTTGCCGATTGCCTGTCTCACTTTGCTGGCATTGATAGAACTGTTGAAGGCTTTGAAGGATTACAGGCCGCTCAAGATTGCATAAAGACCGATGAAAAACGGGATGCTTTTGCCAAAGACTTTGGCGCATTATCCAAGTTATGGGAAGCGCTTTCACCCGATGATCTTCTGAACAAATATCAGAAAGACTATAAATGGCTTTCTCACGTCTATCTTTCCGTTAAACCAACGTCTGACGATAACGGAAGATTGCTCTGGCACGCTCTGGGCGCACAAACGACAAAACTAATTCACGAGCATGTGCATGTGGATGGCATCAGTCACGAAATGGAAGAAATGGTGCTGGATGCCAAAGTGATTGACGACTTGATGAATAAAAAAGACCCCAGAGAAGCCCAACGAATTTTGAAAATATTAATCAGCCGCTTGGCTCGACATGGTAAAAACACTATTTTTATAAAGTTAAGCGCACGTCTCGAAGCCTTGCGGGCTAAAGCCGAGCAAGGGCTTATCAACAGCATCGAATTTATCAAGCAGTTGTGCGAAATCGCCCGCGACACCGTTCAAGCCGAAAAACAAACTGACACTGCTGACGAGCGTAAATCCGCCAAAGCCGCCCTCACTGAATTATTCCTGGAAATGAAAACAGACCAAACTCCTGCTGTCGTGGAAAGAATTGTCAACGATATTGACAATATCGTGAAATACGTCCGCTTTGATGGCTGGCAAAACTCAACTTTGGGCGAACGAGAAGTAAAAAGAGAGTTACGAAAAATTATTTGGGTGAAATATCAAATCAAGGATGAAGATTTATTCAACAGGGCTTATGATTACATTAGAGAATATTATTAGCCATATTTTTTTAAGCATGGATCAGAAATTATTTGGTATATTTTCCAAAGTTGATTTTAATTATTTGTTTTGTTCAACAACTCCGCCTGATAATGCGCAGCGAGCGCATCGATCATGGAACCGATATTGCCGTTTAAGAAACTATCCAGATCATAACGGGTGAGCCCGATGCGATGATCGGTGATGCGTCCCTGAGGGAAATTATAAGTGCGGATACGTTCAGACCGGTCACCTGACCCCACCTGATTTTTACGCGATTCCGAAATTTCCGCATTTTGTTTTTGGATCATGGCATCGAGCAGGCGTGCCCGCAAAACTTTCATGGCCTTGTTTTTATTTTTCAGCTGTGATTTTTCATCCTGGCAGGTAACAACCAGTCCCGAAGGCAAATGGGTGATGCGCACCGCTGAGTCGGTTGTATTGACGCTCTGGCCGCCGTGCCCGGTGGAACGGTAAACATCGATCCGCAGATCGTTGGGATCAATATTGATCTCCACTTCTTCCGCTTCCGGCATAATAGCCACCGTTACGGCCGAAGTATGAATGCGCCCCTGCGCTTCTGTGACCGGCACACGCTGCACCCGATGAGTGCCGCTTTCATACTTCATCCGACTGAAAGCACCGCGGCCTTCAATCTGAGCGATTATTTCCTTGAAACCGCCCATTCCCCCGGCCGGTGAACTGCTGACTATTTCCACACGCCAGCCCTGGGATTCGGCATAACGGGCATACATCCGGAATAAATCACCGGCAAAAAGCCCGGCTTCATCACCACCGGTGCCGGCCCTTATTTCCAGAAAGACGTTTTTATCGTCGTTGGGATCCTTCGGCACCAGTAATCTCTTTATCTTCTCTTCCCAGTCGGCCTTCTCCTGCTGCAACGCGGGTATTTCTTCCTTAACGATGGCTTTTAATTCATCGTCATCACCTTTGAGAAGTTCCTGATATTCTTCGATATGCGTTCTGATTGTCTCATACTTGCGGATAACCTCCACAAGTTCGGTTAAGTCGGCGTGTTCTTTGGCATATTTCTGATACAGGCCCTGTTTGGAAACGACCTGAGGATCGCTTAACTGGCCTTCCAGTTCCCTATAGCGGAGTTCAATCTCTCGAAGTTTATCTAATATAATATCCATGTCGTTTCTTTAAACGCATTTGGGGGTGTCGGGGTTAGTTGAAAAAAGATATACTTGCAGGTTCCCTTTCCGCTGGAAAGGACGTACCTACAAAAAATGGGACCGATGAGTAAGTTTCATCATAAGGATGAGAATCCGGTTCTTGTGGTTTCCGTTAAAAAATTAAGCTGTTGCCTTTTTTGTCGCCTTCTTTTTGGTTTGCGGCGCCGCTTCTTTTACTGCGTACTTTTTCTTGAATCTCTCGACACGTCCGGCCGTATCCATAATTTTTTGCTTGCCTGTCATAAAGGGATGGCAATTGGAACAAATTTCAACCTTGATGTCTTTTTTGGTTGATTTGGTTTCAATGACATTACCGCAAACGCAGGTTATGGTTGTTTCTTTATATTCGGGATGAATGCCTTCTTTCATTTCTTTTTGCTTCTCCTCCTTAAATCTTTCTCTTCAGGAACAATTCTTTTTCCCATGTAATTTTAAAGCAGTTGGGCTGCCTTATAATATCTGCAATAAAAATTCAAGAGAATAATACTTACCGCAATTAAATTGTTTTATTCCTATTATGAATTCATCGAATCCAGAAATTCCTGGTTTGTTTCCGTTTTTCTGATTTTACCGATGATAAATTCCATGGCGTCCACCGGATTCATTTCCTGGAGAAGTCTGCGTAAAATCCAGACACGGTTCAGATTATTTTTAGCAATCAGCAATTCTTCTTTTCTGGTTCCGGAACGGATCAAATCAAAAGCGGGGAAAACCCGGCGATCAGCAATGCGGCGATCCAGGTGCAGTTCCATATTACCGGTTCCTTTGAATTCTTCGAAGATGACTTCGTCCATACGGCTCCCGGTATCAATCAATGCCGTGGAAATAATCGTCAAACTGCCGCCGTTTTCGATGTTGCGGGCTGCACCGAAGAAACGCTTGGGTTTGTGCAAGGCGTTCGAATCCACTCCTCCGGAGAGAACTTTACCGCTGGGCGGCACAACCGTATTATAAGCCCGCGCAAGCCTTGTGATGCTGTCGAGCAAAATAACCACGTCTTTTTTGTGTTCGACGAGACGTTTGGCCTTTTCAATTACCATTTCAGCAACCTGGACGTGACGGGAGGCCGGTTCATCAAACGTGGAAGACACTACTTCGCCGGCAACGCTGCGTTGCATATCGGTGACTTCTTCCGGCCGTTCGTCGATTAAAAGCACCATCAAAACCACTTCCTTATGATTGGCCGTTATGCTGTGGGCAATGTCCTGCAGAAGAACTGTCTTACCGGCCCGGGGCGGAGAAACAATCAATCCGCGCTGCCCTTTGCCGATCGGTGTAAACAAATCCATGACTCTGGTGGAATAGTTTTCCGGATTGAATTCAAGATTCAATTTCTCCTGCGGATAGAGAGGTGTTAAGTTATCAAAGAGAATTTTATCGCGGGCTGATTCGGGACTTTCAAAGTTTACAGTGTCGACTTTCAGCAGAGCAAAATATTTTTCTCCTTCTTTGGGCGGCCGGACTTCACCGGAGATCGTATCGCCGGTTCTTAAATTAAATCGCCTGATCTGGGATGGTGAAATGTAGATATCATCCGGACTGGGCAGATAATTATAGTCAACGGCCCGCAAAAAGCCGAAACCGTCCGGCAGGATTTCCAATACGCCGGAACCGGAAATCATACCGTTTTTTTCCGCCTGTGCCTGCAGAATCGCAAAGATTAAATCCTGGCGCCGCATGCCGCTGGCCCCGGGAACATTTAAATCCTTGGCCAGAGTGTTGAGATCACTGATCGGCAATCTTTTAATGTCTTCGATGTGCATAAATACTTCCTTGTTTAGGTTAAAATCAGATAACGCAAGATGTTATCCCGACAATATAGATATTTAATTTTTTACTGCATTATTATTCAAGAGATACACTTGGATACACTAAATCACGATTTTTTTAGCAGTCAAAGATTAATATCGGCTTGTTTACTTGAATACTTGAAACGCTCCAAAAGACAGAGCCTATAAAGGCCTCCCAATGAGTTAGTGCCAACTTATAATATAACAAACCGCCTGTCAAGATATTTTACAAAATTTTCTATAAATTATAAGGGGTAAGACGGCTATTAACACCAAAACGAATATTTCCCTTGATTCCTGAGCCGCACTAAACTAAATGATTCTCAATAATTAATTTATCTTCGCAAAAAAGGATCTGGATTTATATGGAAGAAACCAAAAAAAATGAAGAAAATAGCGTGGAACCGTCAAATGCTCTTGCTGAGATTGCCATGGAAGACTTATCGCCGGAACTGCATATGGCCTGCGCTAATGCCGGTTGGAAAACCCTAACTCCGGTACAGGCCAAATCCATCCCGTATATTTTAGCCAATCGTGACATGATGGTCCAGTCACGGACCGGCAGTGGTAAAACCGGCGCTTATATACTGCCGATCATGCAAAAAATCGACCTGCACCGGAATGCCGCACAAGCTCTTGTCCTCGTACCCACCCGTGAGCTGGCATTTCAAGTCTCCCGCGATGCCCAGATGCTGGCACAAGGTTCAAATTTACGAGTTGCGGTAGTATATGGGGGAGTTGGTTACAACGCCCAGCTTGAAGCTTTTCGCAGTGGTGCTCAACTGGTCGTAGGTACGCCGGGACGCATCCTTGACCATCTTTTAAAGAACACTCTGTCGTTCGATAACCTGAAAATATTAATCTTTGACGAAGCCGACCGGATGTTATCAATGGGTTTTTATCCCGATATGATAAAAATCCGCAAATACATACCGTCGCAGAAAATCGTAAGCAGCATGTTTTCGGCAACTTTCCCTCCCCAGGTCATCCGGCTGGCCGATCAGTTTCTCCGGAAACCGGAGCTTTTAAGCTTAAGCGGCAATCAGGTGCATATTGCCGAAATCGAACATATCTATTACGTTGTTCCCGGCATGCGCAAAGAAAGATCGCTCGTACGCATCATTGAAATTGAGAATCCTTCTTCGGCTATCATTTTTTGCAATACAAAAGACACGGTTCATTATCTTTCCGTAGTGCTCAAGCGGTTTGGTTACGACGCCGATGAACTGAGCTCCGATCTCGCTCAAAGCGCCCGGGAAAAAGTAATGGCCCGGGTAAGGCGCGGCGCGCTGCGTTTTTTGGTAGCTACGGATGTCGCCGCCCGCGGCATTGACATTCCCGATTTGTCCCATGTCATTCAATATGAACCACCGGAGGACCCCGAGGCATATATCCATCGTGCCGGCCGTACCGGGCGGATGGGATCAAGCGGAGTGGCCATTTCACTGGTTGCAGAAATGGAAAAATTCAAGTTGCAGAACATTGCCCGCTTTTATAGTATTAATATGGAAGAACGCTCTCTGCCTGACGACGAAGAGTTGGAAAGAGTAGTATCGGAGAGGATAACCGCGCTTCTCGAAGCACGTCTGCGCTCTCGTGACAATCTGGAAGTGGAACGCATGCAGCGTTTTGTACCACTGGCTAGAAATCTGACTCAGGCCGAAGATGAACTGGCTTTAATCGCTATGCTTCTCGATGATTATTACCAGCAATCCTTGCATGCGCTGCCGGTACAACCGGTAACACCTGCCGAGCATAAACCGTTGGATGAGCAAAAAAACAAAAAAAGGCGGCCGCGGTCACGCAGCAAAAAAGAAAGGCCGTGAAATAGCCCGCTGCTTTAAAATAATCAGCTTTTGCACAGTCAAATTGTCACCAAACTGCGTCAGGAAGGAAAATCGCCGTAAACCTTCCTGATCTATCCCATTATATCCAGAAGTGTTTTTTGTATTTCCCGTGCGGTTTTGATAATCAGAGCGTTGGCTTCATACGAATATTGAGCAACCATTTGATCGGCAATTTCTTCTTCCATATTCACGTTTGACGATTGTTGGGCTGCTCCGGTGTTTTCGTCGGGATCAAACTCCATTCCCGGCGTTTCAATCTTACTTATGGTCACTTCAACTCCGCCGGAGTAATCTTCCTGCAATTCCACACGGCTCTTCTTGAAATCATTAGTATTTATATTGGCGATATTGTTGGCATTTACATCGAGCTTACCCGTAAAAGCTTTGAGCGCGGTAAGCGCGGTACCAAAAGCGGACGGCATGAATTTGTTCTCCTGTAATGTCTTATCGGCAGGAAACAACTGAACTTGAATGTGCAGAATAAAAAGAGAATTACGATATAGTACAATTTTTAAATCAGGACGGGCATATATCCATTATCAACAGTCTGTTAAGCATTGCCGTCGGTCTTTTCGCCCCGGATGATTTTCTTTAAGAGTTCCCAGTCGATATCATTGTTCAGACAATTATAACGGGCAGCCGGAATGTACAGGGGGATCACTTTACCGCGGTTGAGATAAACCCCTCGGGTATTAACCGTAGTCGACCGAATGCCTTTTTCGATTTCGAAATCACAGGCCGCTCCTACAGCCGCTTTGATTTTTTTTCTCTGCACCAATCTCTTGGTAAATCCCGTGCTGGGTGTAATATAAAATTGCCAGCCCTGCTCTTCACTTAAGGCACGAATCTCTCCACAGCGGCAATTTTTACATTTGATGCAAATAACCCCGTCCTCTTTGGAAAAATGTGCCCGGCATTTATCGCCGATCAGGCAATGGGGAAGAATCACCGCCTTTTGGGCGGAAGAAACTTCATCAAACTTCTCCCGGTAATAGGCATTGGTGACAGCGGAAAGATCATAGCGAATGCCCAGCTTCTCAAGATATGAGCGCACGGGGAAGAAGAAAAGGGCGGAAATGAGTTTAAGTCTGCTGCAACCCTGTGTCATAGAAAAAATAGAGCCTTGCAATATAAATGATTTTCTACATTACAGAAAAAAAATAATAATTCAAGATCAATAGTGTTATGAATTGAGCTGCAATAACTCTTCCGGTCTTGTAAACAGGTAATCCGGCCCGGCTTGTTTCATTTTTTCTTTACTGTGCCACCCCCAGGTTATACCGACTGTTTTCACCCCGGCCGCACGGCCTTCCTTGATATCGCCTGTAGTGTCACCAATGTAATAAATATCCTCCGGCATGATCTGATATTTTTTTGCAGCATAAAGTATTTTATCTTTTTTACTGAGCAGAAAATCGGACCCCAACACTTCCTGAAAATAACCATTAAATTGAAATTGTTTTAAGGCCCCGTAAATTGTCGGAGAATCGTTGGAGGAGATAACAAGTAGAATATTGTTCTTCTGCAATTTGTCCACTACAGCGAGCATGGAAGTAATCGGCTGCATATCCCGGTAAGTCACGGCAGCAATCAAACTCCCGGACGCTTCCATAAATTGTTTTACATCCACTTTCCGCTCGGCCAGTGATTCGTAAAAATTGCCTTCGAATAATTCCAGAAATTCTTCCCTTCCTCTGGTGAGAGGCATGTTCATTCTGGCGAGCGTATTGCCGACTACTTTTTCGTAGACAGCGAGCGACTCCACCAGCACACCATCAAAATCAAAAAGAAACAATCTCATTAAAAATCAGCCCTTTAACAGATTAGAGATGGATTGGCGGTAGGGCTTTCGAATAATCCCTTTTTCCGTAATAATTGCGGAGATATAACGGGCAGGAGTAACATCAAAAGCCGGATTATAAACTCTCATACCGGCAGGTGCCGTCTGAACTTTTCGCCAAAAAGTAATTTCCGTATCCGGTCGCTCCTCTATTGGAATGGTTGAACCGTCTTTGAGCGAAACATCTATTGTGGAAAGCGGTGCGGCAACGTAAAAAGGGATGCCATGTACATCCGCCAGGACTGCTAAAGAATAAGTACCGATTTTGTTGGCTGTATCACCGTTGGCGGCAATCCGATCGGCGCCGACAATAATTTTATCAATCTTTCTCTGTTGCATAAGAAATCCCGCCATACTGTCAGTAATTAATGTGGCAGCAATCCTCTCCTTCTTGAGTTCCCAGGCGGTAAGCCTGGCCCCCTGCAGAACGGGTCTTGTTTCGTCCACATAAACATGCAGTTTCTTCCCCGCCGCTTTGGCGGCACGGATCACACCCAGCGCTGTTCCGTAACCTGCCGTCGCCAGAGCGCCGGCATTGCAGTGAGTCAGAACCTTGTCTCCATCGGCAAGAAGAATACTGCCGTATTTTCCCATCCGGCGGTTGCTTTCTATGTCTTCGGCACAAATACATTTTGCCTCGGCAACGAGCTCGCCAACCGGATCGGGTTTGCCGGACCGCAGAGCCTCCTCCAGGCATTTTTTCATCCGCTCTAACGCCCAGAAGAGATTGCGGGCTGTTGGTCTGGCTTTGGAAATCTCATCACAAACAAGATAAAAATTCCGCCGGAACCTGGCTTGCGGAAAACGGGCAAGTTCGGCAGCTCCCAGAGCTGCTGCCATAGCCGCGGCAACACCAATCGCCGGTGCACCCCGGACGGTTAAATTTTTTATGGCGGCAATCACTTCCCGATACCGGTGACAGGTAACATAACACTCCACCTGGGGCAGAGTATTCTGATCAATCAGGACAACCGCATTATTTTTCCAGGTAATAGTCTTAATCATCCGACGAGCATTTTCTTGAGAAGTTCGTTGACCTTTTGCGGATTGGCTTTCCCTTGTGTTGCTTTCATCACCTGACCGACAAAAAATCCGAAAAGTTTTTCTTTGCCGCTGCGGTAATCTTTAAGCTGGTTGGGATTGGCATCCATTATTGTTTGAATCGTTTTGGCCAGAGCGCTTTCATCCGTAATCTGAACCATACCCTTTTCAGCAATGATTACCCGGGGAGATTTACCCGTCTTATACATTTCATCGATGATATCTTTGGCCATCTTGCCGCTGATAGTACCGTCTTCAATCAGACTGATCATTTCCGCCAGCGCCTGAGCAGTTATCGGGCAATTGCGAATGTCACGCTTTTCTTCGTTTAAAAACCTCAGCACATCGCCCATCACCCAGTTGCTGGCGGCTTTCGGCTTGGAACAAAGTTTAACAACTTCCTCAAAATAATCGGCCAGGGCTTTATCTGCGGTAAGTACCGAGGCATCATAAGCCGGTATCTGATAATCACTGACAAATCTTTGTCTCCGGGCAAGCGGCAGTTCCGGAAGTTCTTTTCTGATCTTTTCAATCCAGGCGTCATCTACAATAACCGGCACCAAATCGGGATCGGGGAAATAACGATAATCGTGCGCTTCTTCCTTGCTGCGCATGGAATTGGTCACGCCCTGTGCATCATCCCACAGACGTGTCTCCTGCACGACTGTTCCGCCGTTTTCCACGAGATATTGCTGGCGCTTGACTTCATATTCCAGCGCCCGCTGCACATTGCGGAAAGAGTTCATGTTTTTCAGCTCGGTGCGGGTGCCGAACTCTTTTTGCCCCAAAGGCCTAATGGAAACATTGGCGTCACAGCGGAATGATCCTTCCTCCATATTGCCGTCGCAGATTTCCAGATAAACCAGAATTTCATGCAGCCTTTTTAAATAATCGGCGGCCTCCGCAGGCGAGCGCATATCCGGTTCGCTCACAATTTCGATCAGCGGAACTCCGGCACGGTTCAAATCAACATAGCTGGAAGGATTGTGCTCATCATGCACCAGTTTTCCGGCATCTTCTTCCATGTGAATACGGGTAATACCGATTTTTTTCTGCTCTCCCTCTACGTCGAGGAGAATATAACCATGTTCCGAAAGAGGATAGGCATATTGTGAGATCTGATAGCCTTTAGGCAGATCGGGATAAAAATAATTCTTCCGGGCAAAACTGCAGGATTTATTAATGTTGCTGTTTGTCGCCAGAGACATTTTCATGGCATATTCCACAACCTTCTTGTTTAATACCGGGAGCACTCCGGGCATCCCCAAACATAACGGACAGGTATGGCTGTTGGGAGATCCGCCGAATTTAGTTGAGCAGTTACAAAATATTTTCGTATCCGTTAAAAGTTGGGCATGTACTTCCAAACCGATTATTGTTTCAAACTCCATTATAACCTGGGCCTCCTTTTTTCTATTTGTGCATTTTTCTCATAAACAGAGGCTATTTGAATAAGCTTCCCCTCTTCAAAGTGCCCGGCCAGAAACTGCATGCCGATCGGCAGGCCGGCAGCCGTAAAACCGCAGGGCACCGACATGCCGGGAATTCCCGCCAGATTTGTCGAGATGGTAAAAATATCGGAAAGATACATCTGCAAAGGATTATCCGTTTTCTCGCCGATTTTGAATGCCGGGGTCGGGGTGGTCGGTGTAAGAATTATATCGCATTTTTTAAAAGCCTCTTCAAAATCATGCTTGATTAACGCACGCACCTGTGAAGCTTTTTTATAGTAGGCGTCGTAATATCCGGAAGACAAAGCATAAGTACCGATCACGATCCTTCTTTTAACTTCGGCGCCGAATCCCTCTCTCCGTGTTTTTTTATACATCTCCAGAAGATCCCGAGCTTCAGATGTTCTAAGCCCGTATTTAACACCATCATAGCGGGCCAGATTGGAACTGGCCTCAGCCGGTGCAATGATATAGTAAACAGCCAGACAATATTCCGTGTGAGGCAGAGAAATGTCCACACACTGACCGCCGTTTTTTTCGATTACGGCGATAGCATCTTTTACCGCCGCGCTTACTTCCGGATCAATACCCTCGATAAAATATTCTTTGGGAATACCGATCTTCCACCCTTGGACATCACGCCCGACATACTGCCGGTAATCAGGGACTTCCGCCTTTACAGACGTGGATTCAAGTGGATCGTAACCGGCCAGGACATTCATCATAATGGCACAGTCTTCAACATCTTTGGTAAAAGGACCGATTTGATCCAACGAGGAAGCAAAAGCAATCAAACCGAAGCGCGATACACGGCCGTATGTCGGCTTTAAACCGACAACGCCGCACAGTGCCGCCGGCTGACGGATGGAACCGCCGGTATCCGAACCAATGGAAGCAATACATTCATCGGCGGCAACCGCTGCTGCCGAACCGCCGCTGGAACCGCCGGGTATTCTTGTAAGATCCCAGGGATTTCTGGTCGGGCCGAAATAAGATGTTTCCGTGGAAGATCCCATGGCAAATTCGTCCATATTGGCCTTACCCACGAAAACCGCACCGGCCGACGCGAGTTTCTCCACAACGGTGGCATCATATGGCGGAATAAAATTATGCAAAATATGCGAGCCGCAGGTAGTGGTAATGCCTTTCGTACATACAATATCTTTCAGAGCAACGGGAATGCCGCTCAAAGGCCCGGCTTTACCGCTTTGTAAATCTTTATCGGACTGTTCGGCCGCAGACATTGCTTCTTCTTTCATCAATCTTATATAGGAATGAACCCGTTCCTCTACAGCATTGATCCTGTTGAAAACAGACTCGGCAACTTTTACCGCCGACGTCTCGCCGTTTTTCAATTTTTCCTGCAGTTCATGAATGGTTAGCTGATTTAACTCCATAGACTCCTCATTAATAAATTCCCGGGAATAATTATCTGTTAATCGATGACTTTCGGCACGCGGAAAAATTCGCCGCGGGCATCGGGGGCGTTAGCCAGTGACTTTTCCGTTCCGATGGAGTCTGCAACTCTGTCTTCCCGAAAAGCATTGGTCACGGCAATTGCATGACTCATCGGCTCTACTCCCTGAGTATTGAGCTCATTGAGCTTACCGATGTAGAGTAGAATATCATTGAGCTGAAATGTAAATTTTTCTTTTTCTTGCTCGGATATTTCCAGACGCGCCAGATGCGCCACATATTCCACTTCGCTGCTGCTGATTTTCAACGTAATCCTCCTTGCCTATAATCCCCAGTAGGGATTAATCTTGCGGACAACCTTTTTTATGACATTGCTCGCATCTTCATTTTTTACCTGTTCCAGAGCCGAAAGTTCCTCTTCGGCAAAGCAGGTTTCATCCGACATCTCCTGTAAAACGGTTTTTGCCGACCCGGTTAGCCCCCGCACATTATAGCCGCCTTCCAGTACGGCTACCAGCCGTCCGCAGCAGCAATGATCAGCAATAGTAAGCAAAATGCGCGTGAGCGCTGCAAAACCTTCCGGCGTTACCCGCATGCTCCCCAGCGGATCCTGAAAATAAATATCAAATCCGGCAGATACAAGTACCAGTTCCGGTTTAAATTCCTCGGCCACCGGGACTAAAATCCGGCGGAATATTTTCACAAAGGCATCATCTCCGGCGCCACCCTGTAGCGGAACATTTATCGTATAACCTTTTCCTTTACCACGGCCAATTTCATCCAGAGCCCCCGTACCCGGATAATACGGATACTGATGAGTCGAAAAATACAAAATTCGCGGATCATCATAAAAACTGTGCTGGGTACCGTTACCATGATGCAAATCCCAGTCCACAATCAGCACTTTTTTCATACCGTACTTTAAAACGGCATGCATGGCCCCTATGGCGACATTATTAAAAATGCAAAAACCGGCAGCAGAACCGCGTTCCGCATGATGCCCGGGTGGCCGGACAAAAGCAAAAGCATTATCCACGCTACCGGACATAACAGCGTCAATCGAATTACACACCCCGCCTGCAGCCAGCTTCGCTATCGCATATGTTTCCGGACCGGTTGCCGTATCCGGATCAAGCATAACGCAGTCCTGGCCTGCGGTACCGGCAACAAAATCAATATAGGCAGTAGAATGAATCGTCGCTATTTCCGCATGTGTGGCTTCGCGCGGTTCAATTCCCATAAACTTCCGATTCATGGCGGAATTATCCAGCATTGCATAAATTGCCATGAGCCGTTCAGGGCTTTCCGGATGGGCAAAACCGGATGAATGACGTAAATACCTATTATCTCTAACAATACCTGTTTTCCCGGACATAGGCTGTTTTTGAATACGCCCCCATAAAAAACTGTGGCTCGTTTACCATAAACGACCGGAAAGAGCAAAATATTTCCCCCTGAGCAGGAATAACCGTCACTTTCAGCAATATTCCGTCTTCCGGAAGTACATTTTTGGAACTGCCACCAATGCTGTGAACAAAAAATATACAGAAATGTCTTTTTGTGATTGGCGGCAGATTATAATTGACAACTATCGATTCCCTTTTTACGACCGGTAAGGTATTAACAATGTAGCTCTTCAGAAAACCGTGGTCATAGGTATCGCAAAAGATGTTGACAAAAACATCCATCGAAATATATGGTAATCACTCAAATTTTCAGGAGCCGGTATTTTATGTTTGGTATTGGAGTACAAGAATTAATTATCATT
Organism: Smithella sp. PtaU1.Bin162; assembly: GCA_002068015.1. Taxonomy (GTDB): domain Bacteria; phylum Desulfobacterota; class Syntrophia; order Syntrophales; family Smithellaceae; genus MVRV01. The sequence goes on from MVRV01000029.1 coordinate 53,316, forward strand.
GCCGTTATTGCTCTCCTTATTGTCGGTCCTAAAAAATTGCCCGACTTGGCAAAAACTTTAGGAAAAGGCTTGCGTGACTTCCAGAAAGCTACCGAAGGAATCACCGAAGACATTAAACAGACTGTGCAAAGCGATGAAACGCCGAAAAACAATGCGTCGCAAGAGAAACCCTTAATAACACATGATCAGAAAGAAACTAAAGCAGATCAGCCGGATGAAACATCTAACAATAAATCTTAAATATTCAAAAACATCTGTCCGCTATTCTAAAAAAGAGATAACTAAAAACAGGTAATTATGGAAAACGATGAAGTTGAAAAGATGTCGCTGGCTGACCATTTAACAGATTTGCGCAAAAGACTTGTCCGGGCGTGCATTGCCATAGGCATTGGTTTTTTTGCCTGTTATTATTATAAGGATTGGCTCTTTGATATTATCACCCGGCCGCTGACCGCCGTATTGCCCAAAAACAGCTACCTGATTTACACCGGGCTTACCGAAGCATTCTTTGTTTACATGAAACTGGCTATTTTTTCTTCTCTTATCATTACCAGCCCATTTGTTCTTTATCAAATATGGAAATTCATTGCACCCGGTTTGCTGCCTGATGAAAAAAAATATGTCGTTCCGTTTGTGATCTCTTCTTCGCTCCTTTTTATTGGCGGTGTTCTTTTCGGATATTTCGTCGCACTGCCGCCGGCATTTGAATTTTTTGTCAGCTTTAACAGCAAGTACCTGCAGGCAATGATTGCCTTCAGCGATTATCTTTCGCTGTTTGTAACATTTTTACTTGGCTTTGGTTTGTCGTTTGAATTACCGGTTTTCATGTTTTTTCTGGCCAAACTGGGGATAGTAAATGCAAAAATGCTTTCCAAGCAAAGGCGCTACGCCATTCTGGTTATTTTCGTCGTCGCCGCGATCCTGACACCGTCTCCCGATGCCTTAAGCCAGGCGTTGATGGCGATACCTTTAATGTTTTTATATGAAGTAAGTATATTTGTAACAAAATTTGTAGAGAAGAATAAAGCTGCCAGGGCAAATAAAGAAGAATAGCTTAATAACATCATGCCGCTTATCCGAAAAAAAACACCTGCAAAAAGGAAAAAAAGAAAATCATCCAAGCTTGTTATGTTTGCTCTGGCTTTATTTGTAGTGATCTTGCTGGTTTTTGCGGCCGGGGCTGTCGGCTATTATATTTTGGCTATTGATTTGCCCGGTATCGCAGCACTGAAGGATTACCGACCCAGCATTGCTTCGTGTGTTTATGATGATAATAATGAATTAATCGACGAATTTTTTCTGGAAGACCGGAAAATCATAAAAATCGACGAAGTACCCAAAATCGTTCACCATGCATTTATTGCCGCTGAAGATTCCCGTTTCTACCAGCATCAGGGTTTCGATATGCAAAGTATTTCCCGTGCTTTATTCAAAAATTTCGAAGCAGGTCATATCGTACAAGGCGCCAGCACCATTACGCAGCAAGTCGCTAAAATGATGTATCTTTCCCCTGAAAAAAAATATATGCGTAAGGTACGGGAAGCCATTCTCGCTTACAAAATCGACAAATATCTGACCAAAGACGAAATCCTGAACTTGTATCTGAATCAGATTTATCTGGGACACGGCACCTACGGGATTGAATCAGCATCGCTCGGCTATTTCGGCAAAAGCGCCAAAAGCCTGACATTACCGGAGGCGGCAATGCTGGCGGGACTTCCCAAAGCCCCGAGCACTTATTCTCCTTTTCTCCATTATGATAAAGCAAAACAACGGCAGATCTATGTACTGACCCGCATGGTGGAAGATGCCTATATTTCACCCTCCGAAATGAAACGGGCGGCGGAAACACCTATGAAACTGCGGCCGGTAAAACCGAAGGATAAAGTCGCCGCTTATTTTATTGAATCTGTCCGCCGTTACGTCCAGGAAAAATATGGCGCAGATGTTTTATATAAGGAAGGTCTATCCATTTATACAACGCTGAATTTATCCGCACAAAAATATGCCCGCGAAGCAATTGAACAAGGGCTCACGGAATTGGAAGACCGCGAAAAGTACGAGCACGGTCTTGTCCAGGGCGCACTTTACTGCATGGACGTAAAAACCGGCGCCATTCGGGCCATGGTGGGCGGACGTGATTTTAATAAAAGTGAATTCAATCGTGCAACGCAATCGCGCAGACAGCCGGGATCCGCTTTCAAACCTTTGATCTACACAGCTGCCTTTGACAAGGGAATGAATCCTTCAACACGCTTTGTCGATTCTCCCGTTGTTTTTGAAGATGTATCCAAAGAAGACGGCCTTTGGAAACCGAAAAATTTTGATGAAAAATTCCTGGGGCCAATTACTATGAGAACTGCCCTGGTACAATCACGCAATGTTGTAACCATCAAAATTCTGCAGGAAATCGGCATTGATTACGCCGCCTCTTATGCCATGAATATGGGAATCACCTCTCCCATCTCCCGTAACCTGTCTCTGGCTTTGGGAACGTCCGGTATAACCCTGCAGGAGATGGTACGTGCCTACGGAGTACTCGCCAATGAAGGTAAAAAAGTTACACCTTACTTTATCAAAAAAATCGTGGATCGCACCGGTAATGTTTTCGAAGAAACCAAAGTACAATCGGAACAGGTTATTGATCCCCGGATTGCGTTTATGACAACTTATATAATGCAGGATGTAGTGGAAAGCGGTACCGGAAGAAGGGTAAAAAGCATCGGCCGCCCGGTTGCCGGAAAAACCGGAACAACAAACGATGTCCGTGACGCCTGGTTTATCGGGTTTACACCTTCGACTATTACCGGCATCTGGGTTGGCTTTGATCAGGAAATATCTTTGGGGAAAAAGGAAGTGGGCGGTAGAGCGGCGGCACCCATGTGGCTCTATTTCATGGAAAAGTATTTAAGCAATACGCCGGTGGAGGCTTTCCCGATACCGGAGGGCATTGTTTTTGTTAAGGTTGATTCCAAAACCGGTGTACCGGTTAAAGAAGCGGGAAAAGGAACTATCTATGAGTGTTTCCTGGAAAGTGCGCAGCCGGGCGAGAAAACCGACGACATCGCCGATGATAAAGAAGAACTGTTCCGATGAAAATTATGTTCATAAATAAAAAAATTATAAATTGCCTTGACAAATATTTTTATTTTCGCTAGTAGGTCAGAAAACTTTTAAGGAAATTTGAAGATAAATGTATCTTAAAGATTTAGCCAGCGGCATGAACCTTATTATTAGCAACATATTGGTACTCGTAGTAGTACTTAGGGGTCTGCCGCTCTGTGTCTTTAAGAAATAAAAGATACAAGCCGCGGGCCCCTAAGACCCGCGGCTTTTTTGTTTTAGGGGCAAAGCCGCTTTTTCGAAAGAAAAAAAGCGGCTTTTTTATTTTAACAAAACCCGGCCGGATTGCTTTCGAAAAAATAAAAACGATTCGACGGCTCGTATTTCAGAAACATTTATAAAGAAATTTAGGGGAGAGAAAGTTTAATGAAGTTAAAAGGCACGCAAATCCTGCTTAAAATACTGGAAGAGGAAAAAGTGGAAATTATTTTCGGATATCCGGGCGGCACTGTGCTGGATATTTACGATCGGCTATATAAAAGCAAAATCAAACATATTTTAGTTCGCCATGAACAGGGCGCTGTCCATGCGGCTGACGGTTATGCCCGCGCAACCGGAAAAGTCGGTGTCTGTCTCGTAACTTCAGGCCCCGGTGCCACCAATACGGTAACCGGCATTGCCACTGCCAATATGGATTCCATACCACTTGTCGTTTTTACCGGACAGGTTCCCACATTCCTAATCGGTAACGACGCCTTTCAGGAATGCGACATAACCGGAATCACGCGTCCCTGCACCAAGCACAATTTTCTTGTACGCAACATCGAAGAACTGGCTTCAACTATTAAAGAAGCTTTCCACATTGCCCGTTCAGGCAGGCCCGGTCCTGTTTTGGTCGATTTACCCAAGAATGTTATGGCGGCGGAAATAAATTATGATCCGGCAAAAATCAAATTCCGCAACTACGATACTTTCCATAAGCCGGCCCCGAAAAAAATGGCTCATGTTTACGAAATGCTCGCCCATGCGCAAAAACCGTTAATTGTAACCGGTGGTGGTGTAATTCTGGGAAAGGCATCGGCCGAACTCACTGCCCTCGCCCGCAGATATCAGATTCCGGTAACGGGAACCCTCATGGGTATAGGATCGTTTCCGGGAATGGATCCCCTGTGGCTCGGCATGCTGGGTATGCACGGAACGTATTACGCCAATATGGCCGTAAGCCACTGCGATTTGTTGATTGCCGTGGGAGTGCGTTTTGACGACCGCGTTACCGGCACAATAGACACTTTCGCCACCAATGCTGAAATAGTACAGATTGATATCGATCCTTCATCAATTAACCGAAATGTGGTCGTGGATTTGCCGATTATCGGCGATACTAAAGCTACGCTGAAAGATATGATTAAATTTCTGACGGAGCATAATTATGCACCGCAGGCTTCATACCGCAAGGAATGGCTGGACCAGATCGCCATATGGAAGGAGAAAGTACCGCTTTCCTATTGCCGGGATGGCCGGTTTATCAAACCGCAACATGTCATCGAAACGCTACATAAAATCGCGCAGGGAAACATCATCGTCACTACTGAAGTCGGACAGAATCAGATGTGGACGGCGCAATTTTTCCCCTTTGATGAGCCTAATACTCTTGTTACTTCCGGCGGGCTGGGCACAATGGGTTATGGTCTGCCGGCCGCTATCGGAGTGAAGTGCGCCTTCCCCGACAAACATGTCGTGGATATCGCCGGTGACGGCAGCATTCAGATGAATATTCAGGAATTGGCGACGGCCGCGCAATATAAAATCAATGTAAAGATAGTGCTCTTAAACAACGGCTATCTGGGCATGGTCCGGCAATGGCAGGAATTGTTCTATGAAAAACGTTATTCCCATACCGATATGACTTATGCACCTGATTTTGTAAAACTGGCCGAAGCTTACGGCGTCGTCGGGTTACGCGCCACAAAACCGGCAGAAGTGGAGAAAACTCTGCGGGAGGGACTGGCCATCGAGAAGCCCGTACTTATGGACTTCCAAGTCTCCCGCGAGGAATGTGTTTATCCCATGGTCGGTCCGGGTTCCTCAATCAGTGACATGAAACTGGGCACGCGGGAAATGATTAACTAAAGAGAATCCATATCAAAGAAAGGTTCAAGAGTAATGGAAAAGAAAGAACACATAATTTCAATCCTTGTGCACAATAAGCCGGACGTACTGGCAAGAATCGCAGGGATACTGGGCGGTAAGGGATACAACATCGAAAGTTTGTGTGTCAACACCACCACTTCTTACGAAATATCAAAAATAGTTATGACAACCATCGGCAATCAGGCCACCATCACCAGGATCGAAAATCAGTTGCGCAAATTCGTCGATGTCATTGCGGTCAACAATTTAACCAATGTGGAATCGATCCACCGAGAGATGATTCTGGTCAGGCTGAACCTGTCCGCAGATTCCCGGGAGCAGGTGACAAAAACCATCGAGACGTATCAATGGAAGGTAATCGTATCCGCTGATGCTTATGTAATTTTAGAAATTACCGGCGATAAACCGCAAATTGATTTTGCACTGGCCCGCCTGGAGCCGCTGGGCATCGCGGATATAACCAGAACGGGCATTATCGCCCTGGAATTGGAAAATTGAAATTAACTAATTATTTAATCAACTAAAATTTAAATTAAAGGAGATTGTATGGCAAAAATTAATTTTGGTGGTACTTTAGAAGATGTTATTACGGCAGATGAGTTTCCCCTCAAAAAAGCTCAGGAAGTTTTAAAAAACGAAGTGGTTGCGGTAATTGGTTATGGTGTTCAAGGCCCGGCTCAAGCCTTCAATATGAAAGACAATGGCATTAACGTTATTATCGGACAACGTGAAGACAATAAAAAAACATGGGATAAAGCAGTGGCCGACGGCTGGGTTCCCGGAAAAACCCTTTTCCCGATAGAAGAAGCAGTGAAACGCGGTACGATTATTCAATATCTGTTATCCGATGCCGCCCAAATGATGGTCTGGCCCAAGGTCAAGGCAAATCTGAAAAAAGGCGATGCTCTTTATTTTTCACATGGATTCTCCATTGCCTATAAAGACCAGACCGGCATAATTCCACCTGATTTCGTGGACGTCATTCTGGTTGCGCCCAAAGGCTCGGGTACAAGCGTACGGCGGAACTTTTTAAACGGCAGCGGCATTAACAGCAGCTTCGCCGTACATCAGGATGCTACCGGCCGCGCCATGGAAAGGACAATTGCACTGGGAATCGCCATCGGTTCCGGATTCCTTTTCCCGACTACTTTCCAGATGGAAGTTTACAGCGATCTGACCGGTGAACGAGGCGTTTTAATGGGAGCTCTGGAGGGTATGATGGAGGCACAATACAATGAACTGCGCAAACACGGGCATACTCCCAGTGAAGCCTTCAACGAAACGGTGGAAGAATTCACCCAGAGTCTCATCCGTCTGGTGGATGAAAACGGCATGGATTGGATGTACGCCAATTGCTCTGCAACCGCGCAAAGAGGAGCACTGGATTGGCGGCACAAATTCCGCAAGGCGGTGGAGCCGGTATTTGCCGAACTTTACAACTCCGTAGCCACGGGTAAAGAAACAGCCATCGTTCTCAAAGCCAACAGCGCTGCCGATTATCGGGTAAAGCTGGAAGCGGAACTCAAAGAAATGCGCGAGACCGAAATGTGGCGGGCCGGCTCTGCTGTGCGCGCTTTACGTCCGGAAAAGCGAAAGAAAAAATAGTTTGTAGCACATTTGCAGGCGGGCTTTTGCCGTAATTTCCGGTAAGAGCCCGCCTTAACCACTCAACAGAATTTAAAATATGCAAGAATTAATCTAAAATTCCTAGTAAGGGAGAATAAATTATGCGCAGTGATCTCATGAAAAAAGGACTGGAAAGGGCGCCTCACCGTTCGCTCTTCAAGGCCATGGGTTACATCGATGAAGAAATTGCCCGGCCGTTAATCGGCGTCGTAAATTCCGCAAACGAAATAATTCCCGGACATATTCATCTGGATTTAATTACACAGGATGTAAAAGCCGGAATTCGCATGTCCGGCGGCACTCCTGTGGAGTTTCCGGTAATAGGCGTTTGCGACGGCGTGGCGATGGGACATGCCGGCATGAAGTATTCACTGGCCAGCCGCGAATTGATCGCCGATTCCATAGAAATTATGGCAATGGCCCATCCCTTCGATGCTCTGGTTTTCATTCCCAACTGTGACAAAATAATCCCCGGAATGCTTATGGCGGCATTAAGGTTGAATATCCCTTCCATCTTCATCAGCGGCGGTCCCATGCTGGCAGGCAAAATGAACGGCAAGGCCGTTGACCTGATCAGCGTATTTGAAGGAGTCGGTGCCGTAAAGTCCAAAAGAATGACACCGGCGAACCTGAAACAACTGGAAGACTGCGCCTGCCCGGGCTGTGGCTCGTGTTCCGGCATGTACACAGCCAATTCCATGAATTGCGTAACGGAAGCATTAGGCTTGGGCCTGCCCGGCAACGGGACGATTCCGGCAGTTTGGGCAGCACGTCGCCGGCTGGCTAAATATGCCGGTATGCAGATCATGGATCTTTTCAAAAAGAACATCAAACCACGGGATATTGCCACTCTTGCCGCATTCAAAAATGCAATTGCAGTGGATATGGCGCTGGGTTGTTCCACCAACACCGTTTTACATATTCCGGCAATCGCCCACGAAGCCGGCATCAAGCTGGATTTGAATCTTTTCAACAAAATCAGCGAAAAAACACCGAATCTCTGCAAGTTAAGTCCGGCCGGACCGCATCACATCGAAGATTTGGATACCGCAGGCGGCATTCAGGCTGTAATGAAGGTCATTGCCGCCATCGGCTCCATTGATAAAAAAGCACTGACGGTAACCGGAAAAACAGTAGATACCAATTTAAAAAACGCCCGTGTTTTGGACGATAAAGTTATCCGCCCGCTCCATAATCCTTATTCTCCGCAGGGAGGCATTGCCGTCTTACGCGGCAACCTGGCTCCGGACGGCGCGGTTGTCAAACAATCGGCCGTAGCTCCGGCCATGCAGATAAACGAAGGAAAAGCGCGCGTCTTCGATTCCGAAGATCTGGCCATCGCCGCCATTTTAGGCGGTAGAATCAAAGACGGGGATATTGTCATCATTCGCTATGAAGGGCCCAAAGGCGGTCCGGGCATGCGGGAAATGCTGGGACCGACATCAGCCATCGTCGGCATGGGGCTTGACAAAACCGTGGCGCTGCTGACGGACGGCCGCTTCAGCGGCGGTACACAGGGAGCGGCCATCGGCCATGTTTCACCGGAAGCGGCGGAAGGAGGGACTATCGCCTTAGTAAAGGAAGGCGACACCATAGCCATCAACATACCGGCAAAAACACTGGAATTGAAAGTCAGCGACAAGGAACTGGCAAAGCGCAGAAAAGCATTAAAGCCTTTCCAGCCTGCGATTACGAGCGGTTATCTCGTGCGTTACGCCAAACTGGTCACTTCCGCTTCTACGGGTGCCGTTTTTAAGGATTGACGGGCAGGCAGCATTGTGCAAATAATAATTATCTTTAAATTTAAGGAGATAAAATATAAATGCTGGAAATCAAGGATGCAGTAGCTGTAATTACGGGAGGTGGAGGCGGTATCGGTCTGGAGATTGCCAAATATTGGGTAAACAACGGCGGTAAAGTAGTGATTGTCGACGTGGCCGCCAAATTTCTGGAAGGTGCCGAGAAGGAACTTCAGGGCATGGGCGGCGAAGTTCTCTCCGTGGTTTGCAATGTTACGAATGAAGATGATTGCGCCAAGATGGCTGATGCGGCTATTGCCCGATTCGGCAAAATTAATTTGGTCGCTCCCTTTGCCGGAATCATTAAAGACGGCATGATGCTTTCTCCCGATAAGGCAACAGGGAAAGTCACCAGGAAAATGTCGCTGGATCAGTTCAAAGCAGTCATTGATATCAACTTAACCGGCGTTTTTCTTACAGTCCGTGAATGCGCCGAGCGGATGATCAATAACAGTTGCAAAGGACTTATTTGCCTTGTTTCTTCTACAGGTTCACTGGGAACCGCAGGACAGATCAATTATTCGTCATCCAAGGCGGCAATGTCCGTCATGCCCAAAGTTATTACTGCAGAATTTTTCCGCCGCGGCATAGCGGACAAAATCCGCTGCGTAGCGGTGGCACCGGGTTATGTAGGAACGGCAATGGTTAAAGGAATGGATCAAAAAGCTCTGGACAAAATTCTTTTTGATGTCCCCATCAGCAGACTCATCGAACCTGCGGAAGTTGCCTCCCTAGTCGGTGAATTATACAGAAACGAAGCATTGGCCGGAGACGTCTATTTCATTCATGGCGGCCTACGTCTTGGTTCACGCGGTTAGTATGGTATATCAATCATCTTTTTCATAAAAGGGATGGCCCGCACAGGCCATCCCTTTTATGAACTATTGCCAGTCGGAAAGCACAATACCGACGCTTATCCGGTTGATACTCTGATTATAATCCAGCAGGCTTTCTCCATAGCCGTTGAAATACTGAATATAGCCTTTAAACCAATCTTTTTTCACAAAAGGCAGGGGAAAATTCCATTCCAACTGCACCGCACCGAGGTTATTTCCCGAACGCAGATTGTTTCTCACCATCACGGCAAATTTATGCCGATTCCATAAGTATGTTCCCCACACCTCGCCGTAACCCATATACTTGCATATATCCGGATTATCACTGGCCTCTTCGTTCTCCGGTATCTGCCACCAGGTTTTTAAAAGAAATCCGAAGTTGTCTTTTTCCAAACCTGCATTTACCACAAACCGGTTCCAGCTTCGTGACAGCGGCCGGGAACGGCCGTTGGACTGATGATTCAAACCCACATTAATAAAACGTCCCTTTAAGCCGAATAATTCGTAATCCGTCCGGAAATTAACCAAAAATTCCGGTTCGTAGTTCGTGTCCCGAAACGGTGAGGAAAAAGCAGAGTTGTAGAGTTGCCAGAAGGAAAGCTGGGTATAGGCAATCCACAGATCAATATCCTGATCAAACAAATCTTCCCAGGCTTTCAGTTTAAAGCTCAACTGAAACTTTGCTTCGTTGTGTTGTGCCCGGCCGTTCGGATCAACATCCAGCTGTTCATTTTGATTGGGTGATGAATTATAGGCAACAGGCAGAAAATAATTGGGCCGGTAGGGACGTATTATCAGGTTATGCTTTCTGTTGTTCCGATCCAAATCCCAGTGCTGAGTCATCATGGAAAGATTGGCAGCGGCAGATTCTGCCGGAAGGACAGGTTTTTTTTCGGTTGTTATAAGCGATGCTTTCGGAGCAGGATTTTTCCGCCCGGAAAACTTATCATAACATTGCAGTCGAGCGGCATCGTCGACAATATTTGCACAACCAGCCAGCTGATCAACATTATCTGCAGCCCAGACCGGGGAAGTCAAGAGCAAGGCAATAAGAAATCCGGCCAAAACCTTCTTTAAGAAGACAGCTTTTTTGTCTAGTAATACTTGTTTTGAAATTATCATTCCCCAGTCCTCTCTCTGTTCTCAAGCCAAAACAATGTTAACCGCTTTCCGGATCTTTGGTCCGGGCATAACGCCATCCCAACCAGATTGTAACAGCGGCAAATATCGTACGCAGGATACTATCCGGCAGTAAATGCGCAAAATTGCCGCCTAAAAATGTCCCCAGAAAGATTCCGGGAATAAGGCCGATGAGAATTTCCCGGGTAACATTACCCAGTCGCCAGTGAGTCGCAGCACCTGTTGCACCGGCCGGAACCATAACCAAAAGGGAAGTACCCTGAGCTACGTGCTGGCTGAAACCGGTCAAAAGAACCATTACCGGAACCATGATGATCCCGCCGCCTGCCCCCAGAATTCCGGAAATAAAACCGCTACCCAGTCCTGTTATTAAAAATATCAAAACTTTAGCATATCCGGAAACGCTGCCGCTCCCGACCGTCAGATAAGGTTTGAACAAAAGCATTAAAGAACAAATCAGCAGAAGAATGCCAAAGTATTTTCTCAATTTCCAGGCCGGTAAAACATGGGCGTAGCGTGCCCCGGCGCGCGCGGTGAATACTGCTGTTGCCGCGAGTAAAACAGCTGCTGTAAAATCAACAGCTCCTTTTAAGGCATAGGTTATTGCTCCGGATAGTCCCGTAAAAACAATCGCGACGAGACTGGTACCATGAGCCCGGTGTTGGCTCAGTTTCAAAATATGAGTCAGCAAAGGAACCATCAGTATGCCGCCGCCCAGGCCAGCAAGTCCGGCGAAGCATCCGGCAGCAAGACCGATAAGAAAACTCTTAATATTAGTCTTCATTTATGAACTTTCCCCCGGGCCAGGGAAGCCAAAATCCCGGCACAGCAAGTAACCGTCAGGATGAAAAAAATGATCTGTGTGCTTTTCAGCAGAAGAGGATTGCTTGCTTCCGTAAGCGAACGGTTCCCGAGCACAATGGCAAAGATAAGCATGGTGATGCCCATACTGAACATCTGGCCGGTCAAACGCATTGTAGCAATGGTCGCGGATGCAACACCATAAAATTTATTTTCGACGGCACTCATAATAGCATTGACATTAGGTGAAGAAAAAAGCGCAAACCCTACGCCAAATACAATCAGGCACATCAATATATAATGAATACCGGTATCTCTATCGATAAATATCAGCGGGGCGAGACCAATGACAGTTAAAGCCATACCGAGAGAAGCGATAATGCGCGGTTCAAAATGATCGGAAAGCTTGCCGGCCAGAGGTGAAAATAGCGCCTGCGCCGCCGGCTCGACAATCAAGACCATCCCTGTCTGGGAAGGAGTCAATCCTTTGATATGCTGTAAATACAGGCTCAAAAGAAGAGTAACGGCAAATGTAGCGCTGTAATTAATGAGTGCAGCCAGATTGGAAAAGGCAAAAATCCGGTTATCTAGAAAAAGACGAATATCCAGAAGAGGATAAGGATTTTGCAACTGCTGCCGGATAAAGAACACCAGACAGAAAATCCCGAATCCGAGCAATATGCCCGCAACGCCGGCAGGCAGAAGAGAAAAACCATACATAATCGCAAAAAGAGCAAAAGCATAAAGGATTGATCCGGTAATATCAAATTTTTCATCCCGGGCCGCCGCCTTTTCCCCCTTCTCCATCAGGACGATAAGAAAAATCAACACCATTCCCAACACAGTGGCAAAAAGAAAAAGATAGCGCCAATTCAAATGTTCCGTAAACAGTCCACCGATAAAAGGGCCGATCGTCAAGCCGATATAAACTGCGGCAATGTTGATACCCAGTATTTTTCCTCTCTCGCCGGGAGAGTAAGCGGAAATCAGCAGCGCGGTACCGGTGCTGAAAATCATCGCACCGCCGATGCCCTGAACCGCCCGGACAAAAATAAGAAAATACTGGCTGGGCGACCAGGTACATAAAAATGAAGCCGCTGTAAAAATTACGGCGCCGTAGAGAAAAATTTTCCGCCGACCGTAAATATCGGCCAGTCGTCCTACCGGCACAAGTGTGATTGCCGCCGCCAGAATAAAGGAAGAAGCGACCCAACCCAATGCCAGTGCGCTCATGAAAAGGTCCCGGGCCATAACAGGCAGGGCAACATTTACGGCCGAACCCAGAAGGGGTGTCAAGAAAGAACTTAAAGTAGTTGCTGAAAGCAACACATAAAGATATTTTTTATCGGTCATGCCGTCACGTTTGCTCAATATCCCGAATTCTTGGAAAGGTTTTTTTATGCAGGGCGGCAAAACCGTCTTTCCCGCAGGCCAGCATAAGGGTAAGAGGCATGGCTTTTCTTGCTTTTTTCAGCATTTCCTCCGAAAGCTTCCGGATATCCCATTGGGCATGAACATCCGAGCGCAGGCGTACCAGATGATACAGCTCGCGGGCATTGAGTTTCATCAGTACTCTCTTGCGGTGGGCATTGGTCAGAACATAGAAAGCGGCAGCCGGCGCTTTTTTCCTGATTTGTTCAAAAGCATCCTGTGTCCGGTGCATGATTTCCAGAAAACGCCTGCGTTCGCCTATCTCCATAATGGCGGGGGGAACAGTCACACCCAGTTCAGGATCATAGTCCTGAGATATTATTGTCGCCGGCCGGTGTCTTTTCAACTGGGCGAATGCGCTTGCGGAAAGCGTAAGCTCGAATTGCAGATCGATGTTTTCAAGCTCCCGTAAAGCGGCATCATGCGCCTTCATATGTTGAAATGCGGTGTAGAACAACTTTTTCTTTTCCGTCGGTCCGAGTTTTCCGGCTTCGCTCAGACATTGCCGGTAAGGCAATCCGGTTGCGGAAAAAATAAGAGCCGCGGCCACCTGGATATCGGCATCCGCCGTAGCAAAAACAAGCTCGACAGCGGGAGTTTTTTTTGCGGCCGCAATCCACCCGTACTTTTGAGCAAACGCCGCCGCCTGTTCCTGCAACTCAATCTTCGTCAAACGGTCATAAGCGGTGGCTTCCGTATAACGAATAAGCGACGGAGCAACATCTTTGACGGCGGCATATAATTTCCGGCCATATTCCCGGGCTTCGTCAAGTGCAATTGCGGCAATTCGCCGCAGCATCAATTCCAGATTACGGGCGTTCACGGTCATGCCCAGTTGGGTTTCGGTAGCTAAGGCAATGACATAACGGGCATCCTCTTTAGCCCAGCCTTCGAGCAGTGAGCGATTTGCCGGATTTTCCGCAAGGGTCTTATTTTGAGCAAAGACATACGGCCGCAGCTTTGCATAAAGCTCCCGATAATAATCATTCTGCATGGCGACGGTGGCGGTAAAGAGATCAACCTTTCCTGACTGCTTTATTTCTTCGGGAATGACGAAATCCTTGTCAAAAAGTACATACCGTTGTGATTTTTCCATGTAGGAACACAAACGGAATTTTTCAATTTCTTCGACGAGCAGCCGGGATACGCCGATTATATCAATATTAAAAACAGCGTGTTCGGCAACCGAACTGTGTCCCATTTCAAAAACAATGTTGCGGTTGGATTTACGCGCCTTATCCACTTCCCGGCGGGCGATTTGGCGTAATTCATCAACCGGTTTGGGGATGCGGCTGATGCGGGCGTAAGCGGCCGAAATGGTTTCCGGCGTAATATCCTGCGAGGCCGCGCATTTGTCTTTGAGTTCTTTGATCAGATCGTAATCTAAATTATAACCGGCAAGAAGAATTTTCATATTTAATTGCACACCTTACTTTCACCAAGTCTTAGAAAAAAATGTCCCGTAAACTTCTTCGCTTCAAATGTGTCTGAAGCTCCCATCATATGCGCGAAGGCAGCTGCTCACAGAAACAGCAGTTGTTGTTCCACACGCCGCGGAGTAATCGGCTTTCGACAAAATTATCACAATATGAAAAACTTACAAGCTAATTTCATCAACCGCATAACAACCTGTGTATTTCAAAAGCGATGAGTATTTCCAGGCATTTTTCTCCAAACTGATAGGCAATACGATATTTCGGAATCGAAAGCCCCTGATGACGCAATTAACCGAATAGATCATTGACTTCAATCAATTATTGTCGTAAAGAACACCCAGGACTGGCAACATCAGGAAAAAACTTGTTTTAAGGTAAAATCAATCCATGGAAAACCTGAAAGATCCCTTAATACATCTGGTTGCGGAAATTCCGTTTTTTGATTGTTTTAAAAAGGAGGAAATCAATTTACTTTTGGATGCGGGAACATGGATGAAGTTCATTCCCGAAACCCGGATAGTTACCCAAGGAGAAATTGATCTGCGCATGTTTGTCCTGATTCAAGGGCATGCCGAAGTTGTTCTACACGACAAAACCTTGGCCGTACTGAATGTCGGAGACATCTTCGGTGAATTTGGCTTGATGGGTGCTCCCCGCATGGCTCATGTCGAAACGCAAACGGATTGCCTGCTTCTGTCTTTCGACGCTGATCAACTTAACAGCCTTCCTCTAGAACTCCAGATAAAATTTCTGAGACAAATTCTTTTCGCTACCTTTGCCCGTCTCCAAAAAATCAACCATTGGGATTGGCTGCGCCGTCATCCTCGAAAAGATTCATAGAAACAGATAGCAGGGCATGAGATTTAACCGACGTCACTGAGTCTCTCCAAACCATTCTCTTCTCCAGAGACAACAGCCTATTCACAGGTAGATTCCTCTGTCTCAACGGCACATATCAGCAAGCGGAAACTATATTTTTACAGCCGCACCAGTTCCACCTGACCTAAAGTTCGGCCCAAAAAGCGTTCCCCAATCGTTTGAAAACGGTAGGGAAGATCGCTGACGCAAAACAAATATTTTGGTGGCCGCCGATCGGCATTCCCTAAATTAAGTTGATTGAGCAAATCAGCCGTTGCTGCAGCCATCGCCTCAGCCGAGTCGATCAGTTTTATTTTCTTTCCTGCTATCTCCTTTAGTAAAGATTTTAAAAGCGGATAATGAGTGCATCCCAAAACCAAAGAATCAATATGCTCAGCCAATACCGGTTTTAAATATTCCTGAGCAATCAGTCGGGTTGCGGGGTGATCAAACCAACCTTCTTCCACCAGCGGCACAAAAAGCGGACAGGCCTGAGAATAAACTTTTGCATCCCGATCCAAAAGATGAATCGCCCGGGCATAGGCATTGCTGTTAATTGTGGCCGGAGTACCGATAACGCCGATAGACTTAGTTGTGGTTTCCGAAACGGCATTACGGGCACTGGCTTCAATTACTTCCATTACCGGCACCGGAGATAAGTCTTTGATTGCCTGATAAGCTACCGCAGCCATCGTATTGCAGGCTACCACAAGCATTTTTACTTCTTTTCTTAAGAGAAATTCGGTAATTTGCAGAGCATAATGATTGATGGTTTCCACCGACTTGATGCCATAGGGCACCCGGGCGGTATCTCCAAAATAGATGATGTTTTCAAAAGGCAATCGCTCCATGAGGGAACGCACAACCGTGAGTCCGCCAATGCCCGAGTCAAAGACCCCTATTGCCTGATTTGATTTGATATTCACAATTGTTAAACTCGTAAAATATTTAAAACCAATTATTTTAAACGAACTTGTATAATATCCTCCAGGGCATGTGAGTACAGAAGGTGCGCAAAGGACTTGCCTCTCTTGGTCTGTACCGGAAATGATGAAGCATATTGCACAACGTCACTTGATAAATCAAAGGGCGCTCAAGGTAATGAGCAGCACATGGAATTTTACAAGATCGTCACTCTTTGACGTAAAATTGCAATTTAAGGTTGCCGACCTCTACAATATCACCATCTTTCAGATCATAGCGACGGTCTATTATGTTACCGTTAATCTTTAATTCCTTGCCGCCAGACGGAGTAATAAAATAACCTTCCTTGCGACGATTAACGAGAGCTGCCATTTTGGGGGCAAAAAAACCTTTGAGCTTGATGGCGGAACCATCTTCTTTACCAATTGAGGAAACTCTTTCTTTAAGTTCATATTCTTTCTGATCCGTCGATCCGTCAATCACCAGAAAGCCGCCCAGGGGTTCCGGAATACTCTTATCAGCAGCAGTGATTATCTTTTTCTGATCATCCGGCGATATAACCATTGTTTCATCCATGGAACGGCCACGCACGGTAAAGCTCTTTTTATCGGCTTCCCTGTTCTTGTCGGAAGTAACATTCAATGTATGCACGCCGATTAATATTATGTCGCCGTTGAAAAGCTCGGCCTTGGTTATTTTCTGGCTGTTCAAAAAGGTACCGTTAAGGCTGCCCGAATCTTCAAGCATCAACACATTACCTTCCATTTTAATTACAGCATGATGGCCGGATACGGCTTGATTATCAATTACAATATCGTTGTCCGGCTTGCGGCCGATAGTTGTTACTTCTTTCTCCAGTACAATCTCTTTGACGGCAGCTTCTTTGTATTTAAGTAAGACCCTCGCCATGTTGTCACCTCCGGAAAAATTCCATAAATTTAAACAAAGCAGAATACCATTTTTGCTTCTTGATATAACCTAAAATCACCGTAATGTTATCCTTACCACCGTTTTCATTGGCCGTATTAATCAGAGAATCACAGGCGGCGGCAGAGTTCGCGGCAAAAGCGATTATTTCCAAGGCAGCCTCATCTGTTACCATATTACTAAGTCCGTCCGTACACAAGAGCAAAATATCATTATCGAACACGGTGAGCTCATCCAAATCGGCTTCCGTTTCCGCGCTGATACCCAGTGCTTTTGTCAGAATATTCTTTATTTCCGATTTAGCAGCTTCTTCTTTGGTAATCATATCTCGTTTTACCTGTTCACTTACCACGGAATGATCATCGGTTAACTGGTCGATATTACCGGCGCGAATCAGGTACACGCGGCTATCACCGATATGAGCTATGCTTAATTTGTTACCCGTAAGGAGAACCGCTGCAATGGTAGTACCCATACCGGTTAATTGCGGAGAACTTTGTGCGGCTTCATAAACAGCCATATTGGCCAGACGTATGGCACAGTTAAGTTTATTCGTGGCTTCGGAATAAGCATGGTCATAATCACCGATTATGTTCTGCTGCCCCTGAAAATAATCACGAATGACATTTACCGCCAGGCGACTGGCCGTTTCACCGGAAGCATGACCACCCATACCGTCGGCCACAACAAGAAGACCCTGTTTTTCGTCCAGATATAAATTGTCTTCATTATTGGCGCGAACCAAGCCTTGATCGGTTTTACCGCTGGCAGTTAAATTCAATTAAACCTCCTTATTTTAACGAAGCAAGCAAATCATCCGCCAAGGATTTACCATTCTGGTAACGTGCTTCTACATCCTTGGACAGTAGTTTTTCCACAATTGGTACCAGCTTTTCCGGAATATTGGAAGAAAGTTCCCGAAGGGACGGCGGTGGTGACGATGTTATGTTATACATGAGTGTGGCAATGCTGTCTCCGTTAAATGGTTTATCGCCGGAAAGAAGTTCATACAAGACAACACCGAGCGAAAACAAATCAGACCGGCCATCTACTTTTTTACCGGCTATCTGCTCCGGCGACATGTAACTGGGGGTACCCAGCACTACTCCGGTTTGTGTTTTGGAGGTAGCCATAACACGGGCAATACCGAAATCCGCCACCTTGACCTCTCCGCTGTTTAAAACCATAATGTTGGCCGGTTTGATGTCACGATGCACGATACCGTTGGCATGAGCATAATCAAGAGCCCCCGCAACACTGGAGACAACCCGAACTACCTCTTCCACAGGAAGGAGGCTTTCTTTTTTACAGTACTTGGCCAAATCAGAACCGTCGAGCAATTCCATGGCCATGTAAGCGATATCATAATCCTCGCCGACGTCATAAATGGTAACAATATTCGGATGCGATAATTTTCCGGCCGCTTCCGCTTCCCGGAAAAATCTTTTCTTTACTTCTGCCAGTTGCTCCGCGTCAATCTCTTCATATCTCAGGGTTTTAATGGCCACTTCGCGGTTAATGCGTGGATCCTTACCAAGGAAAACCGTACCCATAGCGCCGCGTCCCAGTTCTTTCACAATTTCATAACGCCCCAGTGTCGGTTTTATTCCGGCGTTGTCCATAATCACGGTGGCTTCTTTTTTGGCTCCCGAAAGCCCGAAAATCATCGTTTCCCCTGCCGCCGTAAGCTTTTTGATGCGATCTGCTATATCTTTAAAATTTCCCGCCTGATTTATATGTTGATAAACTGCCACCGCTTTGTTGAACATCCGTTTTCTTTCAAAATCAAGCCCCAGGTTGTAGAGTAACTCTTTCACGGATTCATCTTCGACAGGACATTTACGGAATTTGTCAAAAGCCATGTCCAAAAGTCCCTGTCCCTGGAAGGATAATCCGAGCATTTTGTTTGTTTCCACACTGTCCGCCTCAATGCGATCCTTGGTTTTTTCCGTAAGCAGGTACCTTTTGGAGACTATTATAATATACCCGATAATCAAGATAAGCGCCGGATAAAGCGCTTTGACCCAATAACCGTAAGCGGCAAAAAGATAAATGGTGGTGCCCATCCACACAACGAGCAGAACCAAGGATACAATGGCACTGATACCCGCTTTGATCTGCGGAATGACAAGCGCGATGTAAAGACCGAAAACAATAATCATAATCAGTTCGAGCGTAACCGCCCAGTCCGGACGTACAAGGTGATCGTCATTGATAATATTTTCGATAACATTGGCAATGATTGTCCCCGGTGCAACATTAACCGCCGTCGGCGTGACCTGCATTGTACCCAACCCGGCCGCGCTCTGGGCGATAATAACTATTTTATCTTTAAAAACATCCGGGGAAACTTTTTTGTTGATAACATCAAAATATGAATAATAAGGAATTCCGGAAGTAAAACTAATCAGCATTTTGTTGTTTTCATATACCGGGATCGTTTTACGGCCGAATTTTATTTCACGGCCCAGTTGCAGCTTCTGCAAATCCAGATTAAGATATTTCAATGTCAATTGCAGGGCAAAAGAAGGAAAGAGTTTTTCTTCAAAATTAATAAAGAGAGGCTCGCTGCGCACGGTACCATCGCGATCGGCAATAATGTTAATATGCCCCAATCCCAGGGCTCCTGTTGCAAATTCGGATATGGGAGGAACAATTTCGCGTGCCGTTATGCTCTCCATACCCGTGGCAGGAAGTGAATTATTCTTCAGATAATCCGGTAGATTCGAGGTGGTTCTGCCGGTAGGATTGCCCGGAACAAAGAATAAGGGGAGCACAATATTTTTACCGGCGGTAATGGAATTAGCCAAGATCGTATCATTATCGAGTCGTTTTTCGGATTCTTTCAATGCCGCCAAAACGGTATCGAAACCTTTTTGGGCATAATTGGGATTTGTTTCAATATCCTTGATCAGGTTGCGTACTTCGAGGAGACCCTGGTTGAAATCTTTTTCGGAATAAATTATATCCAGGCCGATTACTTTTACATTATACGATTGCAGCAGATCGACCATGGAAGCTATGTATCCGCGGGGCCACGGCCAGCGACCTATATTGGCAATGCTCTGTTCATCAATGGCAATGACAGCAACGGGTGCTTTGGATTGTTGCACCCGCAGATTAGTGCTTAAATCATAAATACCGTTTTCCAGTGTTTCGAGTGGTCCCCAGGAAATAAAAAAGGCGAACAGCGCAAGTAACGTTAGAACAATGCCGAGAATAAAGTCAGAAATTGTCGACTTTTTAATTTTCTTCATGTAGACTCCTTTGCAGGAAAACACATCCAGAGAATATTTGAAAGTAAATATTAATCGTTTTTTTATCATAAGTTATGGGAATATAGCAAGTTTTCTTGTGAAATATTTTATCGGCGGATAAAAATGCGCAAACCGGAAAAAGAAATTACCGACAACAAAGAAATCGCTGCCATCATGGAAAAGGCCGACATTTGCCGGATTGCGTTTATTGATGACGACTACCCTTATATAATTCCCGTTAATTTCGTCGTCCGCGGAGAACAGCTTTATTTTCACACCGGTCGTAAAGGAAAAAAAATCGATATCCTCCGGCAGAACAATCGTGTTTGTTTTGAAATTGATACTGATACGGACATAATTGCGGGCGACACACCGTGCTCATGGAGCGCCCGATACCGGAGCGTGATCGGATTCGGCAAGGCTTTTTTTCTGGAGGAAGCAACCAAAAAAAAACGGGCGCTCGATTATCTGATGGAAAAATATACCGGCAAACAAACATTTACCTATAACGCAGAATCATTCGAAAAAGTTGCCGTCATCAGCATAAGAATTGAAAGGATCACCGGTAAAAAATCCGGCTGCTAACATCAATCACTTTTCTCATACATAAATGCGTATTGCAAAGTTACAACCGAATTATGAAAGATTAAATATTGTTCTCGATTTTGTTATTAGGATATTGCAATGAAACAAAATAATCAGGGAATGATGCTCGCCGTCCGGGTGAGTCTTGTATGCAACGCTATCTTATTTATTATTAAGGCTGTTACTCTGGTCATTGTCGATTCGCTGGCTGTCGCTGCCGATCTGGGTATATCCGTAATCGCCCTCGGTGTTTCCGCCTTTCTCTATTACGCAATAAAAATGTCCAATAAACCGGCAGATACCTTCCATAATTATGGGTACGGTAAAATTGAGAATGTCACGGAAGCCATAGAAGGAGTTATTCTGATCGGTCTGGCCGTAGCCATGTCCTTTCAAGCATTTATGCACATTATTAGAGTCGGAGAAATTAATTCTCCACTGGTCGGCTTTATTGCCAGTATAGCCGGAGTTGCAATAAATTTCTGGGGCGCCGGTTATATTTTGAAACTGGGAGAAAAACACGCATCACCGGCGCTGCGGGCCGAAGGCTTGCATTTTCGCCTCGAAGGATTTATCTCTCTTTCGATAACTTTGTCTTTTGCTTTAGTCATCTTGTTCAATTACCTGGGACTGTTAACCACAGCCAAATATGTAGATCCTGTTGCAACATTGATAGTCAGTATCATTATCACTGTTCCTTCTGTTAATCTTCTGCGCAAGGCATTTATGAAACTCCTTGACGCCTCTATCGAGGAAACCGGACAAATGGATATTGTCAAGGTGTTGGTTTCTCATTTCGATAAATACTGCAATTTCAACAATATTAAAACCAGATCGGCCGGAAGAAAGCGGTTTGTTGACATCAACCTTATCATGCCCGATCATCTTTCCGTCAAAAACGCCCACCGGATTGCCTCAGCTATCAAAGATGATCTTAAGTCATCCATGGCGGAAAGCGAAGTAATCGTCCACATAGAACCATGCGTCAAAGATTGCGCCTTCACCAAAGACAACCGGAAATGTCCTTACGCCGAGTAGAAATTTCCATTTTGCCTATAATCCTTCACAGAAGGAAGGCAGGAAGCCGGCAGTACGAAACACCGTTAAATAATCTTCAAAAAATATTGAATTAATGAGCTTGCACCGCAGTATTCTGCTGATCAGGTCCGGAAGGAAGACAGCCCGGCAAAATCCAGAGTGGCAAAATAATCGTCAACCGTTTCCGCCCGGCGGATCGGAACTACTTTGCCGTCTTCCCTTAACAACAGCTCTGCCGAACGGAGCTTGCCGTTATAATTAAAACCCATGGCATAACCGTGCGCTCCCGCATCGTGAATGACTATGATATCGCCTCTCTCCAGGAGGGGCAATTTGCGGTCGATCGCAAATTTGTCATTGTTTTCGCAAAGGGAACCGGTCACATCGTAGACAACTTCGGCAATTTGATTTTCTTTGCCGGCAACCGTAATGTGGTGGTAAGCACCGTATAATGCCGGGCGCATCAAATTGGCCATACAGGCATCGAGGCCCGCAAATTTTTTATAGGTATTCTTGATATGGAGAACTCTGGTCACAAGATAGCCGTAAGGCCCTGTGATGTAACGGCCGCATTCCGTATAAAGTTTGATGGGACCGAGGCCGTTCGCTACGATAATTTTTTCATATTTTTCCTTAATGCCCCGGCTCACGGCATTAATGTCGATACGTTCCTCACCGGGACGGTAGGGGATTCCTACACCGCCACCGATATTGACAAATTCAAAAGAAATTTTCAGTTTATGAGTCAGTTCGACAATAAGTTTAAACAGAATTTCCGCCGTCTCTACAAAATAACCGGCGGAAAGTTCGTTGGACGCTACCATGGTATGGATGCCGAACCGTTTGATACCTTTGTCGCGGCAGATTTTATAACCTTCGACCAACTGATCATGGGTAAAACCGTATTTGGCTTCTTCCGGATGCCCGATGATCAAGTTGCCTTTTTTTAGTTTTCCGGGATTATAGCGGAAACAAATGAGCTGCGGCAGGCCCGCATATTCTTCGAGATAAAAAATATGGCTCAAATCATCCAGGTTGATAACCGCCTTTAATTCTTTTGCTTTTAAAAATTCGGCGGCAGGCGTATCGTTGGATGTAAACATGATTTCAGCCCCGCTGATACCTGTTTTTTGAACCATGATCAATTCGGCAAGTGAACTGCAATCCGCCCCGAAACCTTCCTTGTGCAGTATTTTCATTAGATAGGGGTTGGGGGCGGCTTTAACGGCGAAAAATTCTTTAAACCCTTCGTTCCAGGAAAAGGCGTTCTTAAACTCGCGGGCATTTTCGCGCATGGCCTTTTCATCATAAAGGTGAAACGGAGTCGGATATTTTTCGATTATTTTTTCCAATTGATCTTTTGTAAAGGGCAGTTTTTTATCTAACACGGCAAAGAGCTCCTTGATTTAATGACTGACAGGTTTTTGCAGCACCTTGCTATAATTTTTTGGCCATTTTACGGAAATGGTAACCATAAATCATCAATGTCATTGCTTCAGAAAAAGATTCCCGGTAAAAAATCAACGATTTCAGCATTAATTTCCAATAATACCACTGAGTAGCGCCATTGCCTAAAATACCAATATAAAAAACGGATTTGACGAATGCCCGCATCCGTCGCACCGAATATCTGTTCTTCCGTTTTATCGGTATCGGTTTATATGATTTGAGAAATTCATTGATGCGCTGATAATAATAACGCGGGCTGTAAATTGTTTTGACGATTTTCTGATAACCTGCAATGAGTTTTGTTTTATCCATTCGTGGAATGAAGTTGATACTACCGTCTGTATTGTTTCCGGAAGAGTTATCATCCAGACGATTTTCATCTTTCAGGCGATGCCATAATTTTGTATTGGGTAAGGCATTCAAAAGCCCGACCATCGCTGTTACAACACCGGTTTCCTGAATGAACTTAATCTGTCGGGCAAAAATATTTTCATCATCATTGTCAAAGCCGACAATATATCCTCCGAATACCTGCAATCCCCCCGCTTGTAATTTTTTTATCGCAGCAATCATATCGCGTTTGCAGTTCTGATTTTTGGAGCATTCTTTCAAACTTTCCTCGTTGGGTGTTTCGAGACCGATAAATATACTGTTAAATCCGGCCTGGGTCATAAGACGAATAAGTTCATCGTCATCGGCGATATTGATGGATGTCTCCGTAAGCAATTCAAAGGGATATTGGTGTTTTTTCATCCATGCAACAACCCCGGGCAACATCGTCTTGATAGCCTTTTTGTTGCCGATAAAATTGTCATCTACTATAAATACCGTACCCCGCCATCCGGTATCATAAATACTTTGCAGCTCGCGCAAAAACTGATCTTCAGTTTTGATGCGCGGATTATGGCCGAAAAGCGACGTAACATCACAAAATTCACAGTTGAAGGGGCAGCCCCGGGAAAACTGGATCATTAAATTAGCATAGCATTTGATCCTGGCCAGATCCCAGCGCGGCAACGGAGTGCTGTGCAACGAAGGAAACTCGCCGGAGCGGTAAACCTTTTGGGCGGCACCCCGGGCCAAATCAGACAAAAACGGCGGCAAGGTACATTCGGCTTCATTTAAAATCAGATGATCCACTGAATCATAATAATCCTCGGGCTTTGCAGAAAATAATGGGCCACCCGCAATAACTTTTTTCTTTAATCTCACACATTCCCGAAGAATTTCGTCTACGGAATCCTTTTGAATCAACATGGCGCTGATCATTACATAATCAGCCCAGAGCATGTCTTTCTCTCTGAGTTTCTCAATATTCAGGTCCGTAAGGCGGATATTCCATTCAGCAGGCAGCATGGCGGCAACTGTGAGCAGGCCGAGCGGCGGAAATGCCGCTTTTTTAGCAATGTACTTCATAACATGCTTGAAGCTCCAGAAAGTTACCGGATAACGGGGATATATCATTAAAATATTCATAGCAGTATAACCTTAAAAACCAGTTATTAATTAACAGGTAAAATAGTTTAATACAAGGTAAATAATGGCAGAAATAAGCGCAGTAATTGGCAGCGTCAATATCCAGGCCCAGACAATACTACCGGCTACACCCCAGCGCACAGCGTTTAATCTTTTGGTAGCACCAACACCGACAATTGCTCCTGCTATTGTGTGAGTAGTGCTGACGGGAATTCCGGCTACGGAAGATCCGATAATTGCGCAGGCAGCTGCGGCTTCTGCGCTGAACCCTCCGATAGGGCGCAGTTTAGTAATCTTTGTTCCCATTGTTTTTACAATGCGCCAACCGCCGAACATTGTACCCAAAGCAATAACCGTGTAGCACATAATAATTATCCAATAAGGAATGTTGAAGCTCGAATCTATCAGACCTTTACTGTATAGAATAATAGCGATAATACCTATTGTCTTTTGCGCATCATTCATACCATGTCCCAGTGAATAAACGGCTGAAGAAATCAGTTGTAATTTACGGTACAGTTTTTCCGAGCGCGCCATATTGGAGTTACGATTCAGATTCATAGAAATTACCATAAAAACATAACCCAGCACCAATCCGATCGTCGGTGAAAGGATAATAAAGGCCATGGTTTTGGTAATACCGGTCCAAACCAGCGTACTGATTCCACCCTTGGCAATACCGGCACCTATTAATCCGCCGATCAGAGCGTGAGAAGAGCTGCTGGGTAAGCCAAAGTACCAGGTAATAATATTCCAGATTATAGCCCCTCCCAAAGCGGCCAGAATTAATCCGTTATCAATAATTTTGATATTTACAATGCCCTGACCAATAGTATGGGCAACTTGTGTTCCAATAAGAAATGCCGCTACAAAATTGAAAAATGCCGCCCAGAAGACGGCATATTTTGGTGACAGAACGCGTGTGGAAACAATTGTAGAAATGGAATTGGAGGAATCATGAAAACCATTAAGAAAATCAAAAACCAGGGCGACAACAACCAGAAAAATTACAAACCCCAAGGAATCAAGCATGCTTTAAGACGATCCCTTCCACAATATTGGATACATCCTCGCATACATCAATAGCTTCCTCGATCCGTTCAAAGATTTCTTTCCATTTTAAAAGTTCAATGGCATCTTTTTCCTTCACAAAGAGATCGGCAATGATGGTTCGTAAAACAACATCACCGGCATTTTCCAATGTGTTAATTTCCACGCAGGCATCCATAATCATTTTAGCGTTTTTCATATCGCGCAGGGCGTGAATTATGATTTTTATTTTGGCCACAGCTTCCGTTAAAATTCTGGCTTGCTTGATGATTTCATCATCGGGCTTTTTAACCTTATAAAGATAAATACGGACAGCCGTGGCTTCAATCATATCCATGATGCTGTCCATCTTATTGACTAAAGCGTAAATATCTTCACGATCCAGCGGGGTAAGAAAGGTTTTGTGCATTTTTTCATAGGTACGGTGGGTAATGACATCCGCTTCGTGTTCTACTTCTTTGAGTTTGGAAATTTTGGCTTCCGAGTAATCGTGTTTTTCCGTCATCGCGAGGAAAATACGGCAGCCCTCCTCTATTTTATTGGCTAATTCTTCAAAATAATCGAAAAATTTTTCTTCTTTGGGAAAAAAACGCATGAAAAAACCCTCCTTAAGGGTCAAAATAAATTACCATAATTATTTTCACGCAGTGCTCTAACGGATTATCAAAAAAATTGCAAGGCTTTAAACCGGAACAAACACTATCTTTCTTGGGACAAATCATGACAGAAATGTAATTATTATAATGTCTTGGAGTATATAATCTTGCCATCACCGACAGCATAAAAATCTTTCAAAAAAGCTTCCCGAATGTAGCCGCAGTGTTCATAAAATTTGTGCGTCACAGAATATTGAAGCCGGGAAGATGTCTCCGCATAAACCCGTCTGCCGCCGCTGTTTTGTATAATAGATTCTGTTTCTTGCAACAATTGCTTCCCCCATCCTTGAGCACGCAAACTATTATCCACGGCAATCCAATAAAGGTCATAACTTGCATCCGTAGCGGGAATTAAACCGAAACACGTATACCCCAACACCAGATCCTTATCTTCTGCAAAAAGGAACTGATAGGAGCTGGTGTGGTCGGTAAGCTTTTCATCGGCAAGTTCTCCTGCCAAATCAATTTCCGCGGCAGAAAAAAATCCGCTTGATTTGACGATTCTGTCAATGGCATCCAGATCCGATGATTTAATTTGCCTGCGGTATGTTATCCGGTTAATATTCATAAATTATTACACCTGAGGCAGTTTATTGTACAAATGAAATCAGCGGAAATACCGATTATCTGAAAGACTTATATCTTTTTAATGCATCGTCGACAATCAGTTCTATAGCTTCACAAAATTTCAGGGATGCTTTTTCAACAGCAAACGCAAATCCCGCTTCTAAAGACAGGCATGGGTTGGCATTTATCTCCAGAACCCATGGATTGCCGTTTTTATCCACACGGAAATCAACCCGGGCATATCCGTGTAACCCAAAAAGATCCCAACATCGTTTTGCAATATCCTGTAAACCGGCAATTAATCGATCATCCTGCGAAGAAAAATCCATTGTCCGAGTGGTATTTTCATATTCAAAAGTGCCTTCCACCCACTTGGCACGATAGTCCAGCAGTTTTAATTTGTCCGGTCCGAATCCGATAAACTGCATTTCAGCGGGGTGAAGTACCTGCACACCGGCCTTGCCGGCAATCAATGCGATATTAAATTCACGGCCGTCAATGTAAGCTTCGGCAAAACAGGGTCCTCCTATTTGCTTTCTCCGTTTATTCATGAGGGCTACAATGTCAATTTTATCATCAAGATTAACAATGGAATTTTCATCGAGACCAACAGATGCATGCTCCCATGAAGCTTTCAATAAATATGTGCTGGAAGGCGCTTCCCCGGTACAAATACCACTTGATGAAATCCAGGCAGGAGTGGGAATGCCTGCTTGCGCCATTATTTCTTTAGCCACCGGTTTATTGGAAGTGAGAAAAATTGCATCCGTCCCGCAACCGGTATAAGGAATATCAAGATGGTCCAAAAGCGCAGGGGCAAAATGGATAAGACTGCCTTTGCCGTTAACTGTTTCCACAAGATTAAAAACGACCTCCGGCCGCAAAGAGTTAATGGCTTTGATTGTCTGATTCAAGTCAAGAACAAAGGGCAGAAAAACAGGATCGTAACCGAACAGGCGCAATGCTTCGGCAACAGTATCGGCCTGTCTTAAGCAATCCAACTCATCCTCGCCGGCATCGGGCATAATGTCGCTGTGAAGTATTACAACGTTTTTCATTCGAATTCTTCTACAGATTTATTTTTCGGCTTTCGCTGCTTGTTGCGAATTTGCTTCTATGCGACGGAATGCCGACTTTAACACGGCAGAGATCAATTCATGGTAGGTCATCCCCAGAAGGTTGCACAAAATAGGCAAATCCGACCGTACGGGGTTTAATCCAGCCAGCGAATTAACTTCCATAAAATTCGGCACACCGTGAGCATCAGAACGCAAATCCACACGACCAGCATCTTTTAAATCCAAACCACGCCAAGCTGCAAGCGATATTTCCATGGCCTGTCTGGCTTCATCATCATTAACCAGGACATATTGTACCAGCTTGTCATAGTTTTCTTTATTTTCATAGGAATAAGCGTTTTTTTCGGCTGTGGGCTTTAATATGACTTCTATTGCACCCAGTGCTTTGGCTTCTTTGCCCGTGCCGATAATACCAACGGTAAATTCACGGCCGGGCAGATAAGTTTCAAGCAGTACGGGTTGCCGGAAAGTTTTTAAGAGGTTTGCACAAATCGGCTGTAATTCTTCCCAGGTGTTTATTTTCGACTGCGCCGTTATTCCCTTTCCCGTTCCTTCGGCAACAGGCTTGGCAAACAAAGGGAAAGGTAATTTAACAGCGGTAATATCTTCTTCGCTTTTGATGACGGTAAAGGAGGGTGTAGGAATACCTTGATCACGAACAACATGCTTGGTCATGCCCTTGTGCAGAGTAAGGGCGTGACCAAGCGGGTCAGAAAACGTGTAGGGGATATTATAAGCATCCAGTAGTGCAGGTACTTGCGCTTCGCGGCCGAAACCCGATATACCTTCGGCAATATTAAAAACCATGTCCCAGCGTTCGCCTGCGGCAAGTTTTCGGGTTAGCGCCCGAATATTGCCAATCCGATCGACCTCGTAACCGTTATCGCGGATAACTTTTTCAATTGCCTCAATGGTCTCCGGAAGATCCAACTCCGCCGTTTCTTCGTGGGTAAAACCTTCTCTCAAATAGTCATCACGCAAATCATAAGTCATTCCTATTTTAAACTTGTAAACGGCGGCATTCAAAATAAAACTCTCTCCTCTTTCTTTACTAATGAATATCTTTTATTTCCGCATGATTATCCGGATAGCGGTAAACATTGCCTTCATAATTGCGCATGAGTAAATCACCTTTGTCCCACCCTATAGCATATTCGGGCAGCAAAGGAATTTTGCCTCCTCCACCGGGAGCATCAACGACATAGGTAGGTACGGCATAACCGGTGGTATGGCCGCGCAAGCCCTGGATAATTTCCAGTCCTTTACTGATTGGGGTGCGGAAATGCGAGGAGCCAGGAATCGGATCGCACTGATATAAGTAATAAGGACGCACCCTGATCTGGAGCAAACCGTGAACCAGGCGCGCCATCGTGGAAACTTCATCATTAATCCCGGATAAAAGAACCGTCTGGCTGCCGAGCGGTATACCGGCATCGGCAAGCCGGATGCAGGCACCGCTCATCTCCGGGGTTAATTCATCCGGATGGGTTACATGAAGGCTCATCCAAAGGGGATGATATTTTTTCAACATCGCGGTTAGTGCCGGAGTTATCCGTTGCGGTAAAACAACAGGAACTTTGGTGCCGATACGTATCAATTCAACATGAGGAATTCTGTGCAACCGGGAAAGCAGCCATTCCAGTTTTTCATCCGACAAGGTCAAAGGATCTCCACCGGAAAGAAGCACGTCCCGGACATTGGGGTTATTAGCAATATATTCGATGGCTTTTTCCCATTTGCCAAGATCAATAAAATGCTGGTTTTTGCGCTCGATAATGCGTGACCGCGTGCAATACCGGCAATAGGTTGAACAGATATCGGTAACCAGAAACAATACCCGGTCAGGATAACGATGCACTATGCCGGGAACGGGTGAATCATTGTCTTCACCAAGAGGATCTTCTTCCTCGCCGGCAGTATGTAAACACTCATCCACAACAGGCACAACACATCGGCGCAAAGGCGCGGAAGGATCATGAGCATTAATCAAGCTGGCATAATATGGTGTTATCGAAACAGGCAATGATCCCGAATGATGCATCATCGCCTGACGTTCATTTTCGGAAAGATTGATCATGCAAGCCAGAGTGTCTACATCTCGAATCGCGTGGCTGAGCTGCCAATGCCAATCGAACCATTCGAAGCGGGTTACGTCGGGATAAAATCTTTTACGGAAAATTCGCGATCGAGGTGAGTCTTTAAAAGGAAATAAAAATCTCTCTGGCTTTTGTTTAGCCGGATATGGCTGGTGGGTTTTTATGTTTAATGAAAAAAAGTCTAAAACTTCATTTTCAATCTTAACAAGACCGGTGGTCGTATGACCAGGAGGTTCCGCCTCCTCATTAAACAGGGTCTCGTTTTCCATCTTTTCCTCCTTCTGGAAGGCCATACCTTCCCATAAAAATTATTTTAAAGAGTAAATCTCTTCAAAGTGAATTTACGCGAGCTATAAAATTTGTCAACATTTTTTTTCGTTTTTACCTAGAAAACAAAAAAAATTTTGCTTTCTGTTTTTTTACCTCCCGACACAGCCGATCATATTTTTCCGGTCAGCCGGTATTCATATGTTTTGCTTTGCTGCAGCGATTGAATAATGAACAAACATGCCCGTCGCTGCAAAAAGCAGCGGAAACATTCTGCTACAACATAAAGGTTTTTTGCTATGCCGGAACTTAAACTCCCAAGGAACTTCTCCTGCCTGCATTGCTGTCGATCTTAATCACAAAAAGATATTATGTTGCCGCAAAAAATTATGGGCAAAGAGAAGAAAATTTAGTAACACTACTTAACTGAATAGCCTGTATACAGGCAGCAAGAGGTGGACAATGCCGGAATTACCTGAAGTGGAAACATTGTGTCGTCAGTTGCAGAAAAAGATCGCCGGTAAAAAGATATCGGTGACCGATATATATGATTCTAAACTTGCTCCGCTCCCGAATATTTCGGGCAGAACAATATCTGCAGTAAGACGCAATGGCAAAACGATCGAAATGCTGCTCGACAATGACAACTCTTTATTAATCCATTTACGGATGACGGGCAGATTGCTTTGGCAGAAGGAATCTGATCAGCCGAAGCACAGCCGCTGGCATTTATCTTTTGGTAGCGGAAATTTGTACCTGGTGGATCCGCGCCGCTTTGCCACAGTAAAAATATTGCCGACACAAGATCACCCGACCGGCCATGACATTCTGCGGCATTTCGCGAAGCAAAAATTTCTTACAAATTATGGCTGGCGTAAAACAAAAATAAAAAATCTACTGATGGATCAACGCGCCGTGACCGGCATCGGCAATATTTACGCTTGTGAGATTTTACACGGTGCCGGCATTCATCCGGAAAGAATAGTGGCAACCTTAACTCCTGATGAATGGCAAAAAATATTCGAGAAAGCTAAAAGCATTCTGCAAAAAGCAATTGTCAAAAGAGGCACATCAATCTCGGATTGGCGCGACTTAAACGGCCAACCGGGCGAAAACCAATACATTTTGAAAGCCTATGGACAAGAAGGAAAGAAATGTAAACGCTGCAGCGGCATCATTACTCGTATAAAACAAGGAGGTCGAAGTACTTTTTATTGCCCCGAATGCCAGAAATAAGCGGGTGATGCATCAAGGAAACGCCTTGTCAGCGGGTAAAAAAATAACTCCAACCACGGTCAAAAAACAAAGCAAACACTGATATGGCCATTAGCGCTACATCGCGCACCAGATAGAACCAACTGATGCTGCCGGTCAATCCGCCAAAACAGCCGCAGGAAATATCCAACCCCCGCACTAAATTTATCGTAAGGGCAATGGCAAAGACCAGAAACAGCAGAGCGGCAATAAAGGAAGCTCCTCTCACATAAATACTTACAAGAAGACAAACAGCCAGCAACACTTCCAGATATGGTAAGGTCACGGCAAGCACGTTAATCGCCCAGTCGGGCAGTAAACGATAATTGTAAATGGCGGTGGCAAATTCCTGAGGAGCAATAATTTTTTCGCATCCGGCATATAGGAAAACAGCCGCTACAGTAAGACGGCAAACAAGAGCTACTGCCGGCGTAACAGGACCAGGAAAATTTCTGAGTTTCATATTTGCCCTTTCGTTACCGGATAACCGGCATTGATCCATAGGTTCCAGCCATCAGCCAAAACTTTTACGACCGGCACCCCATGAGACTGCAACGCCTGCGCTGTTTCCTGGCTTAGAGGGCATTGCAGTCCATCGCAGTAGGTTACAACTATCGATTCAGCTGAAAGCATCGCTTTTAATTGGGCAAGTCGAAAAGCCACTTCATCCGGGTACATGTTTATTGCGCCTTTAATATGCCCTTCTTCAAAGCTGAAAGGGTCGCGGGCATCAACAAAAACTACTTTATGTTGCCGATAAAGATTATAAGCTTCCGTAAGCGTTATCTTGGGAATGTTTGTCCGAATAATTCCGGCTATCTTTGTTGAATCAAAACCAAAAAGAGGAAGACTGGCCTGGCGCAGCTCATTTATGGCAACAGCAATGGTAACAGCCATAACTAAAATAACTAAAGACTCCTTTACGATCACATTCAGATTAATC
This sequence comes from Smithella sp. PtaU1.Bin162, assembly GCA_002068015.1. Classification (GTDB taxonomy): domain Bacteria; phylum Desulfobacterota; class Syntrophia; order Syntrophales; family Smithellaceae; genus MVRV01. The sequence goes on from MVRV01000029.1 coordinate 86,025, forward strand.
TTATGAGGTTTATCTTTGATTTTGATTATATGCTTCATACCGGCAGAATAATTATTTTTTCATATCCGGTGGAGGATATGCTTCTATAATCCATTTACGGATGTCACTTTTGGGAGGCACATAACCTGCTGCAACAATTTTGCCATTGATAACAAGAGCCGGCAAGCCCATTACCCCATAGCGTGCTATTTCCTGAACCTCGGAGACATGGCGAAGATCAGCCGCTATTCCCATTTCCGATAAGATATCCCGAAGATCTGATTCCATCTGTAAACAACGTACACATCCTGTACCCAAAACAGCTATAATTAATCCGGAAGCGGCTGCGGGCTCTACAGGCAAGCCCTGCACTAATTTAAACTCGCGCAGTAATGCTTTCCCATAAGCATTATAAGCTGCGGCCGGTATATAATTATCAGCGGCTATCGTCTCCAGAAGAAGTGTCTGGATTGCAATGTCATCATGACTAGACTGAGATTGCACAGCTTTTTTAATGGCGGCATCGAGACCGACGATTCCTACCAGATGTCCATTAATCATGATTCGTTTTAGTTCACTCTCCGACATGGCACTCCGAAAAGATGAAAAATCAATAATTGTTGTTTTAGTCAATGTATTGAGTAACTTTATCTTCGTCAAGCAAAAATCACTTTTTTACAGGTAATGTTTTTGTGAGCGGTCCGGAAATTGTTTTGCGGCCGGATATACCGGCCAAAGACATGAATTTTATTTCCTTATATACTGGAAAGCACAATGTTTTCAGCATCATAACTGAAGAAGCCGTTTGCAATCTCCCGCTATCTGTGCTAATGACTTGTAGTCAGTAATTTTATCGTTATTGTCTGGACATACAAAAAGCATCATCATAACAATAAAGTAAAATCTTTCAGGAAAGGTAAAACGAAATTGGACATTATCGAACAAGCAACAATGAAGGGACGAGGTAATTTAACAGAAGCGGAAGCAAAGCAAATCTTGAAGAAATACGATATTCCCGTCGTGGAAGAGAAAGTTGTTATGACCATTGCCGAAGCGGAAACTGCTGCAGAAATAATGGGTTATCCATTGGTACTAAAAGGATTAGGCGCTCGCCTGACCCATAAGACAGAACGCGGCTTAGTAAAATTAAATTTGAAAAGCGGAAAAGATGTAAAAAATGCAGCACTATATATAAAGGATACTGCCGGAAACGATCTGGAAGGATTCCTTCTTCAACCGATGCTGGAAGGCAGAAAAGAATTTGTCGCCGGACTTTTTTATGATGATCTTTTTGGACCGGTGGTAATGTTCGGTTTGGGCGGCATATTTACCGAAGCATTGGAAGACGTTGTGTTTCGTATCGCTCCTCTTGACGAAAAAGAAGCAGGCAGAATGATCGATGATTTGCATGCACAAAAGCTGCTTGGAGCGTTCCGTGGCGAGCGAGCTCCGGACAGACAGTCTCTGATTAAAACACTCGTGGGTTTATCGAAGATCAGCTCAGAAATCAAAGAGATAAGGGAAATAGATATTAATCCGTTGCTTGTAGCGCCCGATGGACAAGTCACAGCAGTAGATGCTTTAATAGTTTTAGGGAAAACACAAGAACAGCAATCAGAGCGCATACCCGTTAAACCGGAAATATTCAGTAAATTATTTTATCCTAAATCTATAGCATTTATCGGTATTTCTGCTGAATTCGGCAAGTGGGGACATATTCTTTTCACTAACGTTATCAGTGGTAATTATCAGGGAGATATTTATCTGGTAAATCCCAAAGGTGGTGAAATTGCCGGAAGAAAAGTTTACAAATCCGTAACAGAAATACCAGGCAGAGTCGACCTTGTTGTAGTAACCGTTCCTGCCGACAAAGTGCTGGCACTTATTCCGGAATTAAAGCAAAAAAATGTTACCAATATGTTGCTGATTACGTCCGGGTTCAGTGAAATAGGGCCCGTAGGCCGTGCTCTGGAAGACGAACTCGTCGCAGAGGCGCGCAAGGCCGGAATTTTTATTATGGGTCCCAACACTATGGGCATGTGCAATCCGCATATATCATTGTATTGTACAGCTGCTCACGCCCATCCACAACCGGGAGGAACAGCGCTTATTGCCCAGTCAGGCACTTTCGGCACGCAACTCTTGGCCTTTGCCGAAAAGGAAGGTATCGGCATGCGGGCATTCGGTGGTTCGGGAAATGAAGCAATGATTTCAATTGAGGACTATATGGACGGATTTGAAATTGACGACGTCTCTAAAACTGTCGTGCTTTATGTAGAAAGCGTGAAAAATGGCCGGCGTTTTTTCGAATCCGCAAAACGAGTGGGAAGAAAAAAACCGGTCATTATTCTGAAAGGCGGACGTACAAAAGCCGGGGCACATGCAGCAGCCAGCCATACGGGAGCAATGGCATCCAACATCAAGGTTTTTGATGCGGCCTGCCGGCAGGCAGGCGTTGTACTGGCCGAACAACCGATGGAGTTACTGGATCTTTCCGCTGTCTTTTCATCATTGCCTTTACCGCGGGGAAACAGGATGGGAATTATGACGCTGGGCGGTGGTTGGGGTGTTGTTACTGCTGATTTGTGCATGGAAAATGGCCTGCAGGTACCGCACCTTTCCGACACATTAATAAAGCAGCTCAATAAAATTCTTCCTCCTTTCTGGAGTCACACCAATCCTGTGGATATAGTTGGCGGCAATAATCCCGACGTGCACAAAAAAATAGTTGAGGAATTACTCAAATGGAACGAATGCGATGCCGTCATCCATATGGGCATTCTGGGAATGCAGGTACTGCATAAAAAGATGCTCGAATCAGCGGTTGCAGTGGATAAAAACTATAGCCGAAAGTATCTGGAAGACGTTCTTCTTCTTTTGGAAAAGCAGGAAAACGAATTTCTAGAAAACACAGTGAAACTAATGGAAATATATGAAAAACCAGTAGTAGGCGTATATATATTATATGATGATACATCTCGCACAATTATTGATATTGGCAACAGCAAATATAAAGGAGTGGCTTTTATCGCACCGGAAAAGGCCGTAAAAACAATGGCTAAAATGCACTTCTATGCCCAGTGGCTTAATAATTGAAAAACGGCAAATACGGATGGATTTAATCTAGCGAACAAAGATGGGATTTGAAAAAATCCAGGGTCGGTATTTTCCATATGTTTTCAAATAGGCTTCTACTCGATAAACGCCATTTTCTGAAATAGTCCGACCAATGTCTTTTCCTGTTCCCTCAGATAGAAGAACTCCATTCCTGATTATGCGTACCAGAGCTGGAACGGGGAGAGCAATAAGAATTTGAGCTTTACCCTGCAGCCGTAGAGAATCACCCATTGAATATTCCTTATTATTTTGTGTTATTAAAAAATTAAATCCCCTTGCAGCCTGAAAATATTCCATCGCTACATAACAACGGCCATAGCGTAACGCTTCAAAAAGAAGGGAAATATCCCGGGCACTGTCACCGGTAAACGGTTCCTGTGTACAAACATGGGTACGAACGAATTTAAAGGCCAGACCAAATGGAAAAACCTCTACTTTAATACCGCCGATTTGTTTAACGCTGGCATGATTATCCAATTCACCGATACCGACAATTTTCTTCGTTTGATTTAATGCATCCCATCGTTCCAGAGTTACTGATCGCGGGCCGCACAAGAAGAAGGCAGGAAAGAAAAAACTCAATAAAGAAGGCAAATATCTTTTTAAGCTGCTTTGCCAATCGGTCATAAAATCCCAGATACCAATGCCGGTATACCCGTCAACCGACCAATCAATCCAGGGATAATGTTTCACGTGAAACGTTTTAGTTCCTTCATGGTCAGGATGGGCGATAAACCCGAAACCACCGGCATTGTTGACCTGATTGATGTATTGCTGGGGCAGAATATTCAGGTCATTTTCTTCGCTAACAACGGCACGGCTAATGTTAAAACCGAGGTAATGATTAAAGCGCGGCGCTATTTCCTGACCGACAATGAGGAGAATCTTTCCGTTCCATCCTTCCCTGCCCTCCTCGCGCGCCTTCAGATTATCATGGTCGGTTAACATTAAAAAATTGATGCCGTTTTTTGCTGCCGCTTCAATTATTTTATCCACTCCGACATGGCCATCAAAAGAAAAAGAGGAGTGGAGATGAATCACACCGGTATAATCATAATATTTCACAATGGACCTCTTTTCTTCCGGCAGCATATCTATAGCCAAAATATTTTCACCATCGGCTTATAATGTCGGTACTGCTTTTTAGTTAATTCTTTTGCGCTGTTTTGTCCAGATTCGAATCAAAAAAGGCAGACTCTGCAAAGTCTGCCTTTTTTGATTTAATACAGCCAGTAATAACTTTATTCCATGTGTAAAGCCACCAAGAATCTTGACTTGCCTCTTTGAACCAGGAGCCGGACACTTTTCTTTTCCGTTGCTTTCGTCATTTCCTTTATATATTCTTTCATGGAACTGATTCTAACCTTATTTACTTGAACAATAATATCCTGCGGCTGTAAACCAACGTCTTCTGCCGGACTACCATTTTCTATATTGCTTATTATTACACCGGCTTCACGTGAAATACCAAGCTGCTGTGATATTTCCGATGTTATTTCCTGGGCCTTAATGCCAAAATATTCTTTTGATCCCTTGGTGGAAGCGATCTCCGGTTTATCTTTGCGTTCGGAAACAACAACTGAAAGCATCATTTCCTTTCCATCACGAATTACTTTGATGGCTACCTTGTCTCCAACATGCAACGCAGCAATACTCAAGAGCAATTCATGCGTATCTTTGATGACTTTCCCGTTTATTTCCGTAATAATGTCTTCTACTTTAATGCCTGCCACATCCGCAGGATCGCCTTTAACAACATCGGTGACTATTGCACCGTTTCTGCTCTTATAATTTAAGTTTTTTGCAATGTCTTCGCTGATATCCTGCACAGATACACCAAGCCAGCCACGGGTTACTTTACCTTTCGTTTTTAAATCAGCCAGAATGCTTTTGGCCATATTGATCGGTATTGCAAAACCGATACCCTGACCCTGAGCAACAATAGCCGTATTAATTCCTATTACCTTCCCCTCCATGCTGAACAGCGGACCGCCGCTGTTGCCGGGATTAATAGAAGCATCGGTCTGAATAAAATTGTCATAAGGCCCGGCACCAATAACGCGTCCCTTGGCACTGACAATTCCCGCGGTAACAGTCTGCTCCAAACCAAAAGGATTACCAACAGCAACAACCCATTCTCCGACTTTAACTTTGTCGGAATCACCAATATCCACAATAGGCAAACTGTTTTTAGGTTTTATTTTAATCAGGGCAATATCCGTTTTGGCATCGGTACCAATTATTTTGGCTTCATATTCTTTATCATCGGAAAGTTTAACCAGGATTTTATCCGCCTTTTCAACAACATGATTATTCGTAAAAATGTACCCGTCATCACTGATGATAAAACCCGAACCAAGGCTGCGCTGCTTGAATTCCCTTTGCGGAATATCACCAAAAAAGCGATCAAAAAAATCGTCGCCAAACGGTCCGCCAAACGGCGACCTACCGAAAGGAGAGCTGAAACCTCCTTGTCCCTTATATGTTTTCGTTGTACTGATATTTACTACAGCCGGTTTTATTTTTTCCGCCAGCTCAGCAAAAGAAGTTGGAGCTTTTATGGCATCAGATGAAGGTACTGCTGAAGCCGCTGGAATTTCCGGTGCGCCGGAAGGTGTGAATGATGACCTTAAAACCTCTACCAAAGAGACAAGAAAAAACGCAACCAAAAAGGCCATCAAAAACATAAAGAATGTTTTTCGATTCTGATTTGTCATGTTTATCCTCCGCTGATATTGCTTTTTGACGGTTAAGTTTTTGATTTACTAAATTCTTATTTGCAGAAAACTAGAGTCAATATAATTATTACCGAATATTTGTCAATTCCAATTGACCAACTTTTACCCATATTTGAAGTATTCATCATCCTATGCTAAGATAAATTATTCTAATTAAAAATATTAACTTATGAATGTATTGGAAAACATAGGGCGCTTGGGAGTAAAAACCGTCAAGTCTTTTCTTGATACGATTTCCTTTGCCTTTAAGGTTATATGCCGAATGTTCCAGTACCGCTCTTACAACAGCGCCATGCGGATGGTGTTAATCAACCAGATTTATTTCACTTCCGTACAAATCCTGCCCGTTTTTCTTATCGTATCAATTGTTCTGGGATCATTGCTCATCGGTATTGCGTTCCAACTGCTCAAACAACTAGGACTAACTGATTACTTCGGCAATGTTTTAATGGGATTGATTGTTACAGAATTATCACCGTTTTTTACCGTCCTTTTTATTACTCTGCGGTCGGCATCAGCCATTAATACGGAAATGGCAGTCATGAAAGTCAACGGCGAAATGAAAACGTTGGAGACTTTCCGTATTGATGTAATCAATTACTTGCTCCTTCCGCGAATCATCAATGGCGTTATTTCCCTGGTATTACTGAGTAGTCTTTTCTCTATAGTGTTAATGGTAAGCGGTATTCTTTTTTCCTGGTTAATTTTCGGTATGAGTACGGATGTTTATATAAATATTCTATTAAATTCCGCGAAGTTTTTTGATATGGTAATAGCTCTGATTAAGTGCGCTGTTTTTGGGTTTTTTATTACTTTAATCCCTATCCGTTTCGGGTTGCGCGCTTCTCGGGAGTTCACCAGCATTCCTATAGCCGTTTCCGGTGGTATGGTAAACGTTTTTACCGCCATCATTATAATTGAGGTGCTGTCATTTCTAATAAAATTGTTTTAGATCTTTTCGAAAATGAAGAAGCCCTTACCGAAGCCCTCCGGTATGTTATGGCTAAGAACTACCATCGGGCCGCTCCCGTTTCCCTTGATGTGCCCCTGATTTCCAATCAGGAGATCTGGATGAATATAGCATTAATTAAACAGTATCATGAAAATATGCCACGGATTCAGGCCGAAAAGTTCGTCTTGAATGCCTTGCAGCGCCTGGATTTGGCACATATTGCATATAAGAGAAATCCTGCCTTGACTGATGAAGAACGATTCGTTGTATTGCTTCTGAGAGCTGCGATGGTAAAGGACGCTCTAATTATTATTGACCGCCCCTTTAAAATCATCCCCCATCTTAAAAACAGCAATTCTATTTTGCAGGCATTAAAAAAAATTGACGACTTTTATACAACCTGTCATATATATGATTATAAATGGATGGAAGAAAAATACGGGGCACTATGAGTCGCGATCTTAAAGTAGGCTTATTTATAGTCGGCACCACCATAATAATATTAGCTGCATTACTTTATCTGGCCAATGAAAAAGGTCTTTTCGCCAATACATACGTTTTCACCCTTTCTTCCAAATCCGGCGACGGGCTTACCGAGGGCATGCCCGTTGTTTTTTCCGGCTTTGACATCGGTAAAGTCAGTACACTGGAACTCAATGACAAGGGTATGGTACTCATTAAAATAAAGATTGCACAAAGGCATGTAAAATGGATCAAAGCCGACAGTGCCTTTATTCTTTATCGTCCCTTAATCGGCGCTGCCCGTATCGTTGTAACAACGAATAATTTAAACAGCCCTCCCCTGCCGGAAGACAAAATTGTTGCCATGGAAACCGTCAATGACATTAATGATGCCATTAAAAAAGTACAGCCTTTGCTGGAAAAGATCACTCAAATTGCGGAAAATCTGGAACGCCTCAGTAATAATCTGTCTGATCCGAAGGGCGATTTAAACCGTATTTTAAGTAATGCTCAAATCATCACGAAAACTCTATCTTCGAAGAAATCATTTCTGGAAATGGCTGTGGCTGATGAAGAAAGTGTTCAATCCATATATGAAGCCTTGAAAAAAGTTAAAGATATCGTCACTAAAATTGATAAGATGGCTGATAAAATGGACAAACAACTCTATGGAAAAGAAGGAACCCTTCCCAACATTAATCAAATACTCAAAGATATTGCCGGCAAGTTGCAAAAGCTGGATAAAACCGTAGACAATATTAATAAGATCAGCACAGATACTTCCGATGGGATGAAAGACTTCCGCATGTTGCGTTCCGATATTGATGATACCGTGAACGCCATTGATGATGTGGCTAAAAAACTTGATGATTTGATTTCTTCTAAAAAAGATCCGGAGTTTAAACTGCCATGAGATATTTTTTACTTATTACCTTAATCGCATTTATTTGTGCCTGCGGTTCCTCTCAGCCCATCCCCCAGTGGAAAGATACTTCTTTTCGTCAATTGGAAACTTATAAAGTTAATTTTCTTACTGATCAAGAAGATGCCACGGAGCCGCACTTTGCCAAAGCCAAAAAAGCAGCCTCCAGTAATAATAATCTCCTTCTCCTTTCCACGGTTTATTTAACCAAATATGCCCTGCATACCGCAGCACTGGAAGAGTTTGACGATAGTGATTTTCTCCGCATGGAGAAGCTACACCCTCATGCAGCCAACCGCGCCTACTATAATTTATTAAAAGGCGATTTCCATGCAGTTGAAGTAAAACTGCTGCCGCCTATTTACAGCAAACTGCTGCCTTTTATGGCACAGAAGAACCTTTCTGCAGCCAACCGCGAATTTGCCTCCATGAACGATTCTTTATCAGTGCTTATTGCCTGCGGTATTTGGGTAAAACACTTGCCTTACGATGACAGTATTGTCAAACTCGCCATCGATATTGCCGCCGCCAATGGCTGGCGCCGGCCACTTTGGGCATATTTAACCACTTTGCAACAATATTACCTTGATCATCAGGAAACAACAAAAGCTCAAAACATCAAAGAACGGCTGGAATTACTAAAGAAATAATAAACAATATTCAATTGTTTTATTGTTTTTCCTGTGTATTTTGTACAAATTGATAAAGAATTTTCACACCAGCAAGTAAAACATCTTCATCAAAATCAAATTTCTCGTTGTGATGGCCTCCATAGGTCGGGCAACCGATACAAACATATGTGGCAAGTCCGCCGTTTTTTGCTACTTTATTCATTATAATACAGGCATCCTCACTTGCTGATATAAGATAGTGATCCATTATATCCTTCTCCGGGATGCCAATATCCAGACAAGCCTTGCGAATTTGCAACATCAGTGCCGGTGAATTATCCGCCGATTCTCCCTCCGTTACAACATTGATTGAGCACTGCACATCCTGCATTTTTGCTGCTCCAATAATAATATTTTCGGCCTGAGTTGCCAGATACTCATTAATATTATTGAACTGTCCGCGCAAATCCAAATCGAATTCAACCTTATCCGATATAATATTTACCGCATTGTTCGATTGGAAACAGCCAATATTGATGCGTGAATACCCTTCACTGTGTCGGGAAATTCCATACAGGCCGGTTACTGCCTGACAAGCTGCAAGTAGTGCATTCTTCCCTTTTTCCGGAAAAGCAGCAGCATGGGCACTATTGCCCGTAAAGGAAACGTGATACCGTTTGTCGGCCAGAAAAGACAGGCCGCAAATTATTTTTCTTTCGCTCTTCAGGCCGATATGAACAGGGATAAAATAATTTAAATCCTCAATAAAATTCAATGTAGAAAAGATTTTCCCTCCCATGATCATTTCTTCGGCAGGCTGAAATAAGAAATAATATTCGCCGTTTAATTTATCTGCAGCGGCGGCAAGTCTTTTGGCGAGCCCCATACCTATCGCCATATGCCCGTCATGACCACAGGCATGCATAAAGCCGTTGCTGGACGCAAATCCCTCCCTGTATGGCAGATGAGCGTTCTCTGTTGATTCCACTATCGGCAAACCGTCGATATCAACCCGGAAACCAAATTTAGGTCCCGGCTTTTTTCCTTTAATGATGGCGACCAGACCGGTTATTCCTTGAAGTTTTTCTATCCACGGATCACTAATGCCTTTTTCTGTGGCCACTTTGTACGCCAGTTGATTTTGCCTCGCGGTAAGCAGGTCCGGCTCCAATAATGCAGCTTTTAATTTATCCCCATATAACAGTTGGCAGGACAAGGGTTCCAGGTATTCACAAATCCTGGCTGTTGTCCAAAACTCAGTAAATCCAATCTCCGGATTTTGATGGAACATTCGCCTCAGCTTGATTAATTCAGTCAATTCTTCTTTTTCCTTGGGAAGATATGAATTCATATTATTATCCTTATTATAGTTATATCCTTTATGGCACCAATTTGTAGATTCTCACTTGGCTGATAAAATAATGCTGTGTCGACAAAAATCAGTACCTGCAATCAATATTTGAACTTTGCTTTTACGATTACTTATTATAATATATGTTCAGCCTTTACAAAAGGCATTTATTCCATAATTTCTTACATATATATTACATTAAAGAATCTGCGGATAAGACTCTGAAAACAACAAAGATATTAAGACAGCGCTCGAGGTCTTACCGGAAGAACGGTAGACAACGGCACTTCACTGTTTCTCTCTTCAACAGCAATGATCAAATTAATTTCATTTAGTCTCGAATTCTTTTGCGCAGCTCTTTGATCAATGTATGGAGAACATCGCTTGTATCACCGACAATAGCAACATCAGCCATTTTCATCATTGTTGCCTGTGGGTTTTTATTGACGGCAATAATGAAATCCGCCTCCCCCAATCCCGCCGTGTGTTGAATCGCGCCACTGATACCGAAAGAAAAAAGAATTTTCGGTTTGATGTGTTTTCCGGCCTGTCCGACCAAAGCATCATGATCCGCCCAACCGGCATAAACCACGGGTCGCGTAGCACCGACATCACCATTTAAGAGTTTTGCCAGATCGTTCAATTTTTTGAATTTCTTTTTATTGCCCATGCCACGGCCGCCACACACAATAACCGCCGCATTTTCAATCGTATGCTCTTTTTCCACCGAGCGTTCGTATTCCACCAGACGAATACGCGGCCGAGGAAGGTTTTTCATCAAAGGCAGTTTTTCGACCAGACTACGCCTCTCATAGTTGTGGGGTATTTCTTTAAAAGTTCCCGGACGTATCGTTGCCATCTGCGGACGATGGCGCGAGGTGACAATTTCCGCCAGCATATTACCACCGAACGAAGGAGCTGTTTGAATCAATAAACCGTCTGCCTCAACATCAAGGCCCACACAATCGGCAGATAATCCTGTTTTTAAACGTTTGGCCATACGAGGGGCAAATTCCCGTCCAAAATCAGTGGCACCGATCAAAACAATGTCCGGATCCCGCTCTTTCACCAATGCTTCCATGAGTGTCACGTAAAGTTCCGTGTTGTAATTTTTTAATACTGGATCATCCACAGCGATGATTCGATCTGCGCCGTGGGCGGTATATTCCATTATATATTCATCAATTTCGTGGCCCAGAATAACGGCACAAACTTCAGCGGAAATTATCCGGGAAAGATCTACCGCTCTTGATATTAATTGCAGGGTTACCCGATTTTGGAAATAATTACGGTAATCACCGAATACCCAGATGCTTTTTTGTCTGCTATTCATCATTTCGATCTTCTTCAATATCTTTGCCTATCGCCCAGCTTATTTTGCTTTCATATTTACTCAAGAAATCCCCAACAACATTTGCCGCCGTACCCGTAAGCAGAATATTTTCCTTATTCGCTTTTCTTAAAAATACTTTGCGCACTTTTGTCCGGGAACCGTCCGTTTCGATTGCACTTTTGTTTATTCCCACATCAGCAGCATTGAGGCGATCAATATTGCCTGTATCGAAAGCAGCCTCCAATCCGGAAAGTCCGGCGTAACGCGGTTTGTAATTTTCCAGAGAAACCGTAACAAGCGCGGGGAATTCCATCTCCAGCGTTTCGCGGAAATTATCGACCAGGCGGCGGACTCGCAAAGTCCGGCCGTGGATTTCCAGCTTTTCAATATATGCAGCCGCCGGTAAATCCAGCTCCTCAGCCAGTTGCGGACCAACCTGGGCAGTTTCACTGTCTGAAGTATATGAACCGCAAAGAATTAAATCATAGTCCGGACATTCTTGTTTGATGGTCCGGGCCAACATCCAGGATGTTGCATAAGTATCGGATCCGGCAAATATCCTGTCACAAAGATGGATGCCGCGATCTGCTCCCAGGGCAATGGCTTCACGCAGAACTTCTTCTGCTGCAGGCGGTCCCATTGTAATAGCTAGAATATCAGCCGAATATTGTTCCTTGATTTGCAGTGCCGCTTCCAGTGCATGCAGGCAGGCAAGATTCATCATGCCGGAAGCCAGATCACGTCGCAGTGTACCCGCCTGCTCATCCCAAGGCAGCTCCGTCACTATCGGTACTTGTTTTAAACAGACAATTAATTTAAGCATAATTAATTTTTCTACAGCCTCATTTCCGAGAGCACCGCCCGGGCAATAACCATCCGTTGAATTTCGCTGGTTCCTTCGTATATTTCCGTCACCTTGGCGTCCCGGAAATACCTTTCAACATCGTATTCTTTGCTGTAACCATAGCCACCATGAATCTGTACGGCAAGCGATGTGACACCTGTCGCAACTTTACTGCAATAAAGCTTGGCCATTGCAGCCTCTGTGCCGAAACGGACTCCTTCATCTTTCAGGGCACAAGCTCTATACAAAAGCAACCGTGCCGCAGCAACTTCCGTAAACATATCGGCAAGGTAATTCTGTATCGTCTGTTGAGATGAGATTGGTTTTTTAAACTGGTGCCGCTCCTTGGCATATTTAACGGCCGCCTCGAGTGCTCCCTGGGCAAGTCCTAATGCCTGTGCGGCGATACCAATACGACCGTTATCCAAAGTAACAAGCCCGATTTTCAGGCCGTCGCCCTTTTTACCTAAAATATTCTTCTCCGGGACACGGCAATCTTCTAAAAACAGAGAAGAAACAGGATTGGCACGCATTCCGCAAAGATTTTCCACTTCGCCGCGTACAAATCCCGGAAAACCGCTCTCTGCTATAAATACACCGTTTGCCGGACGAGCGCCTTCCGGATCGACCAGTGCAAAGATTAGAGCCAGATCACAAATCCCACCGTTAGTAACAAATATTTTTGTGCCGTTAAGCACATAATCATCGTTTATCTTAACCGCTGTTGTCTCCACGCTCCCGGCATCCGAACCGGCGTTGGCCTCGGTAAGGCTGAAAGCTCCGATCATTTCGCCATTGGCCAGTCTGGACAGATATTGCTGCTTTTGCTCTCGTGTTCCAAAACGGAGGACCGGGTAAACGGCAACACCATTATGAACAGTCACACACAGACCTACCGCGGCGCAAACACGGGAAAGCTCCTCAACAACAATTGCCGTACTGATCGTATCAAGAGCAGCACCACCAAATTCCCGGGGGACCTGCAGCCCGAAATAATTGAGTGCCCTCATTTTATCAATAATGCTGCGGGGAAATACGGCATCCCGGTCAATTTCCGCAGCAATTGGCGCAAGCTCCGTTTCGGCAAAATGTCGTACCGATTTTCGGATGAGTTCATGTTTCATGCTGGGATTCAGTTGCAAATTCAATCTCCAAATAAAAATCGCGGTTACATCAACGGTTATTATCTTTTCTTAACTTTCAAAAAAAAACCGCTGCTCGAATTTCCTGGCAGCGGTTTTAAATTTTTTTGATTTATATTGCGGCTATACCAAGACCAGGCCCCCTATGTGGACGCTAATTATAATGTTACTAATTATTATAATGTGTCGAATTGTAATTGTATTCATATACGGGAAAATATATTAATTTTTTTTGCTAATAAACTTTCCGCTTTCGTTTGTCAAGATAAATAACATTAAAACTTTGTCTGGCATGTCGCAGGAAGAGTATGTAAAATTAATTATTAACCACTTATAAGATAAGGAGAACGATATGAAAATTAGAATTTGTGTGCTGGTAATAATGTTTTCCCTTCTTGCCTTGCCCACGGTCCAGGCTCAAGAATATGGAAAGTTGCGGGCATTGCAGCAAAGGGCAGCTGTTGTCATAAGCCAGAAGAATGATTTTGTCGCCCGCGTATTGACATCTTATAAAATTCCCCATGAACGCAACGCTCAGGGGGTTGTTGTCCGGATAAATATAGAAAAAAGCTGGCTCGATGTTAAAACTATTGAAATTGTTCCCCTCCTCAAAGAATCAGCGGATAACAGCCGACAGGTCACTGCTCATGAATTGTATTTTTTTACAGCAGAAGGCATTCTGGATTTAGTATCAGAGCTGATTATTCGATAATGTTCTACTTAACGGCCATCTTTTGATGCTCCGATATTTTTTCTTTATCCAAATAATATTGGTCGTTGAATGTTTTACAAACAACCCCGTGCATTACCAGTGCTTCCAGCGCTTTGGGGCGATAATCACGATACCCTAGATTGAAAAGTTTACTTTTTGCATATGGTAAACTGATTGCCGTAGAAGCATTAACTGCTCCTTTGCTCTCAAGCTCTTTTATTATCCTTAAAGACACTCTTTTGGTCCACCAGCCGGTAGCCATCAGAGTAAGAATATAAACGAGTACCACAATAATAACACTAATAATGATTTGAACTGATTCCGGCATATCTACCATCCTTATGTAAAACATTTTTTTTGTTTTTAAACTATTTGCGTCGATTGGGCAAGGATTTAATGAATGCACGCCCCTGAAGTTGCTGAATAGTCTACTCGATACGCAACCAGAATTATTTGCCATCGTCAACAGGTCTCAAGAACATAACGCCAGAAAAAAGTTGCATTTATACTACATTTCACTTAAAAATAATTCTTAGATTAGAAGCGAGGTCTTGATTGTGATAACTACAGATAATACAGGTATTTGCCAGATTTGCCATAAGAAACAAAGTGTTGTGCTTTGCGAAGGTTGTGATAGCAGACTTTGTGAGGATTGCCGCAAATTCGATTTATGGGGCTATGGCTGCGGACATGTAGACCCTCATGTTTTTTGTCCGACCTGCTTTGATGATGTTGACATTAATCCCTATTCCGGGAAAATTGATTAAATTCCTTTCCTGTCATTGTATAAATTGATCCGGGAATTTAATTCATTGCTTTTTATATTTTCATCATTATTCTATTAAATATGACAAAAGATAAGATTCCATCATCACCTGCTATACTGGCATTAAAAGCGCAAAATGCTGTTTTTACATTGCATCATTATAAATACGAAGAAAAAGGAGGAACAAGGGTATCGGCACGGGAACTTGGGGTGGACGAGCACTGCATCATTAAAACCTTAATAATGGAAGATGAAAACGCCAAACCACTCATCATTCTCATGCATGGAGATAGGGAAGTTTCCACCAAAACATTAGCTCGCAGTATCGGTGTCAAATCAATTATGCCATGCCGTCCGGATATTGCCGAAAAGCATACAGGTTATAAAGTTGGCGGAACTTCTCCCTTGGGCACAAAAAAGACGTTACCCGTTTATATGGAAAAAACCATAGGGGAAATGTCCAGTATTTTCATTAATGCCGGGCGCCGTGGACTCCTGGCACAAATATCAGCTACAGAAATAGTGCGCATCCTGCATCCTATACAGGTGAGTGTTGCCATATAATGAGACTTTTGCTATCTATAAAAAAATTGTTATTGTAGGAAAAATATGCCGAATAACATAATTATTCGCTGCCTGACTTGCGGAACCAAAAACAGAATACCGGGCCCCAAATTCCAGGGAAGGCCTGTTTGCGGCAAGTGCCATGCACCGCTCGATGATTTAATTATCCGGTGTCTTAAATGTGGAACAAAAAACAGAATGCCGGAAGAACGGCTGAATTCAAAACCGCTGTGTGGTAAATGCCATGAACCGCTGGTCATAGCAAAGCAACAGACAAAACCGGTCGACGTAACCGATAATACTTTTGCCCGGGAAGTGCTATCCGCTGATATTTCCGTGTTAGTCGATTGCTGGGCACCCTGGTGCGCTCCCTGCCGCCAGCTTTCTCCCATTATAGAAGAGCTGGCCGTCGATTATGCCAACGGGGTAAAAATAACGAAACTCAATGTTGATGAAAATCCGGTTACAGCATCACAATATGGAATTCACAGTATTCCGACCATGCTGCTTTTCAAGGAAGGCAAGCTGGTTCACAGACTGGTTGGAGCGCTGCCCAAAGAAGAAATAGAAAAAAATATATTGTCAATAATTAAAACCAACTGACGGAAATATAGTCCCTCCATGCAACAAAACAATTCAAAGCTGATGTATCACTGTAAAATATTCGAGGTCTGGGAAGAAGAAGTTCTTTTCCCCAATGGTAAACATGCTAAACAAAGCAGGATTGACCACCTGCCGACAGTTGCCGTTATCGCTGTAAATGCCGGCAAAGAAATTTTTTTAATAAAACAATACCGCAATGCCGTTAAAAAAACTCTTTGGGAAATTCCCGCCGGCACACTCTCGAGCCTCGAAGAGCCACCTCTTAGTTGCGCACAGAGAGAACTTGCGGAAGAAACAGGTTTTCAAGCCGGCATCTTCATTCCTCTGTTTGAGGGATATTTACTGCCGGGATATTGCAATGAATATATGTATTTTTTTCTTGCCGAAGACCTTTTTCCGGCACCCCTGCCACCTGATGAAGATGAATTTATTGAACTTCACCCTACAGGAATTATGCAAGCAAAATCGTTGCTGGCAAGCGGGAAGATAATCGACGCGAAAACCGCCTTAGGAATTATCCTGGCCGATAATTATCTCAACAAAGCACAACGCGTTAAAACTACTTAAAAAGCAGGACAAATTTTTCAAACAGCTGTTTATGAAAATGGTTTAACATCTCTTCTTTCATAACTTTCAGGGCATCAAACGGTCCAAGCTTTTCCTTATAAGGCCTGTCGGAAACCAAGGCATCAAAAACGTCGGCTATGGAACAAATTCTTCCGTAAACATGTATTGCATCACCGTATAATTTTTGAGGATATCCCGTTCCGTTTTCCCGTTCATGATGCTGTAAAACTATTTTTTTGCATTCTTCCGTCAACTGATGCGTATCCGTCAATATTTCATAACCATATTGCGCGTGCCGCTGCATTTCCTGCATTTCCATATCAGTAAGACGAGCCGGTTTGATTATGATGTTAATATCAACTTTTACTTTACCTAAATCATGCAAAAAGAAACCTGCTCCCAGTTCATGCATATTATGGGCGTCAGATCTCCTGAAAATTGTTTTGGCCAGCGAAACTCCCAGTACGCCAACATTTACCGAATGGACGTAAGTATTGTAATCATGGGATGTTATTGATAGCAACTGCTGATTGGTTTTATCATCTGCAAGTATTAAATCCACAACTTCCGAAATACCTTTTTTAGCTTCCTTGATGCTTTCCGCAGAAGGACGTTCCATCAGACGATGCATCATTTCAATGGAATATTTATGTATTGCTTTGGCCTTTTCCTCGGCCGGCATTTTTTTATCGTATATAGCTTCATGTAAGGAAGGTGGTATGATCGGTAATGGTATTGTTTTTACTTTTGGACTAATCTGAATTTGTGCTTTTTGTTCCGGAAATGTACTTTTAGCCGTATCGATGGAAACTTCAACAATACGCGCTTCCAGTAATTTGACAATTTGTTCCGGTGAGGTGATTAAAAATTCATTTTTCAAAAATGGATGTGCAAACCATTTTTTGGGCAGCACAACATACATGCCTGTCTTAATGTCCTGTGTTTTTACCGTTTTAATCATAACGATTCGTTTGCACAGTGAATTATTATCTTTCGCGACGAATAAAAATTATACTTTAAAGCGTATTGTACCGTTTAGCTCCATACCCAAGGATATTTACTTTTAAAGAAGTAACATAACCAAGACCCGGTAGTAAAGTATAAACTTTCTGCTGATGCATTGTTTTTAAGGGAAAGATTCTTGCCACTGACATAAAGTTTTGCTAAGCTAATTCATCAATGAAGGGAGGCGATTATATGTTTTATAATGAAGAATTTGAGACATTGCCCCGGGAAGCGTTGAAAGCTCTGCAACTCAAAAGATTGCAACAAGTTCTGCAACGTGTTTATCATACCGTGGGACATTATAAAAAAGCATTGGATGCAGCACAAATCAAACCCGGCGCCATCACATCCCTGGCTGATCTTCCCAAGCTTCCTTTCACCACTCGACAAGATTTGCAGGAAAATTATCCATTTGGCCTGTTTGCTGTTCCCATGAGCAGCATAGTACGTCTGCATGCATCCTCCGGTACCAGCGGCCGTTCCACGGTATTCGGCTATACCAAGCGCGATGTTGAAACCTGGTCGGAATTAATGGCGCGCTGCCTCGTTGCCGCCGGCTTAACTAAAAACGACATTATTCATAATGCTTTCGGTTATGGATTATTCACGAGCGGCTTAGGTCTGCATTTCGGAGCGGAAAAAATCGGCGCCAGTGTCATCCCTATGTCCGGCGGAAATTCCAAGAGACAAATCATGATCCTGCAGGATTTCGGGCCTACTGCTATCTGCTGCACACCTTCTTACGCGCTTCATCTGGCCGAACAAGGTAAGGCTTTAGGCCTCGATATGAAGACATTAAAATTGCGAGTGGGCATTTTCGGGGCGGAACCATGGAGCGTGTCTATTCGTGACGAAATTGAAACAATCT
The DNA here is from genome assembly GCA_002068015.1 of Smithella sp. PtaU1.Bin162. GTDB lineage: Bacteria > Desulfobacterota > Syntrophia > Syntrophales > Smithellaceae > MVRV01. The sequence goes on from MVRV01000029.1 coordinate 104,561, forward strand.
ATGGAATAACCGCCTTGGATATGTTTGGCCTTTCAGAAGTTATGGGCCCCGGTATTGCGATGGAATGCCAGGAAGGACGCGGGGGAATGCATATTTTTGAAGATCATTTTCTGGTCGAAACCATCAATCCTCAGACGGGGGAACCATTGCCCGAAGGTGAGGAAGGTGAGTTGGTGTTTACCACACTCACCAAGGAAGCGTTTCCTTTAATTCGTTACCGTTCCGGTGACATAACGCGCCTGATTACCACACCATGCCGCTGTGGCCGCAGTCACATCAAAATGGAAAGAGTGATGAAAAGAAGCGATGATATGCTGATTATCCGCGGCATTAACATTTTTCCGGCACAAGTCGAGGCAATTCTCGCTGATATTGAAGGTCTGGAACCTAACTACCAGCTTATCGCCGATAAAATCAGCGCCTTGGATTCTTTGGAACTGCGTGTGGAGGTTAGCGAGAAAATATTCAGTGAATCAGGCAGCGTAAAAGAATTGCAAAATATTGAGAAAAGAATTTTTAAAGATATGAAAGACTATCTCGGTATCACCCCCAGGGTAAAACTTGTCGAACCCAATACTTTAAAACGCTCAAATGGTATGATGACCAAAGTTATCGACAACCGCCGCAGGGCATAAAAGAATGAAGGAGGAAGTAACAGCATGAAAGTAGAACAAATATCCATTTTCTTAGAAAATAAACCAGGCTCTCTGGAACATGCAACACGGATTCTCAAGGAAGCTGATATTAATATTCGCACTCTCTCGCTGGCGGAAACTTCCGATTTCGGCATCTTACGCTTGATTGTCAACGATGTGGAAAAAGCCAATACTGTGCTTAGGGAAAACGGCTTCCGGGTTAATAAAACAGCTGTGGTCGCAGTCGAAGTGCCGGACCGGCCGGGTGGTCTGCATAGCATTATGGAAGTATTGAACAAGGAAAAGGTCAACGTAGAATATCTTTACGCCTTCGTAGAAAGAAGCGGTGAGAATGCCGTCATCATTTTTCGTTTCGACGTTCCCGAAAAAGCCATTGCAGTACTGACAAAAAATTCTTTTACGGTGATACCCGGATCAAAACTCTACGCGCTATGAAGGCCCCATAAAAAAAAGCAACTCTTTAAGAAATATTCTGCACTCTTTCGTTTCAGGGCGCTTTCGCATTTAATACTATCGGGCGCCTTTGCGTATATTCCATTGATCGCTCGTCTTTTTATCACCGGATTTCCGGCTCTCCCTCTTTGTTTAACGAATCAAACCCGGCAGGTATGTGATAATCTGCGGCAGCGCCATAAAAAGAATGATGCAGAAAGCATAGGCCGGCAGAAAATAACTCACCCCCTTGAATACGTTTCCCAGACCGATATCCTTGGCGATACCCGCAACGACATAACTCGATGCACCCACCGGTGGGGTAACTGCACCAAGAGTCGTAATGATGGTGATCATCACACCAAACCAGATCGGATCATAACCGAGTTTCTGTGCAATAGGAAAAAAGATGGGAATGGTGATAAGCAGCAGTGCAAGCGCGTCCATCATGCAGCCGCCGATAATGTAAATAAAAAAAACCACCCCCAAAATAGCAGTCGGTGACAAAGGAAGAGCCGCCACCCAGTCGGCGATATCGAAAGGAATACGGGTCAGCGCTAAAAACCGGCTGAAGATAACAGCTCCGACAATCAACATAAATACCATGCAGGATATCAAAAGAGTATCGACAATGGCCGCATTAAAGGCTCTCCACGTTAATTTCCGCCGCAGCACACTGATAACAATGGCAAAACAACTACCCATGGCACCGGCCTCCGAAGGAGTAAAAACTCCCACATAAAGCCCACCCATCACGAGGACAAAAAGAAAAACCGCCTCGAAAAATCCCGGCAAAGATTGCAACTTTTCCTTCCAGGAACTTTTCGGTCCGCGGGGACTCCATTCGGGGTTAATCCAGCATAATACGGAAATCGTCGCCATAAAAGACAACGCCAGCATCAATCCTGCCGGAATTCCCCCGTAAAATAATTTGCTGATGGACTGCCCCGTATAGAGACCGATAATAATAAATATCACACTGGGTGGTATAATTACGCCCAAAGTCGACCCGCAGGCAATCGATCCCACGGAAATAGCCGGATTATAATTATATTTTTTCATTTCCGGCAGGGCAACGGAGGTCATTGTTGCCGCAGTGGCCGTGTTTGATCCGCAAATCGCGGCAAATCCAGCACAAGCGCAGATCGTAGCCATGGCAAGCCCTCCCCGGATATGACCGGTTAAAGTATGAGTAGCTTTGAAGAGCCTTTCGTTTAGTCCCGAATAAAAACAAATCTGCCCCATAAAAACAAACAAGGGAATCATAGTAAGTCCATAGGAGGAAAAAGTATTCCAGATTTCCGCCCCGACCATGCTTAGTGATGCTTCCAAGGAAAGAATGTACCAGATACCTCCAAAGCCGACCACAGCCATGGTAAGTCCCACGGGCATGCCCAAACACAGCAGCATAAAAAAGAGGATGACTATACCGATGATTCCGAGAAGAGTAATGCTCATAGTTTTTTGTCCCCTTTCAGCTCTTGCAACATTTGGATTGCCAGGACGAGCGCAATTACCGCAAGACCGAGGGAAACGGCATAAACGAACGGAAAATAAGCAAACCGCAGCGTTTCCGATAATTCATTGACCTGCCAGAAATTATTGCCCATTCGCCACGTCTGCAAGGCAGCCAGGACAAAAAAGATGACACCGATCAGAGAGCCGATAATGCTGAGAATGCTCTGCAGTGTGCGGGGAAAAATCCTGATCAGCACTTCCACGGCAATGTGTTGCCGTGCAACTTGAGTTTTCGCCAGTGCCAGTGCTGCTGCGACGGCTCCGCAATATCCCATCAATTCGAAAGTGCCTTTCAGGGGAATACCGAAACTGCGCAGGAAAACATTGGCGACGGTGAGAACCATCATTACCACCAGAAAAAAACCGGCAACGGCGATAAGGCAACGATTCAGAATAACGCCGATACTGTCCAGATTTTTAATAAACTGTGTCACTGATGGAATATCTCCCTTCTTATTTATACTTTACGGCATTAGCCTTCTTAAAGGTTTGAATATCATTAATAATTGCCTGCCCAGGCACCTGAGATCCAACCCGTCCCACATATGCTTCAATCATCGGTACAAGACGTTTCTTCATTTCGGCCTTTTCTTTGGAAGAAAACTCTATCACTTCGATCTGATATTTGCTCTTGGACCAGGCGATAGCATCCCGAACATGTTGATCAACATAACGGCCTGTCCATTCCGTTTGTTCGCGGCAGAGCTTGTCCAGCATATTCTTAACATCGGCGGACAATGAATCCCAGCGGTCACGGTTCATCACCACGGCAAAAGTTACTACCTGAAGATTGGTCATGGTGACATAATGGCAGTACTCGGCATAGTTGAAATCCTTCATGACTTCAAGAGAAGAAGCCATACCCTGGATAACTTTCTTATGCAACGCATCGGGAACATCGGACTGCGGCATACCGATGGGGCTTGCACCTAAAAGTTCAAGAACTTTAACACCTGTTCCGGCTGCGCGGATTTCCATTCCCTTAAGATCTTTTAAGCTTCTTACCGGTGTTATCGACATGATATTCGCCGGCGGGCAGGCAAACATGGTCAACACTTTAACTTTCTCTAAAGACTTGGGACGGTACTTTTCATAAAGATCTAGGAGTGAGATGCTGGCTACTAGAGCATTGGGCCATTCCAGAGGCAGGTCGATCGCTTCCAGAACTGGAAAGCGGCCCGGATGATAAGACATGGCAAAACAACCGATATCGGCCTGTCCGGCGACAACCCCGTCCAGCATATTCTTGGCACCCAGCAGCGTTCCTCCCGGAAAAGTATTAATGGACAAAGCACCTTTAGTACGTTGTTCAACTTCTTTTTTCCATCTTTCCATCTGTACGCAGGGAAAAGTCGACGCGGGAGGGAAATTGGCATAGGAAAGCGTCGCGGCTTGTACCGGAAAAGACTCTACAGCCCAGAGTACCGTGAGCATAACTGCCGTCAAAATTACATAAACCGTTGTTTGCGATAATTTCTTCTTTTTCATTGTTGACCTCCTTTAAGTTCCAGTCCTCTCTGGAAACCGACGAGATTAAGCTCTCGATTGCGGTTGTTGGAAATTTTTTCTATAACTTTCTTCATCACCATTGCATCACAAAAGAGCGTTCGGTGCGCAATGGCATAGCCCAAAAGAACGAGATTCGTCACCAGCAATGATCCCATCTCTCTGGCTTCGGTTGTGGCATCAACAAACAGATATTCCCCGCTAAGGTTCGTGTTAACAACACGATACCCCGCTGTATTCACAAAATCGCCATGAATCGTAATATCAGAGAGGGTAAGAAACAATCCCATATCGGCCGAACCTCTGCGGATGAGAGGACTTTTGAAACCGCCGACTTTTACATGGGAAATTACCGTGCCCCCGCGCATGGCCATACCGTGTGTCTCGGAAGTAAGCACATCCATACCCAGCGCAAGCCCCGCTTCGGCAAGCAGTCTCGTCACAAAAAGGACACCCTGCCCGCCTCGTCCGCTGATGACGATCCGTTGTTTCATGTTTCAACCTCCATCTTCTCCGCTGTAATGGCTCCTGCCGGGCATACGGATGGACAGACCCCGCAACCGATACAACTGTTTTGATCTATAAAAACCTTTTTCTTGTTTTCATCAAAAACAAGGGAAGGACATTCGAATCGCTTAAGGCAAACCTTGCACCCGTTACATTCTTCGTTCACCTGTATCCTGTAAACCACCTGTTGTTTTCTTGCCTGCCCGTTCATTATACAGGGATGCTTCGCAATGATAACCGCGACACCTCCATCATCTTTACGGCAGAAGCGGTCTGCCTCCGCCAGCAAATTTTTAAACACGGGCAAATCGTACGGATCCGCTTGCCTTAAAAATTTTACTCCGCTGGCCTTGACCAGATCGGGAATGAAAACAGTGTTCCCGGCGCAGCCGTCGGCCATGATCCCCACCTGCGGCGTAGGCTGATTACCCGTCATGGCTGTGGTGGAATTATCCAGAATAACCAGAATGAACCGTGCTTTTGTAAAGACGGCATTGACCAGCGCCGGAATTCCGGCATGAAAAAAGGTGGAATCACCGATTGTAACGACAATTGTCGGATAATCAGGACCATCCGCGGCATAAGCATGATAAAGACCGGCTCCCTGGCTGATACATGCCCCCATGCAATGGCAGGTATCGACGGCACCGAAATTCATCCCCAGCGTATAACAACCGATATCACTGGGGAATATGCCCTTGGGAAAGGTTTGCCGGATGGCATAAAACGACGCCCGATGAGGACAACCGGGGCAAAGACTGGGCCGGACACCTTTTATTTCCTTGGCTTCTTGTTTCTCTGGAACCGGCGCAGGCAAAAATTTTCTGAGAATGCTTTCGATAATCTCCGGCGTCAGCTCTCCATAATCAGGAACATCTTTGGAAATTCGTCCGCAGATACTCTGATTGGCGAACTGCATCTCGATTACCGGATAGGTTTCCTCAAAAACCAATATTTTTTTATATTCGGTATTAACTTTTTGAATAAAATCCCTGTTCAGGGGATAGGGGAGATCGACTTTAAAGAAATCGACTTTACCAAGAAACCCCAGTTCGTCCAGGATTTCATACGTATTGGCATAGGCAACACCCGAGGACACGATACAATATTCGGCAAGTGCGCCTTTTCCTTTCGTCAAGAAAGGCAAAAAGTTTTTGAGGCTTCCTATTATATCCACCTTGTCGTTGAGTTCGCGGTGTAAGGTGGTGAGAAACTGGGGTGTCGCCACCCAGCGGCCCGGATTTTTTTTAAATTCAGCTTTACGGTAAATCTCCTGCGGGGCACGGCATTGCACATTCTGGCGCGCATGGCAAACTCTAGTTGTCGGCCGTACCATAACGGGAAGTTCATAGGTTTCCGAGAGATCCAAAGCCCGCTCGATCATTACTTTTGCTTCGGCGGGATCCGAGGGATCAAATACGGGAATGCGGGCAAATTGCGCGAAATACCTGCTGTCCTGCTCCGTTTGGGAGCTGTGCGGTCCTGGATCATCGGCAACAATAACAACCAACCCGCCTTTAACACCCAGATAGGCCGACCGCATAAAAGGATCGGCGGCTACATTCAAACCCACCTGTTTCATGGCCACGGCAGAACGCTTTCCGGTATAACTGTGTCCCAAAGCAACTTCGTAGGCAATCTTTTCGTTTACCGACCATTCCGTATGAATCTTTGCCCTGCTTTCTTTGGCAAAAACGACTGCCGATTCCAGTATTTCCGACGCCGGCGTTCCCGGATAAGATGCAATCAGGGTGCACCCTGATTCCACAAGCCCCCTGCCGATTGCTTCATTACCCAATAAAATCCTCTGTTCCATGTTTTTCCCTCGCATTATGTAATGCCAATATCCTGCAATAAAAAAAGGCCGCAAACATTATCTGTTCACGGCCTTAATAAGTTAATATTTTGTATCCTATACGGTGAACAGACCTCCGCCCTTTATTTTACGCCACCACCACCAGGTTAACAAACTTCTGTTCGTCCGTTCCATGTTATACCCTACGTATAATGTAAATACTGTCTCCTCATAAATGATTTATTTTAAAAAATCAAGTTTTTTCATCTCTTCTAGTCCCGGCCGTCAAAAACCCTCTTGGACTTTCTGTCCGTCCGCGGCAACGAGTGATAATCGACAATTTCCACTGCACCGCTTACCATAATTCCTTTTTTCACGGATGTTTCAATTTCTCCGGCTACATTTTCGTCATTGGCGGGATTTGCCCCCTCCGCCCGCTCGACACGAATGGTCATGTACTCTTTCCCGTCATCTTTGCGGGCTAGATGTATCTGATACTCACTGCCGATTCCTTCCTGACCCGAGAGGATTTCGTCAATATGTCCGGGATAGATATTGACGCCCCGGATAATGAACATATCATCGGAACGCCCCAGGATTCTGTCATGCCGCGGAAGAATAGAACCGCAGGCACAAGTTCCCGTAATGCGTCGTGTAAGATCGCGGGAACGATAGCGAATTAACGGTGCACCTTCCTTACGAAGAGTAGTATAAACCATTTCACCAACTTCGCCGTCAGCCACCGGCTTTAGTGTTTCGGGATCGAGCAGTTCCATAATATAATAGTCGGCCCAGTAGTGAATTCCTGCGTGATACGGGCAATCGAGACCTGTTCCCGGACCATACAATTCCGTAAGCCCCGGAATATCAAAGGTCTCCCGGGCACCCAGGAGCGCCTTGATGGTATTCCTCATGGCATCATTGGAACGTTCCGCCCCGAAAATAACTTTTTGCACCTTGATTTTATTGCGCAATCCCCTTTTATCGACTTCTTCCGCCATTAACAAACCCATGGAAGCTGTTGAGCAGATGACTGTAGGCTGAAAATCCTCCAGAAACTGCATTTGCATATCAATATTGCCGGGACCGGCAGGAATCGCCAGGGCGCCGAATCGTTCGCAACCAAGCTGAAAACCTACACCGGCCGTCCATACCCCATAGCCGACGCATATCTGTACCTTGTCTTCCCGGGACAAACCGGCAATTTCATAGCACCTTGCAAACATGTTCGTCCAGTCGTCAATATCTCTGGCGGTATAAACCATGACTTTACGCTTACCTGTAGTTCCCGAAGAGGCATGAAGACGCACAACCTTTTCCAAAGGAACCGCCCGGAGAGGCCAGGGATACTGTTCCTGCAGATCCTGAGCGGTGACAAAAGGAAGACGTTGCAGATCGTCAAGGCTTTTAATATCTTCCGGCTTAATACCCGCTTCATCAAACCGCTGCCGGTAAAAGTCAGAGCCGTGGTAGGCATGCGCTACGGTCCATTGCAGCCCGGCAAGCTGACGAGCTGCAAGTTCTTCCGCCGTTTCAAAATCCGGCATAAATGTTTTTTTCATTTCCAACTCCTTCTAAAAACATTCGCCCTTTCCTTACGGGAAAAGGCGGCGTATAAACTTTATTGTGAAATAATCTCAGATAATTTCTGGAATTAATTCTGATCTAAAGGCTTGCCGCACTCTTTGCAGCGGCCGTCGGACCCGATGGTGCCGATACAAGAACCGTCACTGCACAAAACCCTGTTCTCCCAATCTGCATCGGAAATTACATCGTCCGTAGCGCTGATTTTATCTGATGCCGGATTCTGGGTCGGGGCACTGAACTCCTTGCCGGTTATACCGGGAACAGTTTCGACAGAGGGAGTGAACTTAAGATCACCTTCATAAGGTTTGCCGCATTCTTTGCAGCGGCCGTCGGGACCAATCGTGCCGATACAAGAGCCGTCACTGCATAAAACCCTGTTCTCCCAATCTTCATTTTTGTCAAAAATAATCTCGACCATCTGTATCCCCCAAGGTGATTTACGCGTTTCCTTATAACAACTTGTTAAATATTTCCAGCACTAACATGTCAGCCCTTGATGCAGGCCAGCGCCGCAAGACGGGCCACTTTTCCGGCAATCCCCGCCTCATGCATCACCTGCACAACAGCATGCAGATTTTTATAGGCTTCCGGCATCTCTTCACCAAGCGTCCCTTTGCTTCCGGCCATTACTATAACACCCTGATCGTAAAGTTCCCGGGCAATGGAACGGCCGCGGCAGGCCTTGGTAGCCTGCGTCCGGCTCATCAGCCGACCGGCACCATGGCAGGCTGAACCGAAAGTCTCCTCCATCGCCTTGGCCTGTCCTACCAGAACATAAGAACCTGTGCCCATATCTCCGGGAATCAGAACCGGCTGTCCAACATCCCTGTATCTAGGCGGAACTAATTCATGTCCGGCAGGAAACGCCCGGGTAGCACCTTTGCGGTGTACGCACAGTTTCCGGATTTTGCCACCCACAGCAAAAGACTCGATTTTAGCGATGTTGTGGCAGACATCATAAATCAGGTGCATGCCCAGTTCCCGCGGCGAGAGATGTAAAGTTTTTTCGAATACCTCCCGTGTGCGGTGCATCAGCAGCTGCCGGTTGGCCCAGGCATAATTGGCGCCGCAGGCCATAGCCGCGAGATAATTATGTCCCCGCGGTGAATTCAGATAGGCACACGCCAGTTGCCGATCGGGCAATTCGATGCCGGTTTCCCGGGCATGTTTCACCATCAGCGCCAGATAGTCATCACAAATCTGATACCCCAGGCCGCGCGAACCACTGTGAATCATAATCACGATCTGGCCTTTCCTCAATCCAAACGATCGCGCGGCAGTTTCATGAAATATTTCCCTGACGATTTCTATTTCCAGAAAATGATTGCCGGAACCGAGTGTTCCTAGCTGCTGCTTACCTCTCTCTAAAGCCCGTGCGGAAACTTTTTCGGGATCCGCGCCCGGAAGCTTTCCTCCGTCTTCCGTTGCTTCTAAATCCTCAGCGCGGCCAAAACCGTTTTTTACCGCCCACAAAGCACCCTCTTCCAGAACCCTTTTCTGATCTTTGCCAGACAATTTCACGGCACCCGTCGAACCGACGCCGGACGGTATATAATGATACAAAGCCTTGGTTAAATCATCTATTTTCTCCCGAATATCATCTCCGGACAAATTTGTTCCAATCAGGCGGCAGCCACAATTAATATCATAACCTACCCCGCCGGGAGAAACGATGCCTGCCTCCAGATCAAAGGCCGCCACTCCGCCGATGGGGAACCCATAACCCCAGTGGACATCGGGCATGGCCAGGGAATAATTGACAATGCCGGGCAGGCAGGCAACATTAACAACCTGTTTGGCGCTTTCATCGTCTTTCAAAAGCTCCCGGAGCTTTTCATTGGCATAAATTATTCCGGGAACATTCATAGCTCCGCTTTGAGGAATCAGCAGGCGATTATGGTCTATTCTTTCGAGCTTGATATCAGACATCGAAAATCACCCTTGCCTTCCAGCCGGTCTTTATCTTTTCCACATTTAAACCATGGTAAGTGACTGCTTTAAGCTCCGTTTTGATCACATGCTCTCTGTCATTGAACGGCTCAACAACCAACTGCACAACCAGTCTTCTGGTCCTGCATTCGGCTACCGTACAATTCTTCATCACCAGACCTAAACCATTGAATAGATAAAGGAGCTCCCGCAAAAAATTAATCAGCAAATCCGCCACATCCGCCCCTTCCACGGTTATTGTCTTGCGCCGTCCGGAGTTTGTGCATTGCTCACCGCGGGTTAATAAAACATTTTCCAGAGCCCAGGCGGCATTAGAAAATAACTCGTGTTTCGTCCGCCCGAAAATTTCCATTCCAATATCAGCGGTATGGTCAAACAGTCTGTATTTTTCCATGGGGAAAGTATAGCCGAATGTTACAGGTTCAACAAGTAGGGAATCGGAAGATTTTATTTATCCTGGGCCTGGGTGTAACAAAAACGGTGGGGCTGATTGATCAGCCCCACCGTTATAACAGAATTATAATTTTTTATTCTTCGGTTTCTTCCGGTGCCGGTTCAGAATCGGCTTCATCCATGCCGTTGCCGTTTGTACCTTCGTCTTTATCTTCGCCTTCGGAGGTCGTGCGGGCGACGCCGACCAATTTTTCTTCCGGATCAAGTTCAATCAACTTGACGCCTTGAGTAACACGATGATTGACCGGCACTTCCTGGACCTTAAGCCTGATGACTTTTCCGGCATTGCTGATCAGCATAATATTTTCTTCTCCGGTAACCTGGAGCACTCCGGAGACATTGCCCACTTTGGGAACCGTCTTTAAATTCATCGTCCCTTTCCCGCCGCGGGTTTGTACGCGGTATTCTTCGATAGGTGTGCACTTGCCGAAGCCGTTTTCGGAAACGGTCAGCATAAACGTTCCGCTCGCGGGAATTTCCACGCCGATGACATCATCGCCTTCATCCAGATTGATGCCCCTCACACCGCGGGCTGTCCGGCCCATGTCACGGACGTCGTCTTCTTTGAAACGGATTGCCATGCCAAGTCTTGTGGCCAGGAATATATCCTGATTCCCCATCGTCAGATGAACATCAACCAGTTCATCGCCTTCATCAATCGATAAGGCAATTATCCCGCCGGACCGTGGATTGGAATAAGCGGCAAGATCCGTTTTCTTGATTACGCCTTTTTTCGTCACCATCACCACAAACTTATCGGCGGCAAATTCACGCACCGGCAAGGTCGCGCTCACCCGCTCGCCCGGAGCCAAATTCAGCAGATTGACGATCGCCTTGCCTTTAGCGGCGCGGCCCGCCTGCGGCAGCTGATAAACCTTGAGCCAGTGAACCTTTCCCGTATTGGTAAAGACAAGCAGGTAATTATGTGTCGAGGCAATGAAGATTTTTTCCACAAAATCTTCTTCCTTTGTACCCATACCCATTTTGCCGCGTCCACCTCGATGTTGGCTTTTATAAAGACTTACGGCGTTTCTTTTAATGTAGCCGCCATGGGAAATAGTAACCATCATATCTTCTTCGACAATCATGTCTTCAATATCAATATCTTCACTGCTGGCGACAATTTCCGTCCGGCGCTCATCGCCGTAACGTTCTTTTATTTCCAGAAGTTCCTCCTTGATTACCTGCAGCACTTTTTGCGGATCCGCCAGAATACCGGCCAGCTTAGCAATAAGCTTGGTTACCTCAGCGTACTCTTCATCAATCTTTGCCCGTTCCAGACCGGTCAGGCGTTGCAGTCGCATTTCCAGAATGGCCTTGGCCTGAATTTCCGATAATTTAAACTTTGCACACAAGGCTACCGACGCATCGACAGCGTTTTTCGATGCCTTGATCACTTTAATAATTTCATCAATATTATTTAAGGCGATAATGTAGCCTTCCAAAATGTGCGCCCGTTCCTTGGCACGGGCCAGATCAAATTGCGTGCGTCGGACTACTACATCCTGCCGGAAGGCAACGAATTTCTCGAGAACCTCCTTGAGATTAAAAACCTGCGGACGTCCTTCGGAAATTGCCAGCATGTTAATACCGAAGGAAACTTCCATTTGCGTAAATTTATAAAGCTGATTAAGAATGACCGCGGAATTCTCATCACGCTTGAGATCGATGACTACGCGGATACCTTCACGGTCCGACTCGTCACGAAGATCCGCAATACCACCGATTTTTTTATCGCGCACCAGTTCAGCTATTTTTTCGATCAGCGATGCCTTGTTGACCTGATAAGGCAACTCGGTGACAACAATTGTTTCCCGGTCGTTGCGGGCATTCTTTTCAATCAGCGCCCGCGCCCGCACACGGACAATGCCGCGACCTGTTTTATAAGCAGCTAAAATGCCTTCGCGGCCATTAATAAAACCGGCCGTTGGAAAATCCGGTCCGGGAATATGACGCATCAGTTGCTCGATGGTAATTTCCGGATTTTGAATGAGGGCAATGGTACCGTCAATGATTTCGGTAAGATTGTGGGGTGGAATATTGGTTGCCATACCGACGGCAATACCTGATGTTCCGTTCAACAGTAATAGTGGCAGGCGCGTTGCGAGAATTGACGGCTCCGTCAAAGATTCATCATAATTAGGCACATAATCGACCGTATTTTTCTCCAGGTCAGCCATTACCTCGTCGGCAATACGCGATAAGCGGCTTTCCGTATAACGCATGGCTGCAGGAGGATCACCATCAATCGAACCGAAATTACCCTGTCCATCAATCAGCATGTAACGCAAAGAAAAATCCTGTGCCATGCGCACCATAGTGTCATAAATTGCTGCGTCGCCGTGCGGATGATATTTCCCCATAATATCACCTACTACGCGGGCACATTTCTTATATGGTTTATTGTGACGGTAACCCATTTCATACATAGAATATAAAATGCGTCGATGGACCGGTTTGAGTCCGTCACGTACATCGGGCAGCGCCCGGCCGATGATAACACTCATGGAGTAATCCATGTATGATTTCTTCATTTCATCTTCTATATTCACCAGCGTTTGCTTATGGTGGATATCTCGTTCCATTTTGTTCCTTCCTCTCTTCGGATTAACCAAGCCGGCAGTTTTTTCCGGCACAATCGTTATGTTTTCTCGGGCGTAGTTAGATGTCTAAATTGGAAACATGCATGGCGTTTTGAAAAATAAAATCGCGCCGCGGTTCCACCTGGTCACCCATAAGCGTGGTAAATATTTCATCGGCCAGGACTGCGTCTTCGACACCCACCTGCAGGAGTGTGCGCTTTTCCGGATTCATGGTTGTTTCCCAGAGCTGTTCGGGATTCATTTCACCAAGACCTTTGTAGCGTTGAACAGTCAATCCTTTTTTACCTAAAATAATAATATGCTCCACCAGAGCTTTGGCGCTGTCCAAAACAACCGGCGCCGTTTCATCGGCCAGATCACGATAGGGAGCTTCCCCGATAATCGATACTTGAGCAAGCAGTGCTCTTATTTCTGTAAACTGCGGTGTGCGGAACATTTCTCTGTCCATAGGTGTTGCCTGGGTTTGACCGTTTTTTTGTAATGTGAAGATAATTTTAAATCCACCATGATCCTGATCAGTGTCTATTTGAAAATTGGCCGAATTAACACCTATGACCCCGACTGTTCTTGCTGCAATCGGCAGAAGCAATCGGTCATTTTTAAAGCTGTCATCGGTTAAGGTTGGATCACCGGCCAGGATGCGAATTACGTTTCTATCATGTCCTTCCTTTTCAAAACGGTCGATTAAATCTTCAATCCGCATTACTTTTTTAATCAAGGCCAGCAATTTATTACCGGTTGCCGGGAAGGGAGAACCGTCACCCATTACCAATTTGACCTTTTCTACTCCGTTTTCTAAGACGTAATTTTTCATGCTTTCTTCATTTTGCAGATAGATCTCCTTTTTCTTCTCTACAACTTTATAAAGCGGCGGCTGAGCAATAAATAAATAACCTCTTTCAATCAACTCCCGCATCTGACGGAAAAAAAATGTTAAAAGAAGTGTACGAATATGAGCACCATCCACATCGGCATCTGTCATAATAATGACTTTATGGTACCGCAATTTGCTGATATCATAATCGTCGGCACCAATTCCCGCTCCAAAGGCAGTAACCATTGTTTTGATTTCTTCATTTTGCAGCATTTTATCAAAACGGGCTTTTTCTACGTTTAAAACTTTACCGCGCAGAGGTAAAATTGCCTGGTTTTTGCGGTCACGTCCTTGCTTGGCGGAACCACCGGCGGAATCCCCCTCAACTAAATAAATTTCGCTGAGCGCCGGATCTTTTTCCTGACAATCAGCCAGTTTTCCCGGAAGAGCTCCTACCTCCAGGGCACTCTTGCGACGAGTAAGTTCCCTGGCGCGCCGCGCCGCTTCTCTGGCACGAGCAGCCTCCATGCATTTACTAAGTATTTGCTTGGCAATAGCCGGATTTTCTTCCAGGTAGTTGCCGATTTTTTCGTAAACAATACCTTCCACCAAACCGCGTACTTCACTGTTGCCGAGCTTGGTTTTAGTCTGTCCCTCAAATTGCGGATTTTTTACTTTTACACTGATGACACAAGCCAGACCTTCGCGTAAATCCTCACCACGCAATGATTCTTTACCGTCTTTGATTATTTTATTATTGGCGGCATAGTTATTAAATACACGGGTCAGTGCAGAACGGAAACCAATCAGATGAGTTCCCCCTTCTGTAGTATTAATACTGTTGGCGAAAGCAAAGATATTTTCAAGGTATGTTTCATTGTATTGCAGAGCAACCTCAACAGAACAATCTTCTTTCGCCCCGGATACAAAAATCGGATCCTTGTGTAAAACTTTTTTATTACGGTTGATATACTCAACAAAAGAAATAATACCGCCTTTATAAAAGAATTCGCTTGTTTTTTCGGTTCTTTCATCATTAAGAATTATTTTTACACCGGAATTAAGAAATGCCAACTCCCTTAACCGGTTTGAAATAACGTCAAAACTAAATTCCGTATCTTCAAATATCTCATCATCAGGTAAAAATGTTACCTTCGTTCCTTTTCCCCTGGTTTTACCAACCATCTCCAGAGGACCATTGGGCACGCCACGAGTGTATGTTTGAACATAAACATTACCGTCTCTGCGTACCTCCAGCTCACACATTTTAGATAGTGCATTTACCACAGACACACCAACTCCATGCAGTCCACCGGAAATTTTATAAGAGTCATTGGAAAATTTACCACCGGCATGAAGCTTGGTCATAACAACTTCCGCAGCCGATACACCCTCTGTTTTATGAATATCCACAGGTATGCCACGGCCGTTATCATCAACAACAACACTATTATCAACTCTAATTTTTACTAAAATTGTATCACAATAACCGCCTGCCGCTTCATCAATACTATTATCAACAACCTCATACACCAGGTGATGTAATCCTTCCTTACCTGTAGACCCTATATACATCGAAGGACGTATACGTACAGCTTCCAGACCTTCCAATACCTTTATACTATCAGCATCATACTTATGAGTCATAAAAAAATTTAAACTCCCTTATTGTAATTGAACTTTCATAACTAAATTTTAAGCGGCATGATAATGCACAAAAAATTATCATTATCCGCAGGCTTAATTACAGATGGTTTTAATCCCTGACCAACCTCAAATAAAATACTGTCTCCATTTATTACAGATATTGCATCTATAAGATAATTGACATTAAATCCGACATCTAAATCATCGCCGCTGTATTTAATATCTATTTCCTCCATTGCTTCTCCGACATCAAGGTTTGTTGAATTCAGTGTCATCTTTCCTGTGGAAAAAGATAGAATTACTCCACTGTAACGCTCTGAAGACACCACATTCATCCTTTTTAAAGCATGAAGGAAAGGCTCCTTCTCCAACACCACACCAATTCCTTTTTCCGCCGGAATTACTCTTTTATAGTCAGGGTAATCCGCATCCACCAAACTTACCTTTAAGACCGTATTTTCCGTTCTTAAGATCAACATATTCTTATGCATGCCGATTCCCACATTTTCATTTTCATCAATTATTTTTTTTATTTCCATTAAACCCTTACGGGGAACAATAACACCTTTTGTTATTTCTTGAAAAATCTCCGATGCTTCACCTTTAGCCAAAGCCAACCTATGACCATCAGTAGCTACCATTCTAAAAAAACAATTATTTCCATCCGATCCATCCTCCAATAAAACTCCATTCAAATTTTTTCTCATTTCATCTGTAGCCATAGCAAATGACGTCTTAGTAATTAAATCTTTAATCACACTACCGGAAATATTATAAAATTTAACATCACTATCATCACTGATACTGGGAAAATCATCTGCCGGCAAACCGGGAATCTTATAAACAGCCCTCTGGCATGATATCTTTACAATATTATTAATCTTTGTAAAATTAATTACTTCCCCTTGAATTTCTCTGACCATTTCATAGAGTTTTTTTGCCGAAAGAGTTATTTCTCCCTTTTCCGCCACCTCTGCATCATAATAGGAAATCAAACTAATCTCCCTGTCCGTCGCGACAATTTTCAATTTACCTACTTCTCCGGTGAGAAGTATATTATTCAAAATAGGCATGGTTGTTTTTTTCTCAACAATTCCCAATGTTTTTTGAATACCATCCAGAAAGGTGTTTCTATTTATTTTAATCTCCATACCTTCCCCCTGTGTTTTATTATTTATTATTTTTTCTTTATATATATAAAACTAGTATTAGTAATATATGCCTGTTTATATGTTGATTAAATATATTTTTGTAATAATTTCAGTATTATATTTTATATATAACTGTGGAGAACGAATATATTAAAACTTTAATTATTGTTGGTTAAATTGTTCTCAATTTCCTGAATTAAAAGTTTTAACTTATTATCCGACTCTATTCCTTTTAATATTTTATTATTAGCATAAATAACTGTTGAATGATCACGATTTCCTATTTTTTGACCGATGTCAGGAAATGATTGATTGGTTATTTTTCTGGCCAAATACATAGTTATTTGTCTGGCTAATACCATATTTTTATTCTTATTATGTGATTTTATATCAGATATTTTTATATTTAATTTTCCTGCAACCAGTTTTATAATTTCATCAATACTTACTTCTCTCTTTTCATTATGTTTTAGTAATTTTCTTAAAACTTCTTTAACAAGATCAAGATTAATTTCTCTTCCTGTAAGAGAAGAATAGGCACATATTCTTACTAAAAATCCTTCCAGTTCACGGATATTTGATTCTACTTGGGAAGCAATATAATGAGCAACATTACCTGGTAGAGATATTTTATTTTCCTGCATTTTTTTTTCGATGATGGCTATTTTAGTTTCAATCTCCGGCGGTTGAATATCGGCAATTAATCCCCATTCAAACCTTGATCGTAATCTTCCCTCTAAATTAGGAATATCTTTTGGAAATTTATCACTGGTAACAACTATTTGCTTTCCTGAATCGTGTAAAGTGTTAAAAGTATGAAAAAATTCTTCCTGTGTACGTTCTTTACCCGCCAGAAAATGAATATCATCAATTAATAAACAGCCGATATTTCGGTACCTTTCTCTAAACTTAGGCATCCGGTCGTAACGAATGGAATTGATCATTTCGTTCATAAATTCCTCAGCTGATAAGTATAATACATGCAAATCCGGATGAGTTGATACCGTCAATAACCCAATGGCATTCAGTAAGTGGGTTTTACCAAGTCCTGATCCACCGTAGATAAAAAGAGGGTTATAATTTTTTGCCGGTTGCTTGGAGACGGCGATGGAGGCGGCATGGGCAAATTGATTACAAGGACCAACGACGAACCTTTCAAAAGTGTAATTACCGTTCAATGGAGATAAATATTTGGTTTTATTATCTATTACAGTTGAACTTTTTGTATGTTCGGATATTTTTTCAGTAGCTTGGGGCTTTTTTTCCTTCTCTTTGGAAAGTACGAATTCAACGTCAATTTCCAGCCCGACAATATGTTCCAGAGAATGCTTGATTGTAGAGAAATAATTATCTAAAAGCCAGTCTTTAAAAAACTTATTGGGAACGGCAAGTTGAACACACCGGTCTTCCAGAGAAACAATCTTAATCGGTTTTATCCAGGTATCAAAATTTTGTTTACTTAATTTATCTTGAATAATTTTAGTAGTTTTATCCCAGAGAGCTTCCACAAATCAACCTTTTATAAACAAAGTTATCAACATCTGTTGATAGAGTATTAAGGGAAATAATATTATTTTAAATCGTCCAGAATGAGACCAGCCAGACGATTTAATTCATCCAAAGACGTAAAGCGAACCTCGATGGCTCCTTTTTTAGAGCTGCCTTTTATTTGAACTCTGGCCATGAATTTACGAGCCAGAGCCTTTTCCAGATCCGCCAGATAACGGTCTTTAAGAATAGCCTTTTTACCTGGTTGTTTTTTAAGTTTCTGTATTAACAACTCTGTTTCCCGGACATTCAATCCTTTTTTAAAAATCATCTCCAGCGTTTTGTTTTGTTCATCCAGGGAGGAAAGTGACAGCAGGCAGCGGGCGTGGCCGGAAGTGATTTTTTTTTCCACTAAAGAAGTTTTTGCCCGGGCCGGCAATTTTAAAAGCCGGATTGTATTGGCTATTGTAGAGCGATCGCGGCCAACACGCGCAGAAATTTCTTCCTGAGACAGGCCGAATTTTTCGCTCAGTGTCAAATAGGCATTCGCTTCTTCCAGCGGATTTAATTCTTCCCGCTGAATGTTTTCGATGAGCGACATTTCCGCCGCTTCCATGTCTGTCGCTTCGCGAATAACAATGGGTACATCTTTTAAACCTGCGGCCTGAGCAGCACGCCAGCGGCGTTCACCCGCGATAATTTCATAACCATTGCCCTGCTTGCGCACAATTATCGGTTGAATAATGCCGTTTTTTTTAATCGATGCAATAAGTTGTTTCTGGTCTTGATCGTTAAAGTTTTTCCGCGGCTGATAACGATTGGGCTGCAACTCTTCGATACCACACTTTACAAGAGGTGGTTGTCTGTCCGAGCCGGTAAGCAGATCGGGAAACATGGCACCCAGTCCTTTACCTAGTGCATTTTTTTGTGCCATTTACAATCCTCGTTGAAGTATTTCCTGCGCCAGTTCCATATATGTGATGGCTCCGCGCGATTTAATGTCATAAAGTATTATGGGTAATCCATGACTGGGGCTTTCCGAAAGCCGGACATTGCGTGGTATTACCGTTTGGAATACCTTATTGCCGAAATGTTTACGCACATCTTCGCTGACCCGGTGAGAAAGCAAATTACGCGCATCAAACATGGTCAGCAATATACCTCCTAAAGATAAGCGTGGATTTAATTGGGCTTGCACCAATTTTACGGTGTTCAACAAATAACCTAATCCCTCCATTGCAAAGTACTCGCACTGCAGGGGAACTATCAGATAGTCGGAAGCGACCAGGGCATTGATTGTCATCACTCCCAATGACGGTGGACAGTCAATTACTATAAATTCATAGCTCCTGTCCATTGATTTTAATAAATGCCGCAGCCGTACTTCCCGTTCTTCGACATTGACAAATTCAACTTCCAGGCCGATCAAATCCTGATTCGCCGGAATTACATCAAGGTGTGGTATCTCCGTAGAAAAAATAACTTTTTCCAGCGGTTCTTGACCGATCATGGCGGAATATAAATTTTTGGTCCGGGATGCGCTGCGATCTATTCCCATGCCGCTTGACGTATTACCCTGGGAATCACCGTCAATAAGCAGCGTTTTTTTTTCGGCGGCAGCCAGAGAAGCAGATAAATTAATCGCGGTGGTCGTTTTACCGACCCCACCTTTTTGATTCGCTATACATATAATATTATTCATTATTTTATAAGGAGCGGCCCGGAAAGATCCCCAAGCCAAACTGCCGTTACACCTAGCATAAAAAAGTTATTTTTAGAAGGTTTTTTTACCTTATTTTGTCTTTTTTCCGACAATAATTTTTCGCGGGGAGCCGGAGCTGCTTTGAATTGTATTATATTGAAATAATTGATAATAATTATAAGGAAAGGCCGTGGCATTTTGCGGTGAAAATTCACATTTAATATCACTGCCTTTGAGCGCAATTAGAGTGCCTCCCGGGACGAGAAAATATGTCCCGTAAGACAGCATCTCCGGCAGCTTGAAAGCTGCCCGGGAAATCATAATATCGAAAAAAAATTGCCAATTTTCGGCTTGCTGCAAAATTTCTACACGGTTTGCTAAAACGAAAGCGTCCGTCAGATTCAGCAAGCGGAGAATGTGTTTCAGGAAAGAAACTTTTTTGCGGTTTATTTCCACAAGATAAAGCTTAAGGGAAGGCAGGGCGATTTTTAAGGGAATACCGGGAAAACCAGCGCCGCACCCTATATCTATAAGACGGGCGTCTTTTTTTTCAATGAAGTGCAAAGCCGTCAGAGAATCCTGAAAATGTCTGCCCACGATTTCCCGGGCCGACTTTGCGGAAATCAAATTTATTTTTGCATTCCACCGTAATAATTCCTGCTGATAGAGGTCAAATTGCGTGAGTTGTCCGGTACTTAAATTCCAGCCCATTTTTTGTGCCGCTAATGCCAATTCTTGCAGTTGATTTTCCATAATGTATTAATAGCAAAAGGATATGGTGCAGGCAAATAAAAATTATCCGTGCATTTCTTTTCTTCCTGGAATAAAAAGAATTTTTTCGGGAGGCAGGAAAATGCAGGGAAAATCTGTCACAAAAAACATCAGCATTGTTTTGTATAAACCAAAATATGCCGGAAATGTCGGGGCTGTCGCGCGCGCAGCAAAAAACATGGGCATCGGGAATATCGTTGTTGTGGGAGCTGCCGAATTAAATCCTGCCGAGATGAAACAAAGATCAACACATCTGGCCGTCGATGTTCTGGATAAAATAAAATATTTTGACGATATCGACACAGCGCTTGCTGATTTTCAATATATTGTGGGGACAACCGCCCGTGTTGGTAAAGCCCGCGGACCTTTTGGTACTCCGCGCAACGTTGCGCAGAAAATCGTTCTTCTGGCCCGCAAAAACAAGGTGGCGTTACTTTTCGGGCCCGAAGATACGGGTCTGGCAAACAAAGAATTACATTATTGTCATGCTGTCGTTACTATTCCTTCCACCAGAGATTTTAAATCGCTTAACCTTTCTCATGCGGTAATGATTCTCTGTTATGAAATTTTCACAGCGACACTGCCTCCGAATGATCCAGCACCGCTCAAGTGGGCGCGCTCGGCGGAACTGGAGGGAATGTACGCGCAAATTCAGGAGCTGCTCGCGGAAATCGGTTTTTTGAATCCGGAAAATCCTGAGTATTGGATGATGCATCTACGCAGGTTTTTTGCCCGGGGTGGGTTATTGTCCCGGGAAGTAAAGATAATTCGTGGAATCTGCCGCCAACTGGCATGGGCGGCGCGCCACAAAACAACTTGACTTTAGAGGACATCTCTCATAGGAAAAGCCGGTAAGTAAGAAATAAGCTGGCACGAATATTTTGTCTTCCTGCTGCAAAATAAAACATTAACTATTGCAGACAAGACCAATGGAGGGTTAATTTTATGAGGAAAATATTTTCTTTTACCGGAGCGAAAAAAATTATTTTCGGTAGCGGGTCTTTTCACGGTTTAGTAAATCATATTAAGGAACTGAATGCCAAAAATCCGTTGGTGGTTATTGATAAAAATCTGGCCCAGGCCGGTTTTCAGGAAAAAGTGGCCAATCTGCTTATTCCGGAAGGTATGAAATATACTGTTTATGACAAGGTCGAGCCGGAGCCCCGCATTGAACTTGCCGATGAAGGTGCCGCCCTTGCCGTTAAAAATAAATGCGACCTAGTTATCGGCATCGGAGGTGGCAGTGCCATGGATGTAGCCAAAGCGATAGCCGTTATTGCCACGAATAAAGGAAGTGCGGTCGATTATCTGGGGTTGAATAAAGTTGTCCGGCCCGGTCTGCCGAAAATAATGATTCCCACAACGGCCGGGACCGGCAGCGAAGTTACTTTCACTGCTGTTTTTGTTCGTAAGAATCTAAAGAAAAAAGAAGGCATGAACAGTCCCTATCTTTATCCGGAGCTTGCGCTGCTGGATCCGGAACTGACGCTTTCCCTGCCTCCCCGTCCCACAGCTGAAACAGGCATTGACGCACTGTGTCATGCCATTGAATCATACACATCCGTGAATGCCTCACCTATGAGCGAACTATTCTCTCTCGATGCAATAGCGATCATTGCCGGAAATCTGCGCACCTGTGTTCATGACGGTAAAAACTTGCAGGCGCGGGAAAATATGCTGCTGGCGAGTCTGTATGCCGGATTAGGCTTGGCTAATGCGGGAGTCACGGCTGTACATTCGCTTTCCTATCCGCTGGGCGGCAAATACGGCATTGGTCATGGGCTGGCCAATACCCTGATGCTGCCTTCGGTCATGGCTTTCAATCTGCCTGCCGCCCTCGATAAGTTTGCCGATATTGCCGATGCAATGGGAGAAGCTGTGGATGATTTACCGGTACGCGAATCCGCCTATCTGGCGCTGGAAGCCGTGGAGGCCTTAATTGAAGATTGCGGCATCGCCAGTTCTCTGGCCGAGTTCGGTATTAAGGAAAAGGATTTTCCGGCGCTGGCCGATGTGGCGCTCACGGTGGCGCGGCCGCTGGAAAATAATCCCCGCAAAGTTACCAGAGAAAATGCAATCGAAATATATACCGATGCCTATTGATGATGACATTGCGCTGCAATGTGGAATGGTCACAGGACAGGTTTATTGAATTAATTCAAGGAGGAATACATGGCTGGTGCAGAAATGATCGGCAAAGAAGAAATCAGGGAAGTAATGGATGTGCTCGAAACAGGCATCCTGATGAGATATGGTTTTGATAAAGAAAGAAGAGGCATCTATAAAGTAAGACAATTTGAAGAAGAATTTGCCGGATATTGCAAAGCAGGTTATGCTTTGGGAGTAACTTCCGGTTCGGCGGCACTCAAGGTAGCGCTTACGGCACTCGATGTCGGTCCCGGAGATGAAGTACTGGTACCGTGCTTCACGTTTTTGGCGACTTATGAAGCAGTTATGGAAGTGGGTGCCATTCCCGTTATGGTTGATATTGACGACACGCTCAACCTTGATCCGCAGGAAATTGAAAGAAAAAAAACACCATACACCAAAGCCATAATTCCTGTACACATGTGTGGTTCAGCAGCCAGAATCGATAAAATTATGGAAGTGGCCCGCAAGAACAAACTGCTGGTCCTGGAAGATAACGCCCAAGGTTGCGGAGCAAGCTTTCAGGGTAAGAAACTGGGCAGCTTCGGTGAGATGGGCTGTTTCAGTTTTGACTATGTGAAAACCGTAACCACCGGTGAAGGCGGGATGATAATCACCGATAGTCTTGATTTGTATCACCGTGCCGAATGGTATCACGACCACGGCCACGATCATAATCCCCAAGTCAGCCGTGCTCTGGAAGGCAGAACGATCCTCGGCTTCAATTACAGGATGAATGAATTGCAAGGGGCGTTGGGGCTCGCGCAATTGCACAAGCTTGATTATATTGTAGCTGAACAAAAGAAAAATAAACAGATTATTAAAGATGCACTGGCCCAGGTTCCGGGTGTGAAGTTCCGTACACTTCCTGATCCGGCGGGAGATTCCGCCACCTTCTTGGCTTTCAATCTGCCGGAGGAAGGCCTGGCGCAAAGGTTTCAGAATATGCTTTCGGCCGAAGGCGTGGATACCGTCTGCTACAAAAGAAATTTATGGCATTATGTTCCGAACTGGGAACATTTTCTGGCGCGTTCCACGGCCAGTTCCAAAAAATATCCGTTTACCGATCCGACTTACAAAGGTAAAGTGCAATATACGAGAGAGAGCATTCCCCAGGCGGAAGATATTTTAGGACGGACTCTCGTGATGGGCATATCGGTAAAAATGAGTCCGGAAAAATTGAATTCCATTAAAAAAGGAATAGAACAGGCTGCGAAAAATATGTAGAATCAAATATTATACATTATAAAAAAGCCGCACTTTGTAAAAGAATGTGCGGCTTTTTTATGCTTAGAACATACAACAATAATGATCGGGCGGAGAAACTGTAACAGGTGTTTTGATCTAATGATAATAAAGAACTCTTCATTATCCCATAGTTATTATTGTTAAAATTCCTTTCCTGGCCGTCATGTTCGGAAATGTGTTGTTTTTTCCCACACTTTTTGCTAAGCAATTCTTACAATTCAATAAGTGTTATCGTGCAGACACATCATAGGTATCTATTAATAGTATATTATTCGAAAGAAGAAATAACTTGAAAGAGACCTTAACAAGCAACGAAATTCATGATTTGATATTTGACAGCCTGTTTAAAATGACTGTCGCTATAGTAACGGATTCGCAAGACAGAATCGCTGCTGTCAACGACCACTATGCAAAAATATTGAATCGTGAAGCAAAAGAGATAATCGGCCGTCCTGTTGTTGAAATTGTTCCCAATACATACATTCCGATAGTCCGACAAAAAGGAAATCCGGAGGTCCGGCTTTTTACCCTGTTTAACGGCGAAAAAGTTGTGGCCAGTTACGTTCCCTTTATCAAAGATAAGAAGGTAGTCGGTGTGTTTGCTTATTCTTCCGTAAACACCACGGAATGTCTGAATACGCTCTCGACAATGGATATAATAGCTCGTTTGAACGACGAGATGAATCAATTTAAAAATGAATTGCAGAAATTAAGGGGATCCAAATACTCTTTAAATAACATCATCGGTTCTTCCGTGAAGATGCAGGGAACAAAAGAACTGGTCAAAAAAGTAGCGCAAACAAAATCAACCGTATTAATAACCGGCGAGACGGGGACGGGCAAGGAATTGTTTGCCCACGCCATTCATCAGGCGAGCCACCGCAGCCATCATCCCTTTATCGCCTTGAATTGTGCCGCCATTCCCCGCGAACTGATCGAATCGGAATTATTCGGTTATGAAGAAGGCGCATTCAGCGGTGCAAAAAAGGGCGGTAAGCCCGGAAAATTCGAATTGGCGCACCAGGGGACATTATTTCTCGATGAAATAGATCAATTGCCGCTGCCTCTGCAATCCAAAATATTAAGGGCTATTCAGGAAAAAGAGTTTGAAAGGGTGGGCGGTACGAAAAACATTCGTCCGGATATCCGCCTGATATGCACCTCCAACAGGAACCTGAGAGAGCTGGTGGAGAAAGGAGAATTCCGGGAGGATTTATATTATCGTATTAATGTAGTGTCTTTATATGTACCGCCGCTTCGGGAGCGGTTGGACGACATTCCCGATCTGGTCAGGCATTTAATTAATAAAATAAACAGAGAGCTGGGCCTGAACATCACCGGAATTCACAAAGGTATCCTGGAATCTTTTCAGGGGTATCACTGGCCGGGCAATGTCCGGGAACTGGAACACATTTTGGAAAGAGCCGCCAATTTTGCTCTCTCCGGAGAGCTGCAGTCTTATCATTTTGAAAAATTTGTACCAAGATTATTTGATGGCGTAATAAAAGAATCTATTGGAAAACCAATGAATTTAAACGAGCAAAAGGTCAGAATGGAGAGGGAAGCCATTATTAACGCTTTGAATGTTACAAAAGGTAATAAAAAAAGAGCTTCCGAGATCCTGCAAATCGACAGAAGCATCCTTTATAAGAAAATTCAACGCTATAAAATTTAGACATCAGAAAATCCCTGTAACAACCGGAGAAAAATGGGCAAAGCAGGGACGGGGAACATAACCTTGATTGGTCAAAGGAAGGAATGAAAAGAGGAGCATCAATGATTCATAACTTCAGGGAGTTAATGGAAGCGGCAACCAAAAGCGGACCAAAAAGAATCGTTGTGGCGGCAGCAGACGAAAACGAAACGCTCAATGCAATTGTTCAGGCATCCCGGATGAAACTCGTTTTGCCTACTCTGGTCGGCAACAAGGAATGGATCGAGATCATGCTGGACAAAAAGGACATTCCTAAAGGGAGCTTTGAGATTATTCATGAGAAGGATTCGATAAAGGCAGCCGCCGTTGCTGCACAGATAGTCCGGGAGGGTAGCGCCGATATTCTTATGAAAGGCGATGTTGTCACCTCAAAGTTCCTGCAGGCGGCTCTGGGATCGCCCGGGAACCTCAAGAGCGGTCTTTTCAGCGATGTTGAAGTCTATGAAGATGTTAGAGAAGATGCCCGTCTGGTGTTGGTAAGCGATGGTGGAGTGAACATATCCCCCGGCATTAAACAGAAGCTGGAGATCATCAGGAATGCCGTTGCCGTTGTGCATCGCCTCGGTATCAAGAGTCCGAAGGTTGCGCTTCTGTCCGGATCGGAAAAGGTACATCCTGATTTTCAATCAACCATTGACGCAGTTGCCCTGGTGAAAATGTGCCAGGATGGAGCCGTGGATGATTGCGTGGTTGATGGTCCGTTTGCTCTGGATAATGCCATAGATCTTGCTTCCGCCCGTGCGAAAGGGGTGGAATCGCCTGTGGCAGGCAGTGCAAATATTCTCATCATGCCTAATCTGGAAGCCGGCAATATCTTCTGCAAATGCCTCCAGTACTACGCAGGAAGGATGCTCATCCATGTGGGCATGGGTGCCAAAGTTCCCATCCTGATTGATTCGCGCACAGCCAAAGCGGAAGAAAAGTTGCACTCTATCGCGCTGGCCAAACTCATCTGTGAGAGTTCCCGGCAGGAAAGAGAGGCGGAATAAACATGAAGGACAAAAACTACTTTATTCGGCAGATATCTGTCTTTATAGATAATAAACCGGCCACGCTGGCCGGGATGGCGCGCCGCTTGGCGGAAAAAAACATTAATCTGCGGGCCCTCTCTCTGGCGGAAACACGCGATTTCGGGACTGCCCGCATTATTGTCGCCGATCCTGATCAATGTGTCGAAGTGTTGAAAAAAAACGGGTACCATTTGATGGAAAACGATGTACTCGCTGTAGAAGTTGCCGACCGGCCCGGTGGCATGGCGGATGTTCTTGAATGTATAGCCCGGGAGCATGTCAGCGTGGAATATGCTTATGCCATGATAGAAAAGCGGGAGGGCAAGGCAGTCATCATATTGCGGGTTGATAATATGGAGAGGGCGATCATGGCTTTGCGGAATAACAATGTCCGTCTCCTCACCGGGAAGGATGTGGCGTTTATATAATTGGTTTGTAGTCAATTGCTACACTTTGTTGTAGTTTTTAACTACATTATCCATTTTACAAATGACAAACGGTCGAATTTATAAGGTATTATTTTGGCATATAAAATGCGTACAGGGTTTAAGTTAAAAAAATGAAAAGGATAGAATAATTATGGATAACAAAATTATTATTACAGCGGCAATCACCGGTTCTGTTCATATCCCCACCATGAGCGACTATCTTCCCATAACACCGGATCAGATTGTAGAAGATGCTGTTGTGGCACATGAGGCAGGTGCTGCTATTGCCCACATTCATGTCAGGAATCCTGAAAACGGCCTGCCTACATCCAGTCCTGAACTTTTTATGGAAGTATGCAGCAGGATCAAAGCCAGATGCAATATTGTTCTGCTTCCCACCACCGGCGGCGGCATGAACCAGACCACGGAAGAAAAACTGATCCCGATCAAACAATTGAAGCCGGAGATGTGCTCTTTTGATCCGGCGCCTTTTAATTTCGGCATATTTCAACTTGCCGGTCGTTTTGAAAAATATAAATACGATTGGGAAAAAGATTACCTGGAGATGTGTAAAAATGTTACTTTCCGGCCGACTTTCAGTGATGACATGATCTACGCCAAGACCTTTCTGGAAATTGAGACGAAGCCGGAGCTGGAAATTTATGAACTGGGACATATCTCTTATGTCAAATGGCTTTTAGAAGAAAATCTTTTAAAAACCCCCGTTCATCTCCAGTTTGTTTTTGGTCCCATGGTCGGCTGGATGACTCCTTCCGTAAAACATCTGGTACTGATCCATGACGAAGCCATAGAAGTGCTTGGTGAAAATAATTTTACCTGGTCGGTGGCAGCAGGCGGCCGTTTCCAGATACCTATAACAACAACTGCTATGGCTATGGGCGCTAAAAATGTCAGAGTTGGTCTGGAAGATTCCATCTATGCAGGAAAGAGTATTTTGGCCAAAACCAGCGCAGAACAGGTCAATATAGTAAAAAGAATTGCCAAAGAATTTAGTCTGGAACCGGCCAGCTCCGATGAAGCCAGACAGATTTTAGGATTAAAAGGGCTGGACAAGGTTAATTTTTAACAGTGCCCGAATAACGACATTGACGGGAATCAATGAATTCCAGAAGTTTTAAGTAATAAAAATTGGGGGCATCATGCACTACGGAGAAGATTTCTACAACGCAGCGGATTGGTTAATCGACCGTAACGTTCGCGAAGGCCGCGGCGATAAGATAGCCGTCTATTCGCAGCACAAAAATTTAACGTATAAAGAACTCCAGACCATGATTAACAAAACCGGTAATTTACTCAAAAAAATGGGAATCGGGATTGATGATCGTGTCATGATGCTTGTACTGGATATACCTATGTTTCTTGGTGTATTTTACGGCGCAATCAAAATCGGAGCTAATCCGATTCCCATCAATACTATGATGATGCCGGACGATTATAAATATTATCTTAACGACAGCCGCGCCAAAGTTCTTTTTATCTCGGACGCGCTCGTTCCGCAGATAGAAGCAATCAAGGAAGACCTGCTCTATCTCAGAGATGTAGTAGTTATTAATGAAGTTACAGGATTGGATCTGCCTTACAATCATCTTTATAATATGGCCTCGGAAAACCTGGAATGCGCCTATACGACAGCTGATGATAACTGTTTCTGGCTGTACAGTTCAGGATCAACAGGAGCGCCTAAAGGTGTAATCCATGCGCATAAAGACATGGAAACAGTGGCCGTAAACTATGCCCGGGGCGTGCTGGGTATGAAAGAAAGCGATATAACCCTGTCGGCAGCCCGTCTGTTCTTTGCCTATGGTCTCGGTAATGCCGGATATTTCGCATTTTCCGTCGGCGGTTCTACAATTCTTCATTCAGCTGCGCCTAAGCCGGAAGGAATGTATGATCTGTTTAAAAAATTCAAACCAACTGTATATTTCGGTGTACCGACCCTTTATGGTGCAATGCTGGCTCTTCAGGAACAGAGAGACAAAGAAGCAGGCCTCAAGAATCCGGGACCATCGGATGCGCATGCTTGCGGCTCCCTGCGCCTTTGCGTATCAGCCGGCGAAGCTCTGCCTGCTGAACTCTACAACAGATGGAAAGCCCGTTATGGTATAGATATTTTAGACGGTATCGGATCAACGGAACTGCTGCACATATATATTTCCAACCGTCCTGATGATATCAGACCGGGGGCAAGCGGAAAAGCAACTCCGCATTACGAACTTAAGATCGTGAATGATGAAGGTAAGGAAGCGGAAGTCGACGAGCCGGGTACAATGATGGTAAGATGCGACAGCGCCGCCATGCTGTACTGGAAAAAACGTGCAAAAACACGCGCCACAATGCAAGGCGAATGGCTCAATACAGGCGATAAATACTACCGGGACAAGGACGGTTACTATTTTTGTGCCGGCCGCGGCGACGATATGCTGAAAGTCGGCGGTATCTGGGTGTCTCCGGTGGAAGTAGAGGCATGCTTAATTGAGCATCCGGCAGTACTGGAAGCAGCCGTAACAGGTAAAGAAGACGAAGAAAAACTCGTCAAGCCCAAGGCATGGGTTGTACTGAAACAGGGGCAAAAGCCGTCGGAGGCACTGGCCAAAGAATTACAGCGGTGGTGTCTTGATAAAATGGCCAAGTACAAATATCCGCGCTGGATTGAGTTTGTTGAAGCACTTCCCAAAACACCGACGGGAAAGATTCAGCGCTTTAAACTGCGCGCCAAGTAAATTATAAGCCCGTTTTTTAGCACTGAATATACATGAAAAGTTGCAGTCAAGATGAACCGCTTTGTGCATAAGCGCAATAAAAAAGGGTGTCATTAATAATAATGAGAGGACATTTTCTACCGGTTTAGATTTCGATTGTTGTTTATGTCTGTATCCGGTAGAGTGCCTTGTGGGCCGGCGGCTTGTTTTTTACTGATGATACCCCCGCAGCTCATCCGGTTAGAGTATCCTTATTGTTCGCCTTCCGGGCGAGAGTTGCATGAACAGTGAAAAATTTCATGCAGCTTAAGCAGGAGGGGCAAGAGGATGTATTTTAGGCGTTTGAACGGTAAAACGCTTAAAACAATTTATTTCAGACAAGGAGGAAATCATTTATGAAGAAAAAGCTGTTTGTTGGCGTAGCTGTAATGGCGCTTCTGATTGCCTTGGTGTCGTCGGCCATGGCACAGGACAAAGTCATCAAGTGGAAAGTACAGGGGTTTGTTCCGGCGGGAATGCTTTTCCATGAGACACTGGTACGTACTGCTAATTTAGTCAAAGAAGTGACCGGGGGAAGGCTGATCTGGGAAGTATATCCGGCAGGCGCCCTGGTACCTCCGTTTGAAGGGCTCAAGGCCGTAAGCGACGGCGTATATGACGTCAATTACAGTTATACCGGGCAATGGGTGGGTAAAATCCCAGTCGCACCGCTCTTTACCGCAGCTCCCGGCGGTCTGAATGTCGTGGATATGCAGATGTGGCTGGAATATGGCGGTGGAAAACAACTTTTCCAGGAAATGTATGATAAATACGGCTACAACGTCAAAGTGTTTCTGGGTGCGCCGATCTCCATGGAAATTTTTCTCTGGTCCAAGAAACCTCTGCGTACACTTAAAGATTTTAAAGGACTCAAACTGCGCATGATGCCGGTTATGGGCGATGTTTTGACAAAGAACGGCCTTCCCGTTGTGTTCATGCCTGCCGGCGAAATCATTCCTAACCTGCAGCGCGGTGTTATCGATGCCGCCGAATACAGTATTCCCGCCTTCGATAAAAGCCTGGGAATCTGGCAGGTCTGCAAATACCTTCAAGTTCCGGGGATTCACCAGCCCGCCTCCCAGACGGAATTTATCGTGAACAAAAAATCCTATGAAGCACTGCCGGCTGATCTGAAAGTTTTGTTGGATGCAGCCATATGGAAATCCCGTTTAGAAGACTGGCTCTGGATGGAGGCTAAAAATCTGGAAGCAATGGACTTCTTCAAAGAAAAGGGTATCACTATAGTGCAGATGGATCCGGAAACCGTCAGGACCTTTACCAAGTGGGCCCAGGATTATCTGGATGAACGAGGCGCCAAGGACGAATTTTTCGGTAAGGTCTGGAATTCGCAAAAAGCTTTCGGCAAGAAATGGTATCCTTACTCCAAAATGTTTACACTGCCCCATTGATTAATGGAATAACATTATAATATCCGTCTGTAGGGCTTTCCGGCTTATCAACCGGGAAGCCCTGCAGGGCAGTTTCTCCGCAGAGGGCGGAGTGAGAAAGGAATTGTTATGGAAAAGGTTTTAGGTGTCATTGACGCAATCAGCGAATGGACGGGGAAACTCAGCAGTTTTCTGATCGCCATCCTGACGCTGGTTATTTGTTATGATATTATAGTACGTTATGTCTTTAGCTCCCCTACCGCCTGGGGCTATGATGTCACCTATATGATTTACGGTGTGTACGCCATGCTCGGTATGGCTTACTGTGACAAAATGAAGGGACATGTGCGGATGGATTTAATTTACAGCAACCTGTCGGAGCGGGGCAAAGCATGGATGGACGCCATCTGCTATCTGATTTTATTCTTTCCCGCACTGATCGTTATAACATACAAGTGCGGCGACCATTCCATATGGGCGCTGCTTGCGGGTGAGCGGTCATCCGGTAGTGTCTGGCGCCCGTATTTAGGTCCTTTTAAACTGCTTATCACTTTCGGATTTCTGTTGCTCATTTTGCAGGGGGTTGCGGGTTTTCTGCGTTCGCTCGCTACAGCCCTGAAAGAAGGAAGGAGGATCTCATGAGTCCTGAACTTACTACAATATTAATGTTTCTGAGTTTGCTGGTTCTGCTCACGGGATTTCCCCTGGCCTTTGGTATTGCTTCCATGGGAATTTTATTCGGTTATCTG
Organism: Smithella sp. PtaU1.Bin162; assembly: GCA_002068015.1. Classification (GTDB taxonomy): domain Bacteria; phylum Desulfobacterota; class Syntrophia; order Syntrophales; family Smithellaceae; genus MVRV01. The sequence goes on from MVRV01000029.1 coordinate 136,585, forward strand.
ACCGGGGGCAATGCTTTTCTTTATATGATTCCGCAGCGCGTTATTAACGGTACCCTGTCCGAATATATCCTGGCAGCGGTCCCGCTGTTCATATTTATGGGAGTCAGCATCAGCTCCTCAGGTGTGGCGGAACGATCTTTTATAGTGCTCCAGCGATGGATGAGCAGCATCAGGGGAGGATTGGCCATCGCCACAATTACTCTGGCCATTGTTTTTGCCGCCTGTGTCGGTGTTGTCGGTGCCTCGGTAACGGCCATCGGTATTCTGGCCATTCCGGCCATGCAGAAAGCACGCTACGCCGATTCACTGGCCACAGGAGTGGTCTGTGCGGGCGGTACACTGGGAATACTGATTCCGCCCAGTATCATGCTTATCCTTTATGCCCCTATTGCCGGAGTGTCGGTAGTGGACATGTATGCGGGAGCGGTTGTCCCCGGTTTGCTGCTGGGCATACTTTACATAGTTTATGTTATTTTGCGGACGAAGTTCAATCCGGAGATGGGTCCCAGCCTGCCTAAGGAAATGGGTCTGAAATTTTTCTCGCGGGAGTCCCTCGTACAGGGATTTAAATATCTGGCACCGCCGGTTTTGCTGGTGATATTGGTCATGGGTTCTCTTTTTCTGGGCATTGCCTCCCCTACGGAGGCAGGCGCGGTAGGTTCCGTCGGAGCCATTGCCCTGGGATTCATTTACCGTACCATCACCTGGCAGTCCTTCAAGAATGACTGCTATCTGACTTTGCGCATTACCGCGATGATCATTTTCATCGCCATTGCCGCGAGTCTCTTTACGGGAGCATTTTTGAACGCCGGTTGCGGTCAGGTCATCACGGATGTTTTGCTGGGTCTGGGCCTGGGGCGCTGGGGTATATTCATTGCGGTGCTGATCATCGTGCTGATACTGGGGTGCTTTATTGACTGGATCGGCATACTTTTAATCATGGTGCCGATTTTCGCACCTATCCTGACCACCCTGAAGTTTGATCCGCTTTGGGTAGGTTTGGTGGTTTGTACAAGCTTGCAGGTATCGTTCCTGTCGCCGCCTTTTGCCTACTCCATTTTTTATGCCAAGGCCATTACTCCGAAGACACCTCTGACGGATATTTATCGCGGAGTTATGCCGTTTGTCGCCATTCAACTGCTGGTTACTATGCTTTGCATTATTTTTCCGGCTTTGTGTCTCTGGTTGCCGAATCTTTTGTCGCAGGGCTGAAGATAAACGATTTCCGTTCAGGCAGAGGTGGAGAATTTCTCGCCGCTGCCTGAACCGGCCTGACGGCACGTGGCGTTACTGCAATACGTTAATTTTAGAAAGGAGGAATAAATGAGCATATTAATTACCGGAGGCACGGGATTTATTGGTGCCCATGTCGCCAGGCTGGAACTGGCAGCAGGAGAAAAAGATGTTTTTGTTTTTGATATTAATCCGTCCGCGAAGCTTTTGGATGACGTGGCGGACAAAGTTTCCATAGTCCGGGGTGATCTCGGTAATTTCAGCCATGTCATGAATATTGTAAAAACGGCCCGGCCGAAAAAAATCTTTCATATCGGCGGAATGCTTTCGGTTCCGTCGGATGCCGATCCGTTTGCTTCCTTCCGCGCCAACGCGCTGGGCACCTATCATATTCTGGAAGCGGCCAGATTACTGGAAGTGCCGCAGGTAATCTTTACCAGTACCCTGGCTACTTATGGGCTGGATTTGGAAGAAGGTGCTGCCATCAGTGATTACTCCTTGCAGCGGCCGCAGCTTTTCTATGGAGTTACCAAGGTATTCGGCGAGCTGCTGGGCCAGTTTTATCGCAGAAAATATGGGCTGGATTTTCGCGGTGTGCGTTATCCTTCCATTGTGGGCCCCGGAGTCAAAACGCCCGGTGTCGTTCAATATACGAGCTGGATGATCGAAGAAAGCATCAAAGGTAATCCTTTTATTGTCAAGGTGCCACCCGAAACCAGAACCCCCGTCATGTATTTCAAGGATGCCGCCCTGGCCGTGATCAATCTGGCTAATGCTCCCCGGGAAAATATTAAGATGGTTAATTATCTGATAGCCGGTGTTAAACCCATCGCAACGGCTGATGAGCTTGCTGATATCGTCAGAAAGAAAGTTCCGGGTGCCCGGATTGAGTTCCAAACTGATCCGGAATTGCAGAAGATATTAAGCAAACTTTTGCATCCGATCGATGACAGTACCGCTCACAATGAATGGGGTTGGAAAGCAAAGTACGATCAGGCAATGATAGTGGATGACTTTATTGCGGAGATGAAAAATTTCCCGCAGAGATATGCATAAATTGCCGGGCTTGTTGCAACCGGCCAGGCGAAAGTAGTTGCAGGAAAGGAGTATCATATGAAAGCAGCTGATATAAAGAAAATTTGTGCTTTGGGAGGAGGAGGCGTTATCGGCTCCAGCTGGTGTACTAATTTTTTATGGAAGGGCTATGCCGTAACGGTTTACGATGTAAATGATGAAGCTCTGGCGCTGGCCAAAAAACGCATAACCGCCAATCTGGAATATCTGGCGGAAAAAAAGATTATCACGCAAGAAGCATCCCGGCAGGCCCTGGCTCAGGCATCTTATACAACCGATCAACGGAAGGCCTTGCAGGATGTTCAGTATGTACAGGAATCAGGTCCGGAAAACTATGATGTCAAAAAAGCAGTTCTGGCGATCCTGGACAAATACGGCAGTCCGGAAACCATCTTTGCCAGCAGCACTTCCGGGTTGCTGATTACGGAAATCGCCAAAGGTTCGCAACATCCGGAGCGCTGCATCGGGGCGCACCCTTATAATCCTCCTCATTTAATCCCGCTTGTGGAAATTACCAAAGGCGAGCAGACCAGCGATGCCGTCGTCAAAGTTGCCAATGATTTCTACCGGCTGCTGGGAAAAGAACCGATTGTCCTGCAAAAAGAGGCACTCGGTTTTATATCCAACCGGTTGCAGATTGCTCTGTACAGAGAAGCGGTAAACCTCGTGCTGACGGGAGTGTGTTCGGTTGAGGATGTGGACAAGGCCGTTTGTTACGGACCCGGGTTGCGGTATGCCTTGCTGGGCCCGAATTTGATTTTTCACTTGGGTGGAGGTCAGGTCGGACTCAAAGGAGTTTTGGAACATATTGGTCCCTCGATGGAACTGTGGTTGAAGGATATGGCTGTTTGGAAGGAATTTCCCGCCGGCAGCAAAGATATACTGCAGAAGGGAGTGCTGCAGGAGATGCAGGGACGCAAACAGGAAGAGGGAAAAACAACAGAAGAAATTTCACGCTGGCGTGATGAAAAACTTCTGAATCTGCTGAAATTATTAAATCGGATTTAGAAATTTTTCCCACAGGAATTGTCGGCGAACCCAAGCAACGGAAAGTCGTTGTTTGGGTTCAGTACAAGAGGCTGGAAAATTGCGTTGTTTTCAGTCGATGTGAATTTTTGTATAAAAAATACAGATGGGAGTATAATTTATGAAGGAAAAAACAATTGTTACGGCAGCTATTACAGGAAGCATCCATACGCCGACCATGTCCAAATTTTTACCGATTACCCCTCAGCAAATAGCCGATGATGCCGTTCTGGCCTTTGAGGCGGGAGCAGCGGTCTGTCATATTCATGTTCGCGATCCCAAAACAGGGCAGCCGGTCTCCGATATGAATCTTTTTAAGGAAACGATCTCCAGCATAAAAAAAAGATGTAATATGATCGTTTGCATCACAACCGGCGGCGGCCTGGGTATGACATCCGAACAGCGTCTTATACCTGTTTCCACATTCAGTCCCGAGCTGGCTTCTTTCAATGCCGGTTCGGTAAATTTCGCCCTCTTCCATGCTTTGAGTAAATTTAAGAATTTTCAGCATGAATGGGAAAGCAAGTACCTGGCCTTTACGGAAGATTTTACTCTTTCCAATACCTTTAAATCCATGAAGGAGTTTGCCGAAACGTTCAATAAAAATAAAACCAAACCGGAATTCGAGGTTTATGATGCCGGTATGCTTAACAATATTGCCTTTCTCATTGAACAGGGTTACGTAAAAAAACCGGTTTACATTCAGTTTGTGATGGGTGTGCTGGGCGGAATTACCCCGAGTTCCGCAAACCTGCTGTTCCTGGTGGATTATGCTCAAAAACTGATTGGTGATTTTGTTTTTTCCGTCTGTGTGGCGGGTCGTGCACAATTCCCCCTATGTACCCAGTCGCTTTTGATTGGCGGTAACGTAAGGGTTGGGCTGGAGGATAACCTTTATCTGAACAAAGGAATCATGGCGAAGAGCAGCGCCGAGCAGGTGGCTAAAATTGTCCGTATCGCCAAGGAATTGGGCATTGAGCCCGCGACCCCGGATGAAGCGAGAAAAATCCTGGGGCTGAAAGGACTGGAGAAGGTTAAATTTTAAAAACAAGACATCTATAAAGCTTATACTAAAAAGCCGTGCATAGTTTAACGTATGCGCGGCTTTTTCCGTATCGCCCTTATGGTCGGTCGATTGGTATTGTTTCTTCTTACCGAATAAAAAATTCTTTTTACACAGGAAAATTCGTACAGCCAGAAAACAAAGCCACTTCTTCCATTCATGCGTAACTATTTAAAATAAAAAGCAATAATCATAATAGAATTTGTTTGTTCATTATATGGCCTGTTTATTGCTGCTATCTTTAATGTTGGGTATTTTTCCCGTGCGGATAATGTAACTGCATAAATCAATGACACTCGCTGAAAACGAGTGCAATGAAGTTTGCAGAGGAAGTGGAATTGATCCCGAAAGCGAGCGAGTTTGGGCGAAGCTATTCGGGATCCCGGGGTCATATTTCCCGCAGTTTGCTGCGGGGTCGTTCATTTGATAAAAAATCAGGGTATTCAATATTTATGACTGATAGGAAAAGAAGACATCATATGAGCGGACAAAATCAGAATGTTTTTAAAATGTCTGAAGAACAATTCCGTCTTCTCTTTGAAGATTCCAGTATCAGCATGACAGTGATCGGAGAGGATATGACGATCCTTCTCACGAATAAGGCATTTGAAAAGCTGACCGGTTGCCTCCAATCCCAGGTGGAAGGCAAAATGTGCTGGACGGAATTGATTGCCGCAGAAGAAGATATGCTGCGCATGAAGGAGTTCCACCGGCTGCGCAGAATCAATCCTTCTATGGCGCCGGAAATGTATGACAGCCGGATCAGAACCCGGGACGGGAGTATCCGCGATGTGACGATTCGTGTGATAATGGTTCCGGGGTCAACGTATAGTCTCGCTTCTCTTACCGATGTGACTGAGAAAAAACAGACGGAAGAAAAATTTTCCAATATATTCAAAATGTTGCCGGTTGGTATATCCGTTGCCCGGGTGCAGGACGGAGCAATTGTTGATACGAATGCGGGCTTTAAGGAAATTTCGGGATGGGAGTACAATGAAGTTATCGGGCGTACATCTTTGGAATTGAATTTTTGGGCCGATCCGGCTGATCGGATGCATCTGATCAACGAATTGCAAAACGGCCGGGCTGTGCGGCAGCGTGAAATATCTTTCCGCCGCAAAAACGGCGAAGTACATTATGGAATGTATTCGGCCCAGACAATGATCCTTGCCGGTGAGGAGTGCATTGTCTTTGTCCTGCAGGATATTACCCAGAACAAAGAAAAGGATAATATGTTGCGGCAAAAGGAAGAACAACTGCGTACCATAACTGCTAATATACCGGGTGCCATTTGCCGTTTCTACGCTAAAGACAATGGAGACTGGGGGATGAGTTATGCAAGTGAGCGCCTGATGGAACTGTTCGGTATGCCCTCACCCATAAAAGGATTTTTCCCTGCCGCCACAGAGTTTATTTATGAAAAAGACAGGGAAGGATTTGTAGCGTCCGTCCGTAAATCGGTTGAAACCTGTACACCCTGGGATTTTGAAGGCAGGATTGTCAAGCCTTCCGGAGAAATAAAATGGTTTCATGGTTTGGCCACACCGAAAAGGCTTCCGGACAGCATCATTTTTGACGGGATGTTGCTCGACATTACGGAACGCAAGCAGGCGGAGGAAAAATCCCGTCAGTCGGAAGAAAAATTTACAGAAGTCTTTATGATGTCGCCGGACATGGTTGCCATTACCAGAATGGAAGACGGCCATATTATTGATGTTAATATCGGATTTGAAGAGATGACGGGATGGCAGCGTAGTGAAGTTATCGGGCGCACTTCTTTAAGTCTCGATTTCTGGGTGGAGACGGCACAACGGGATCTGATGGTGCAGGAATTAAAAGCAGGCCGGGAAGTGGTGCGCTACGAAATATCCTTCCGGCGCAAGGACGGGATGTTGCAGACCGGTGTCTATTCCGCCCGATCCCTGATTTTGGGAGGTGAAAAATGTCTTCTTTTTATAATGCAGAATATCACCGAAAAGAAACGGCTGGAGGAGGAGCGCCGCAAACTGGAGCAGCAATTGTATAAGTCGCAAAAAATGGATGCAATCGGGCAACTGGCCGGCGGTGTAGCGCATGATTTCAACAATATCCTCACCGGCATTCAGGGTAATGTATCGCTGATGCAGATGGAAATTGCACAAGAACATCCTCATTATCAGCGTTTGAGCCGCATTGAGGAACAGGTAAAGCGCGGTGCAAACCTGACAAGGCAGCTTCTCGGGTTTGCCCGGGGAGGCAAATATGATGTCCGGATTATATCCGTCAATGAACTGATCCGGAAAAGCTCCCAATTTTTTCTGGAAGCCAGGAAAGAGATTGAAGCGGATATGGAGTTGCAGGAAAACCTTTATTCGGTGGAGGCTGATGCCGGGCAAATCGAACAGGTGCTGATCAATATTTATATCAATGCCGCACAGGCCATGCCGGGCGGTGGCAGGCTGCATATTCAGACGACCAATATGCAATTAAGGGAAGAGGAAGCTTCCCATTATGGGCTGCGGCCGGGGAAATACATCAAAATTTCCATTACCGATTCCGGAAAGGGTATGGAACAAAACACGCTGGCCAGAATATTTGAGCCGTTTTTTACCACAAAAGCTCAGGAAGGCGGCACCGGTTTGGGACTTGCTTCATCCTATGGCATTGTCCGCAATCATGGAGGTATCATCAATGCCTACAGCGAACCGGAACGGGGTTCGACATTCAATATCTATCTTCCGGCAACAGGCGATGAACTGGAAGAGATTAACCGGGCTTACCAGGACGCAATGGTCTCCGGAGGAGGAGGCATCCTGCTTATTGATGATGAAAACATGATCCGGGATGTCGCCGGCGAGATGCTGCAACTGCTGGGGTACACGGTATATCAGGCAGCCGGCGGAAAAGAAGCGATTAACGTTTATCTGACAAATAAAGATAAGATTGATCTGGTTATCCTTGATATGATTTTACCGGGCATGAGCGGCGCTCAGGTTTTGCAGGAATTAAAGCGAATCACTCCCGATGTGAAGGTCATTCTTTCCAGCGGTTACAGCATGCAGGGCGAGGTGCAAAAGGTGATGGAATCCGGCTGCCTTGGTTTTATCCAAAAGCCTTACCTCTTTACGGAGCTCTCCAGAATAGTTAAGCAGGTGCTATATCCTGCAAAAGAGCGGACTCAAGAAGTTTGACGGTAATCCATCTTTTATTTTCCCGGCGGGTTATCTTGTTCTTGACCATCCCCCGTGTTTACGTGTAATTACAACATGTAATCATCAGGGGAGAAGTATGGAAAAAGCACTTTTAATTTTATTCATCGTTTTATTTGCGGGTCGGATCATTTGCCGTTATGTTTTAGAACGGCTGAATATCCGCCATCTGCAGCATCACGGCAAGGAAATCCCTTCCGTATTTCAGGGCATGCTTGATGAAGAGATGCTCACCAAAATGGCCGACTACACGGTGGCTAATAACCGGTTGGCTTCCCGGGAAAATTTAGTGAATGATGCCGTCGAATTTGTCGTGATCTTTCTGGTCTTGCCTTTGCTTGTCGGTGTACTTGTAACTTGGAAAATTCACTTTATCTTCCAGGCACTGATTTTTTTCGGTGTGTTGGCAGCGGCAGGTGGAATCGCCGGTCTGCCTTTTGATCTCTACCATACATTTGTCCTCGAAAAGCGCTATGGCTTTTCGACCATTACCTGGCGGTTGTGGTTTACCGACTTTCTTAAATCGCTCATACTTTCCGCTGTTCTCATGGGTATTCTGGTCGGTGCTCTGATGGCATTTATTCTTTATCTGCCCGCAAGCTGGTGGTTTGCGGCCTGGTTGTTTTTTACGGCGTTCGAAGTTTTACTCCTCTGGCTTTATCCGGTAGTGATAGCCCCGCTGTTTAACAAATACGAACCTGTCCGGGATGAAAAGCTGGCCGAAAGGATTACCGCACTTATGGCCAAAGTCGGTCTGCAAACGCAGGGGATTTACCAGGTGGATGAAGGGAAGCGTTCCCGGCATACAAACGCCTATTTTACCGGTATCGGCAAAACCAAGCGCATTGTTTTATTTGACACGCTTCTTGCTTCTCATTCTCCGGAAGAAATACTGGCGGTGCTCGCGCATGAAGTCGGTCACTGGAAAAAGAAACATATTTTAAAACAATTAATTTTTATGATTATCCTGTCATTTTTAGTGCTGTATATTGCCGATCAATTAATTTCCAGCCCGGTTTTATATAATGCTTTCAGTGTGCCGCCGCAGGCGCTTTACGCCGGCCTGTTTCTGCTTTCCGTCTATGGCAGCTGCATCGGCTTTTTCGTAAGCCCCGCCGGCTCGGCCCTGATGCGCCGCTATGAAAGAGAAGCCGATAAAATTGCGGTGGAACTGACCGGGACATCCGAACATATGATTAATGCTTTAAAGCGTTTGGCCAAAGATAATCTGGCCAACCTCCATCCGCATCCCTTATATGTCTGGTTTTATTATTCTCATCCGCCGCTTGTGGAGAGAATTGCCGCGCTGCATTCTATGAGCACAAAAAACGAGGCTTGATTTTTTTATAAAACCCCTTTAAACAATTCGAAACAGATACGAAACAGGTGACTTATGAAGGTATTTAAATCCGCAGTAATAAATGGAATGTCCCTGGCCAACCGCTTTGTTCGTTCGGCAACCTGGGAAGGGATGGCCACGGATGACGGATATTGTTCTCCGGAGCTGACTCAATTACTGGTACGGCTCGCCCGCGGCAATGTAGGGCTCATTATTTCCAGTCATTCCAACATAAGCCCCACAGGACTGGCCGGTATCCGGCAGGTGGGTGTCTGGAGCGATGATTTTATCCCGCAACTTACGGAGCTGACAAGACAGATTCATGAAGCTTCCGGCAAAATAGTCATGCAGCTCAACCATGCAGGAAACAGGACGGCAACGGAGCTTACCAACACAATCCCCATGGGTCCCACGGCTTTTAAAAATTCCGACGGAACTGTTTCCCGCACCATGGAAAAACAGGACATCGATACGGTAGTCGAACAATTCACCGCCGCGGCGCGCCGCGTTCAGCAGGCGGGGTTTGACGGCGTTCAGATCCATGCCGCCCACGGTTATTTGTTGAGCTCCTTTTTATCTCCATATTTCAATAAACGTACGGATGAATATGGCGGGAATGCGGTAAATCGTGCCCGCTTTTTACTCGAGGTATTACAGGCCGTGCGCGCCGCAGTCGGGAATAATTTCCCCGTGCTGGTTAAAATGAATGCCGCGGATTTTCTTCCGGGCGGATTGACTGCGGAAGATATGGTCACAACGGCGCTGCTGCTGGAGAAAGCGAGTGTGGATGCCATTGAACTTTCCGGGGGCACTCCTTTATCGGAAAAATGTATTCCCTTCCGCAGTGGAAAACATTTACCGGAAAGGGAAGGTTATTATCGGGAAGAAGCCCGGCAATACAAGGAAAAAGTTACCGTACCATTGATTCTTGTGGGTGGTTTCCGTTCTCTGGCCGTATCGGAAAAATTTTTACAGGAAGGCATTTGTGATTTTATAGCGCTCTGCCGTCCGCTGATTCGTGAACCGGAACTCATCCGCCGCTGGCAGGAAGGAAATACCGCCCCGTCGGAGTGTATATCGGATAACCGCTGTTTCGTGCCTATCCGCAATGGTCAGGGATTATATTGTTTCACCAAGGAGCGACACCATGAAGAAAGATAAAAATTTTTCCAGGAAAATCTTATTTTATCCGGTTCTCCTTATTGCAGCTTATTACCTTTGCTCCTGTTCGCTTGCGCAGGTAAAAATGAATCCTCTTCCCCCCCCGCCGCCAACGGCCAAACTGCGGGTTCATGTTGTGGCGGTTACTACCGGTACCCCTCCGCAGGGCTTCTGGGATATGACTCCGGAAAAATATGATGCCTGGATGACCGGAAATACTACAAAGATGCTAAGCAAGCTGGGTATGTATGACGTAGTTCCCGCCGCCGATGTTAAAAAAGTTTTAGGGGAGAGCCGCTTTGCCGGATGGGAATGGAAACGCGACAACTGGGCATTGGCCAAAGATGTAGCGCAAGCGGTGCACGCCGATTACGTGCTTTGTCTGGAACGCAGCTGGAAACTAAGTTTGCAACAAGAGATGACCCTGTTTAATATGCATACCGGTATGCAGTTTTCTACTTCCGGCTATCTTACTCAATCCAGAACCAATGATGAGCGGGCACGTGCCGAAATTGTCCGGATTAATTACCAGACATTATTCCGTGAAGCGAAAGGGGATTTTTTGCGGATAGCCCTGCAAAAGGGCAGACTGCTGTCCGGCGAAAAACAACCTGAGGCAACCGCCCGGGCGCCGAAACCGGTGCAGGAGCCGTCCACAGTTGCGGAAAAACCGGCGGAAAACGTTACCCAAGGTGAAGTGAAGCCGAAAGAAAAGCAATTGACCATCGCAGAAAAGCAACAGGCTTTTGAAAAAGAGTTGGAAAAAGCAATATCGGAGAAAGATAAAAAACATACGGGATCGCGTCTTGTCGTTTATGATTTTGACACGCTGGAGCACTTAAAGGTTGTAGGAATGATCCTGACTGAATCATTGCGGGAAGAGCTGCATAAACTGGGCGGTTTTGTCCTGATCAGCAGAGAAAATATGTCTCAGTTCATGGAAGAAAGGAAGTTGCAGGAATCCGGTCTGGTCAATGAAAAACAAGCGATAAAACTCGGGGAATGGATGGCGGCCAACGAAGCGGTGACAGGTAAGGTAGCGGTTATAGGATCTGTGAGTATTGTCCAGGCCAAGCGAATTGATTTGACAACGCTGGGCACGATAGCGCTCGGTTCGCTCAAATGCAAAACCGGCGAAGAAGATTCATTACTCGAAAATATGCCGGAACTGGCGCGCCTGCTTACTCCGGGGAAAAACAGGTAATTTTCCGCCCCAAAATAATCTATTTTTTAAACAGGGCTTCCAGTTTATTCCGGTTGCCCTGTTTTTCTTTTGCGGGATTCTTGCCTGTTTCCTGCCGGAATTGGAAAAAATCGCAAAAATTGGAACGGGTTTTGTCCAGTACACGCTCCGCCTGCGGCTCCCGGCAGTCATTGTAGGCGCCTTGTTCGTAAAAAGCACAGTTCAGGCAGCAGCGCAAATCAGTTCCGCAAAATGGGCATTGCTCCCCTCTTCCCGGACGGCCGTCGATACGAATTTCTTTTTGACACCGGCTGCATATCTTCATGGCCTCAAAATATTAAGATAATACCGAATAGTCAACACAAAATATCGTTAATACCGGCTGCATAATTAGGGCGTGCAATTTCTCCGGGAAATGTGTTATTTTATTTCCCGAAGGAGGTGACTATGGCCGACAAATCCAAACTTGGTTATGAATTTCCCGTCCGTATCCTGGCAGTGGAAAAAGGCAAAATTGCCGAATTTGCCATGGCCGTTTCCCAAAAGGATTCTCCGGAAAAATTGAACCCCATTTATGCCGATGCCGGGGCGGCCAAGAAAGCCGGTTATCCGGGTATCGTTATTCCGCCGACTTTTCCGACCTGCCTTATGTTCTGGACTCAAGGCGGGCTGATGGGAGTCGTCAACAGTCTGGGAATCAACCTGGGCCGACTTTTGCACGGGGAAGAAGAATACGAATATTTCGGCAGTGTGTGTGCGGATGATGTTCTTACCGGAAAGATGAGAGTTGCGGATATGTACGATAAGGAGAAGAAGGACAAACCCGGCAAGTTCATGAAATTTACCGTGCTGGAAACGGAAATGCGCAATCAACGGGGGGAGCTGGTGCTTAAAGCCCGCTCAACGTTGCTAGAAAGATAGGAGGATATTTATGACCGTGAAATTTGCCGACGTTAAAACCGGAGACGCCTTGCCTCCCTACACGACCCTTCCTCTTACCCGGACTGATCTTGTCCGTTATGCCGGAGCTTCCGGTGATTTCAATCCCCTGCATCATGACAATACTTTTGTAAATGTTTTCGGCATGGAACGAGTCATTGCCCACGGCATGCTGATTATGGGTATTGCCGGTGAGGCTATTACCGCCTGGATAGAAAACAAGAACCTGCGGAAATTCAATGTCCGCTTTGCCGGGATGACGGAGCCGGCCGATTTCAACGACCTGGAAGGGACCAGCAAACGGGCGACGATTACCGTTACCGGCCGGGTAACCGAAAAATTTGAAGAAAACGGCGAGAAGAAAATCCGCTGCGAAATTATAGCGAAAGATGCTTTAGACAGCGTCAAGCTTACGGGATTTTTCATCGCCGCACTGTCGTAATTACGATTGTAGATTATTATAAGCCTTTGCACGATAACTCGCTGCAGAGGCCTTTTTTATCTTTCTAGGCAAGAACTGGCTTCGCCCTGAGAATTGCATTGACTTTACGTTTGAGCGGGGTAAAATTCGGGTAAAAGATTCTTATTGAATAATTCCTTGATTTTCAATGGAGTTTATCCATGCCGGTTTCTACTAAAGATAATACCGTTCCGGGTAAAAATTCCGCCGCTTCATCTCTGCCTGTTCCGTTTCGTGCGCTTCCGGCATGGCTGATGCGCCGTTCCACTATCGTTGCGCTGGCTTTTGGTTTATTTTTTCTGCTGGTTTTTATTTTTCTTTATTTAGCAGCAAGGCATCTGGAAACAGCTAAAAACAATGCCTTCAAGACAGATGCAGTGTCAATAAATCTTATCTCCGGTTTAATTACCAATCATGAAAACGCAGTCCGCGAATTTTTGCTCTCTTATGCTTGGCGGACCGGTTTCGTTCAGGCAGTGAAAAAGAAAGATCCGGAAAAACTAAGCCCTTATTTCAAAGAAATGAAAAAAAATCCGTATGTGGACGGGCTGTTTATAGCTGATAAAGATGGTATCCTGTGGTTTAACGAACCCTGCTTTCCGGAATCCATCGGGCGGAACTTTTCTTATCGCGACTGGTTTAAAGGAGTTCGTGGACAATGGCAACCTTATGTATCTGCTGTTTTTCAGCGGATTGTCGGGGAGAAATCACTGGCGATCGTCAACGCCGTTCCCGTATTCGATGAGCAAGGCAAGCCCATAGGCATTCTCGGCAATTCCCATAATCTGCTGTTTATAAATGATATAATTGCTCCGGTTCCGTTGAGTGCTGCAGCCAGAGTGGATATCGTCGACCGTGCCGGACAGATTGTATACAGCAATCACATAATTTATAAGGAGGCAGGAACGTTTTATCCGGCGTTGCCGCTCATCGGAAAAGCCCTTCACGAAAAACGGATACAATTGACCATTGACGATCAAAAGAATTACTGGGCGCGGAAGTATGTTTCGATCGCATCTGTCGATATTATAGGCGGAGCGGTTATCGTCGAGAGAACCTTAAAGAATATTCTGCAGGAAGAATTAATTCATTTGTCGGATTTGGCGATTGTTTTATTTCTGTTTTTTTTAGTTGTTGTTTTACTCCTCTTTTTTCTGCGGCATAATTTTATTCTGCAGGGAGCAGAAAGTAGCTTGCAGGCCGAAACAAGATTACGGGCAAGTGAAGTCAAGTTTAAAGATATGTTTGAGAGCTCCATGGTGGGCAAGTCCATTACCAGCCCGGACGGTCGGATTAACGTCAATTCCGCCCTGTGCGAATTACTGGGCTATTCACGGGACGAACTCAATCGACTGCAATGGCAGGATATTACGCATCCCGATGATATCGCCTTGACGGCGAAAGCGCTGGAACCTTTATATTCAGGCGCAGCCGATGCAACGCGGCTGATCAAACGTTACCGGAGAAAGGATGGCGGGGTTATTTGGGCGGATGTCGGCATTACGGTCCGAAGGGACAAGGAAGGCAAACCCGTTTATTTTATGACCAATATGATGGATATAACCGATCGCCGGTTGCTGGAAGAAAAATCCATCCGGAAAAGCAAGATGTTACAGGCTATCAATAATATTTTTTACGCAACTATGATGGCGGAGACGGAAGCGGCGGTTGCCCAAAGCTGTCTTGCCGAGGCCGTGGAACTCACGGGCAGCCGCTTCGGTTTTATCGGTAAAGTTATGCCCGATGGTCTTTTTTCGACGATTGCACTCAGCGATCCGGGAGGGAAAGATTGCCGTATTGCCGAAGGTGTAGCCGTGAAAATGATAGATAATATGTCGATACGCGGGATCTGGGGGGATGTGATTCTCCGGGAGCAGGCGTTGATCATCAATGATCCCCCGGCCTATCCGGGCGACGTCGGCCTGCCGCCGGGTCACCCGCCGCTGATTTCGTTTTTGGGTGCACCTCTGAAAGATAAAGGGCGGACGATCGGTATGATTGCCGTGGCCAACAGTTCACCCGGTTACACGGAAGTTCACAGGCAGCAATTGGAAGCACTGTGCGTTGCTTTTGTGGAAGCCATCCGCCGCAAACAGGCGGAAGAAGCGGTGCAGAGAGCCAATGCCGAGCTGGAGGAGCGGATAGCTCAGAGAACAAAGGAATTGGCTGATAAAAATGAGGAATTGCTGAGACTCAATAATGTCTTTGTGGGCAGGGAGCTGCGCATGCGGGAACTGAAGGCGAAGATTGCCGAACGCGAAGGAGCAAAAGAGCAGGAATGAATTTCAGGAGAAGGTCATGAAAAGGGTTTTAATTGTCGATGATAATGACGATAATCTTTATTTTCTGCGCGTGTTGCTGGAAGGACATGCCTATGAAGTGGATGAGGCGCATAACGGCAGCGAAGCTCTGGTGAAAGTGCTGACGAATATACCGCTCATGATCATATCGGATATCCTGATGCCGGTTATCGACGGCTTTACCCTCTGCAAGATTTTGAAAGCGGATGATCGGTTGAAAAATATCCCTTTCATATTCTATACGGCAACATATACCGACCCCAGGGATGAAAGGCTTGCTCTGGATATCGGCGCGGATGCTTTCATCTGCAAACCGGCGCAAGCGGAAAATTTTCTCGGACAGATGGAAAAGGTATTGGCCGAATACGAGAAAGGAAAGCTGCCCGTTGTTCGACAAACGGCGGTCGGAGAGACGATGGTGTTGAAGGAGTACAATGAAGCATTGATTCGTAAACTCGAAGAAAAGATGCAGGCGCTGGAGGCACAAATTGTTTTGAGAAAAAAAGCGGAAGACTCCCGGAAGGAAAGTGAGGAACAGTATCGCTTTTTGTTTGAAAACAGCATGGATGGAATTTTGCTTACCGAGCCTTCCGGCAAAATACTGCAGGCCAACCCGGCCGCCTGCCGTATGTTGGACAGGACTGAAGAAGAAATATGCCGGGCAGGCCGCAACGGTATTCTGGCTGCCGACGATCCACGATTGCCCGCAGCGCTTGCCAAACGAGCCCGGACCGGAAAATTCTTCGGCGAGCTGACCATGATCCGCAAGGACGGCACAAGATTTCCTGTGGAGCTGTCCACAGCAGTCTTTACGGCTAAAGACGGGCACCTGCAAACCAGCATGATAGTTCGCGATATTACAGAACGCAAGCTGGCGGAAGAAAGCATCAACAAACTCAATTGCGAGTTGGAACAAAGAGTGCAGGAAAGGACTGTCGAATTGCAGCAGACAATAGCCCGACTGGAGGAACTGAACCGGGTGTTCGTTGGCCGGGAACTGAAGATGGCGGAACTGAAAAAAAGAATAGCTGAACTGGACAAAGGTGAAGGATGAAAATGTCGTTGCGAAGAGACGAAGCGCAAAACAATTTTTCCGGCGGTAATAGAGACAGAATGCGGAAAGAAACCATATGAACGGATTGGATATACGGACGATATTTTTTTGCGCTTTATTAACCGGTATCATTTGCACGGGGGTAATTGTAATCCTTTGGCGGCAGAACCATGAGCGGTTTAATGGAATAGGCTTGTTGGTTTTAGGTTACGCCTTGCAGACTTTGGGATTATTGCTGATGACATTACGAGGCGCCTTACCGGAATGGGCATCCATTTTGATGGCCAGTGCACTGATCGTTACCGGGACGCTTTTTATATATAAGTCCCTGGAACGGTTTACAGCATTAAACGGTATGCAAATTCATAACGTTATTCTTGTTTTGTTTTTTATCGGAACCACCGTATATTTTACCTATTTGAAACCGGATTTGACGGCCAGGATCATCAGTGTTTCCCTGACCATGTTGATTCTTTGGGCACAATGCGCCTGGCTCCTGCTGGTCCGTGTTACTCCACACCAACGCACGTGGACCCGAGCCGTCGGTCTGGTTTTTTCCGGTTTCTGTCTGCTGACGGTGATCCGTTTTATTAAGTATGCCGTATTCGGAGGTAATGAATACGATTTTTTTCAGACCCGTATCTTTGATGCCCTGATTATTATTTCCTATCTGATGTTGTTTATTCTTCAGACGTTTCTTTTGACTTTAGTAGTTAATAAGCGACTTTTGCTGGAGGTAGGAACAACGGAAGAAAAATTCTCCCGGGCGTTTTATTTATCGCCTTATGCCGCCGCACTTGTCAGTATGGAGGAAGGGCGCATTACGGAAGCCAATAAAAAATTCCTGGATGCTATTGATTATAAAGAGGAAGAGGTAATCGGGGCAACGGTGATGGACCTGCATCTATGGGAGAGGCAAGAAGATCGTCTGGCCGTTTTTCATGAATTGTCCGAGATGGGCGGTATTTCCGGGCGGGAATACAAATTCCGGAAAAAGACAGGAGAAATTCTAACCGGTGTTTTTTCGGCGGCAGTCATCTCTGTTGAAGGCGTAAAGTATTTCTTGTCCACCATCGATGATGTTACAAAAACAATGCGGATACAGGAAGATTTGAAAAAATCAGAAAAGTTTCTGCAAAGTATAATCGAACAAAGCCCTTATCCGATGTGGATTGCCGATAAGGGTGGGACGCTTATTCAGATAAATCAAGCCTGCCTGAAGACGTTTAATCTGGTTGAGGAGGAAGTGCTGGGTAAATATAATATCTTGCAGGATAATATTGTTGCCGAACAGGGGTTCATGCCTTTGGTGAAGGAAGTATTGGAAAAGGGATCGACCGCCCGGTTCGATCTTCATTATGATACTTCTCGCTTAAAAAGTCTGCAACTGCAAAAAAGGTCGATTCTCGTTGTCGATACGACAATTTTTCCGGTTAAGGATCAACACGGCAACATCACTAATGCCGTTATTCAATTTATTGACATTACTGCCCGTAGGAAGATGGAGGATGCAAATAAGCTATTGCACACGGAGCTTCAGCAAAAAGTCGAAGATCGAACCAGAGCATTGCATGATACCCAATTGGCGTTATTGAATCTGGTTGATGATTTGGAACAGACGGCAAAAAATCTGGCTGATTCCAATAATCAACTGTCGTCAGCCAATAAGGAGCTGACGGCGTTCAGCTATTCGGTATCGCACGATTTGCGTGCTCCTCTGCGGAGTATGGAAGGATTCAGCCAGGCTTTACTCGAAGATTATTCCGATAAGCTGGATGATCATGGCCAGGATTATCTTAAAAGGATTTGTAATGGCGCAAAAAAGATGAATGGACTGATCAGCGATTTATTAAAACTTGCCCGGGTCAATCAAGCCGATATCATCCTGCAGGAAGTAAATCTAAGCGCAATCGCGGAAGAAATTATACGGGAAAAGCGGATGAACGATTCCGGAGACAATCGAATAGTAACCATTCGGGACAATATAATCGTCAAAGGCGACAGCAATTTACTGAAAATCGCACTAACCAATCTGCTGGATAATGCCTGGAAATTTACAAGCCTTTCCGCCCAGCCGCAAATTGAATTGGGTGTAAAAAATGAAGCGGGGCAAAGAGTCTTTTTTGTCAGGGACAATGGTGTAGGCTTCGACATGGAACAGTCGGGCAGGCTTTTCGGCGTATTCCAGCGTATGCACAAGGATGATGATTTTCCGGGAACGGGAATAGGGTTGGCGACCGTGCAGAGGATTATTCACCGTTCCGGGGGACAAATCTGGGCGGAGGCGGAAGTGGGAAGGGGTGCAACATTTTTTTTTACACTGCCCGTATGAGGAAGCGTAACACTATTCGTCGGATTGACATTGTCCGAAAATTGAAATCAATGACACTTGCTGAAAACAAGCGAAGTGCGGTTTGAAGCGAAAGTGGAATTGATCCCGAAAGCAGAGCCCGGCGAATGAGGCTGTGTCGCAATGTCATTCTGGAGGCTTTAGCCGAAGAATCTTTTTGTTCCAATGTTTTGTTTTTATTAGATTCTTCACTTCGTTCAGGATGACAAACATGTACATTTAACTATTGCGACACAGTCTCAAATGTGGGGTAAAACCCGGCTGATGCAGGGCGAAGCGGGAGCAGGCTGAGCTATCCGGTATCCAGTGGGTCATATTCTCCGCCCCTTGTGACGAATAGATTGAGGCAGAATCGGTATAATACCCCGCTGCTTGCGGCGGAATCGTCCATTTTGTAATGTTGAGAAACCATGAAAGCTGAAAAGGAAAACAGTAATGAAGATAATGCCTTTTGCCGGAATATCTGCGGCAAAAGCATGAAATTGCTCATCGGCAATCTTATTGCTGAAGGTGTGCCCAAAGAAAAGCTGGTCCGTGCGTTGAAAAAGACCGATCCGGAACTGGAAACAATTGTTGCAGCCATTCATGAGGAATGCAGGCGCAGTAGGCGAAAAGAAGATCAACATAAAACCTTCGAAGCAATGCGAAAAGATTATCTGACGAGAATTCTTATTTACTATCTTAAAGAAAGCGATTCCATTGCCCATGCCGTTTATTTTCCCCGGCAATCATTCAAGATATTTGCCGATGCTGTCCGGAAACTGCTTGGGGAAAACATTCTGGAAGAGAAACAGCTCCAGTGTTATGTTGTTGTCAAGGACCACCAGGACGAAAGCGGCCGCATAAACTGGGACAAAATCTATGTGGATGACCGGGCAAAACAGATTGCCTGGGATGTGCTTTTCCGCATCAGCATGGCTATGGCAGGATTGAGCGGCGAATGGTTCAAGGAATATATTGCCGATTATGCGAAAACTCACGGTGATTTTTACGGAGAGGGTATGGCGCATTATGTCCAGGAAAGGCTGGAGGGCATTGCCAAAACGTTCCGGCTGGATCGCTGATCTATGTATTGGAGAAGAGAATTTCAGTTTATACCGCTCAATATTGCATTTTGAGTACGTTCTGCCAATGGAGGCTGTTTTTGTATGAGCGAACCGGTACGAATTCTTATTATTGATGATGAAGAATCATTTACATTCTTTGTGAAATTGAATCTGGAAACAGACCCGCGTTTTGCAGTTGTTACAGCCAACCGCGGAGAAGAAGGATTGAAACTTGCGAAATCCATGAAACCGGATTTGATTCTCCTCGATATAATGATGCCCGGCATGTTCGGAACGGAGGTGGCCCAGAGTCTGCTCGCTGATGATCATACTAAAGATATTCCCGTCATTTTTCTTTCTGCTGCCATCAGAAAAGAACAGGCTGAAAAAGATGGTGGTATGATCGGCGGACGGGATTTGATAGTCAAACCGGTTACGAAAGAGGAATTGACGAGCCGGATCGAAACGGCTCTGCGCTTGAAAAAGAAATAAAAAAATATCAGATCAGGTGTTACGCGCGGTAAGTATTGCAGGAGGTAATATGGGCAAGCTGCTTCGGGTATTGGTTGTTGAAGATTCGGAAGATGATTTTTTATTATTGCTGCGCGTTTTGAAAAAGGGCGGGTATGATGTCCAGGCTTGCCGTGTGGACACTGCCGGCGCTTTGTCCGATGCAATTCGGGAGAAAAAATGGGATGTTTTGCTTTGCGATTACAAGATGCCGACATTCAGTGGACGCGCCGCTATAACTCTTCTGCATGAAAAGAATCTAGATATTCCCTGCATCATTGTTTCCGGCGCCATCGGTGAAGAAACGGCCGTGGAATGCATGCGCCTGGGCGCGCATGACTATGTTATGAAGGGCAACCTTTCCTGTCTTGTTCCGGCTATAGAAAGAGAGATCGCAGAAGCAAAAACCAGAGAGGAAAAACGGCGCACCGAAGAAACTCTCAAAAAAAGCGAAGAGAAATTCAGGTTTCTGGCCGAAAATATGGCCGATATCTTATGGTCGGCCGGTCTTGATTTGCGCACAACCTATGTTACCCCATCGGTAAAAAAATTGCTGGGATTTACCCCGGAAGAAAGGGTTTTACAGACACTAGAACAACAGCTGACACCGGATTCATTGGCCCGGGCGCTGGATACTTTATCCCGGGAACTCGCAGTCGAAAATCAAGGCGATCAAGACCCGCAAAGAACAGCGGAACTGGAGCTGGAATTCTATCATAAAGACGGATCCACCCGTTGGTTGGATGTCATTGCAAAAGGGACGAGAAACGAGGAGGGTGTTTTAACAGGCATTCAAGCTGTGGCCAGAGATGTCACTGCACGCAGATTTGCAGAAGAGGCACTCAGAGAAAGCGAAGCCCGTTTCCGCACGCTTGCTGATTCCGGGCAGGCATTGATCTGGACTTCGGATGTAGATAAGAAATGCAATTACTTTAATCAGACCTGGCTTAATTTTACCGGCCGGACCATGGAGCAGGAACTGGGTGACGGCTGGGCCGAAGGGGTGCATCCCGATGATCTGGAAAGATGCCTGAAACTCTATACCACTGCTTTTGACCGCCGGGAAAGTTTCAGTATGACCTACCGGTTAAGGCGTTACAACGGAGAGTATCGCTGGATTCAGGATGACGGAACTCCGCGGTACAACTCCAAAGGAGAGTTCATAGGATATATCGGCCATTGCCTGGATGTTACGGAGCGTATACTGACCGAGGAATCGCTCCGCATGAGCGAATTCCGTTATAAAGAAATGTTCGAAAACATGAGTACTTGTGTGGCTGTATATGAATCAGCAAACAACGGAGAAGACTTTGTTATCAGACATTTCAACCGGGCGGCGGAAAAAGCGGAAAAAATCGACAGACGAAAACTTATCGGCAAATCAATACTCAAGGTGTTTCCCGGAGCCGCGGAGATGGGTATCGTTGAAGTTTTGCAAAGAGTGTGGAAAAGCGGACAGGCGGAACATGTTCCTGCATCATTCTACCGGGATGGACGCATTTCCGGATGGCGGGAAAACTATATTTACAAGCTGCCCACCGGGGAAATTGTAGCATTATATAATGATATTACCGAGCGTAAAAAAGCGGAAATAAGAATATTTGAAAGTGAAGAAAAATACCGCCTGCTCGTGGAAAACAGCAGCGAAGCAATTTTTATAACCCAGAATAATATGCTGCAGTTCGTCAACCGGGCGTCATTGACATTGTTCGATACTGCTTATGAGGTTTTGATTTCGACTCCCTTTATGGAATTTATTCATCCGGAAGATCGTGAAAAAGTGATCTCATTGCATTTAAGCAGACTTAAAGGGGAAAAAGTATCTCCCAATCATACTTTCCGAATTGTTACAAAAGAAGGGATTGTTAAATGGGTGGAAATGCATTCCAGCCTTGTCTCCTGGCAGGGGAAACCAGCCACCCTGGATTTCTTGAGTGATGTTACCAAACGCGCGCAGGCGGAAAAAGCAGTCCGTGATATCAGTGCAATACAAAACCTTATTCTGGAAAACAGTTCTCTGGGAATTGTCTTCGTTCGCAACCGTATTTTTGAATGGGTAAATAAACGCTTCGCCGAGATATTAAAGATGCCCATCGAAAAAGTGCAGGGTACCACCGCGCGCATTATGTATCCTTCCGACGAAGCTTATGAAGAAGTGGCCAATACGGCTTACCGGGATCTGGCTGAAGGGAAACGTGCAGATCGTGTCTTTCAGCTTGTCCGTGGTGATGGAAATTCTTTCTGGTGCCGTTTCTTAGGCAAAGCCCTGAATCCGGCCAAGCCTCATGATGGTTCCATCTGGATGTTTGAGGATATTACCGAACGCAGACAGATGGAGGAGGCGCTGCAGGAAGCTCAAAAGCAATTGCAGGATGCCTATCATCTGGCCAAGATAGGAAGCTGGATTTGGAACTGCAATAAAAAGACAGTAACCTGGTCGGATGAGATCAGTTCTATGGCTGGTCTGGACAAACAATCAATGGTTTTTCCTGATAATAAACATCCTCGCATTTATACGCAGGAAAGCTGGGATCTTCTGAAAGAGGCGGTTGTGGTTTCTCTCTCCACAAGCCGCCAGCAACAGCTGGAACTGGAGGTCGTGCAACCGGACGGTAATCATCGCTGGGTTAACTGGATATGCAACGTAATGCGGGATAAAAAAGGCAAGATTATCGGTTTGCACGGTACGATCCAGGATATCACCGACCGCAGACAGGCGGAAGAAGCAGTGCGGGAAAGCGAAGAGCGCTTCAGAAAACTGTTTGAAAATCACTCGGCAGTCAAACTTCTGATTGATGCCGATACGGGAAAAATTGTCGATGCCAATAACGCGGCCGTAAAATTTTACGGCTGGCCGAAGAATCAGCTTCTCCAAATGAGGATAAGTGATATCAATATACTTCCTGTCGGGCAGATAAAAGAAGCCATAGAAAAAGTCAAAAATGAAAAAAGGGTTCAGTTTGAATTTCAGCACCGGCTGGCCGACGGTTCCATCCGGGATGTGGAAGTGTTCAGCAGCTGTATAGAAATAAAAGGGAAAACAATGCTCCATTCCGTGATTCATGATATTACCGAACGCAAAAAGACGGAAGAACTCCTGAAGATAAGTGAAAAAAAGTACCGTAATATATTTGAAAATGCCATGGAAGGGATTTTTCAAAGTACTGTCGATGGGCGGTATATAAGCCTTAATCCCGCTTTTGCCCGAATCAGGGGTTATGATTCGCCGGACGAGATGATTCGCATGACCGGTGATGTTCAGCGGCAGACTTACGTTCATATTGAAGAGCGGACCAGAATGATCGAAATACTCGATCAACAGGGATTTGTTAATAATTTTGAAATTGAGGCCAAACGCAAGGATGGCAGCAAAATCTGGGTGTCCATGAACGCGATACCCGTCCGTGACGAAAACGGTAAAATCATCATGATTGAAGGTACTATCATGGACATTACCGAACGTAAAAAAATGCATTTGGAATTACAGAAAAAGAATCTGGAATTGGCCCGGGCTTATGAGGAACTGAAAGCCCGGCAGGATATGATTATCGATCGGGAAAAGATGGCATCAATCGGGATGCTCTCCGCCGGAGTTGCCCACGAAATCAAAAATCCCCTGGCGATTATGCTGCAGGGGATCAACTATCTGCAGTCGCCGGCCAGAGACGATTCCATGCAGCAGGAAGTGCTCGCAAGGCTCTACGATGCGGTGCGCAGGGCAGACGTAATTGTCAAGGGATTACTTAGTTACGCCCGTCAGACCCCGCTTTCTTTACGAGCATATAACATTCGGAAATTGATTGATGACTGCCTGGCGCTTACGGAACATGAATTGCACAAAAAAAATATTCGTATCGTCAAAAATTATTGGCTGGATTTGCCCGATGTTATTGTCGACATGAACCAGATTCAACAGGTGTGCATTAATTTGATTATTAACGCTATAGAGGCAATGTCCAAAGACGGTGTATTGACCATCAGCGCCAAACGAATTACGGATAATGCCGGCAAAGAATTTCTCGAAATCACGGTTTCCGACACGGGGCATGGAATTCCTGCAGATAAACTTGTGAAAATATTCGATCCGTTTTATACTACTAAAACTATCGGAAGCACGGGGCTCGGTCTTTCCATTTCCCGGGGAATTATCGAGAAGCATGGCGGAACACTTAAGGCGGAAAGTGAAGAAGGGCATGGTGCCAGCATGATCTTTACACTGCCTGTAACATTATAATGTCAAGGAGGGTGGATTGTGGGAAAACCTATCAATATCCTGGCTGTAGATGACGAAGAATCATTTACCTTTTTTGTAAAGCTGAATCTGCAAAATGATTCACGCTATGAATTCAACGTCACAACGGCCAACGGCGGAGAAGCAGGATTGAAACTGGCCAGGAAAATCAAACCGGATTTGATTCTGCTTGACATAATGATGCCCGATATGAGCGGCACGGAGGTTGCCGAAAAGCTCCTGGAAGATCCCCGTACAAAAAGTATTCCCATCATTTTCATGACTGCTGTAGTGCAAAAAGATGAAGTTGCGGAAGAAGGTGGCATCATGGGCGGTCGCGAATTTATCGCCAAACCGGTCGAAAAGGACGAGCTCATCGATCGGATTGCCGCAACCCTGAATTTGCCGCGCTAGTTTGCTGTTGACCGCAGCCGCAACTCCAGGAGGAATTTTCGGGCAATTTTAACCGCCGAGCGATGACATTTGCCTGGTCAGATTCCCGTTGACGAATATCTTTACTCAAGATAGAAATAATACCAGGTGTTTTTATGCAATCCCGTATTCTGGTTATAGATGATGATGCCGTTGCCTGCGAGTTTCTGCAGGAGGCACTCTCCCGTGAAGGTTATGACGTAGTCACTTATACCTCTGCCCTGGAAGCGCTGGGGCAGGATCTCTCCCGCTATGATTTGCTGATGTCTGATATCCGGATGCCCGGTATGGACGGGTTGCAGCTGCTGGGAGAGGTGCAGAAAAATTGGCCGAATCTGCCGGTAATTCTCATGACCGCCTACGGATCGCTCGAAACCACAATGGAAGCGATCAGCCTTGGTGCCTGGGATTACATCAGCAAGCCGTTTTCTCCGGATGACTGCCGGGCGATCGTTAAAAAAGTGCTGGAAGTGCGGGAATTGCGGGAAAAACGCCTGAATCTGCAGCCGGAAGAGTCGGCAGGTCCGAAATTCATCGGTTCTTCGGCGACGATGGTTGATTTTTATAAGCAGATTGCCCGGGTCGCGGATTCGCCGGCCAGTGTATTGATTGAAGGCGAAAGCGGTACCGGCAAGGAGCTCACCGCCCGCTCTCTGCACAACATGTCTTCCCGCCGTACCAAACAGTTTGTCGTTGTCCATTGCGGTGCCATTCCCGACAACCTTCTGGAATCAGAATTATTTGGTTATGAAAAGGGCTCGTTTACCGGAGCCGACCATCAGCATATCGGCCTTTTGGAGTCGGCGCAGGGCGGCACAATTTTTCTGGATGAAATCACCGAGATGTCCACCGCTCTGCAGGGGAAATTGCTGCGGTTCATGCAAAACGGCGAAGTGCGAAGAATCGGCGGCCATGAAGTAAGGTATGTCGCCGTAAGAGTGCTGGCGGCGGCCAATAAAAATATTGATGAGGAAGTGCGGCAAAACCGTTTCCGCCTGGATCTGCTCTACCGCTTTATCGTGCGGCTGCGTATTCCGTCGCTGCGCGAACATAAGGAAGACATACCGCTTTTGATCGAAGCCATGCTGAAAAAATTCGGTTACCCCGGTGTGCGTATTTCCGTTGAAGCCATGGAACTTTTGATGGCCTACGAATGGCCCGGAAATGTCCGGGAATTGGAAAACATCTTGCAGCAGACACTGCTTCTTTCGCCTTTTGTAGTAATTTTACCGGAAAATCTGCCGCAGCGTTTTCAGCGGCAACAGGAGAGCAGAGAAAACGGCGGCCTCATGGACATGACTCCTCTGGAGGAAGCGGAAAAGAACAAGATACTGCAAATCCTGCAGGAAACTTCCTGGAACCAATCCAAAGCAGCGCAGATTTTGGGTATTGACCGCAAAACCCTGCGCCTGAAAATAAGACGTTATGGACTGCTTGATGGAAAAATACCCGGCATTAATCTTTAATGCCGGCAATATCTTTGGCCAGTTTCTTTTTCTGTTCCAGATTTCCCTGCCGGGCGATCATGATCCGCTGCGCCTGAGGCGAACCTGCGCCGTGCATGGATTCCGTGCGGTATCCGACAGCGGCCGTGCCCAGGGTAATATTTTCGATAAGACGCATAATCCGGCAGCGGTGTTCCGTGGACACCGAAGCCACACCCCGGAAATATTTCTTCACAACAGGGCCTATTTCCGGATGACGCAAATCACGCTCTGAAGCCAGTGTTACCATCAAACCTCCGGCGAGATCTTCCGCGAGCCTCGCGATTTCATAGGGCAGCCGGGTGACGTTCTGCTTACAGACGTTCGCAAGCAACAGGTTGATCAGATAAGTTCCGGAAGCGGTTTTATTTCCTTCCGCCGAGCAGGCAATCCCGCAGGCGTAAAGTGTTTCATTGAGATGCATCATTTCAATCAGTTTGTCTTTAACATGGGAGGCTTTAGCCGCGCCGTTGTAATCGGCGGCGAGAGCCGCCGCACCGATGAGTACATCTCCTACGCCGACTTTGCAGCCGCCGTAGCTCTGGCGGTGATAGCCGGCAAAACGTTCCACCAAAAGACCACTGAATTCGTACTCGCCGCACATGAATACATTCTCCCAGGGCACAAATACATTGTCGAAAACCATCAGGGCTTCGTGACCGCCGAAGTTGTAATTGCCGACATCAATATTCCCGCCTTCCAGTTTCCGCGTATCACAGGATTGGCGTCCGTAGATATAGGAAATACCTTCCGCATCGGCCGGAGCAACAAAAGAAAGAGCATAGTCGCTGTCTTCTTTAGTCATGGCGATAGTCGGCATTACTAAAATCCAGTGGGAGTTGATCGCTCCCGTTTGATGGGCTTTGGCGCCCCGGACGACAATGCCGTCTTTCCTTCTTTCCACGATGTGGGTAAATAAGTCGGGATCGGCCTGGCGGCTGGGGGGCAGGCCGCGGTCTCCTTTGGGATCGGTCATGGCGCCGTCTACGGTCATGTCTTCATCCTGCATACGGCGCAAAAACTTCAGGAATCTTTCATGATAGGAAGTGCCTAGTTTCTTATCCATTTCAAAGGTGACACTGTCCACGGCATTGACGGCATCCATCCCGACGCAGCGCTGGAAACAGGCCCCGGTTTTCTGTCCCAAAAGCCGCTGCATCTTGACTTTTTTGACCAGATCCGTTGTGCTTTGATGCAGATGGCAAAAACGATTGATTTTTTGTCCCGTAAGATGCGATGTCGCCGTCATCAAATCTTCATGCTCCGGGTCGTGGGCAAGTGCATAAGTCATTTTTACCGAATTCATGGAGGGACGGATAATGGGATGATCCACCGGATTAACAATCCTCTCACCCATCAAATAGACTTTAAGCTTTAATTTACGTAAACTTTCTTCATACTGGGCGGCGGTTTGAAGTGCCATTGAGGGAAGCCTCCTTTATGCAATTATTTTTATTTCAGATTTTTCCATTCAAATTTTTATATTGTTTTCCAATGCTCAACGCTATGAGCAGTTCTTTGCTATGCAATTCTCGCTCCTTCATCCGAGACAGGTAAAAACAGAGTGACGGAAGTTCCCCGATGAGGCGTGCTTTGGATTTCCATTCTACCGCCGTGAGTTTTGACGATATCCCGGACAATGGCCAGGCCCAAGCCGCGCATACCTTCATCCTTGTGGGAGCTATAAAATGGTTCGCATGCTTTGTCCAGCATTTCCTGGGTCATCCCCTGGCCGGTATCGCTGACGGTGATTGCCGCCATCCTCTCCGCAGGCATAGCCCGGGCCGTAACTGTTATTTTTCCTCCAGCGGGCATAGCTTCCAGAGAATTTTGAATAATATTGAACAGTGCTGTTTGGATGCGGTAGCGATCAAGATATAGATGCGGGATAGCGGGATCAATATCTACGTTTATGGAAACGGCTGTTTTCTGCATCACCGGTTCCACAAGCGGTAATGTTTCGTTTAAGATGTTCTGAATAGTCAGCATTTCAAAATGTGGTTCCGGCATTCTTGTGGCCCGGCGGACATTTTGGATAACATTATCCAGACGTTGAGTCTGCTGAACGATTAACTGCAGCTTGTGGGATACATCAGGCGGCCAGCCTTCACGCTCCAGAAGAAGTTTGGCGAGCCCCGCAATGGAGTGCAGCGGTGTGCCTAAGTCATGGGCAAGATTGGCGGTTAAATGTCCCAGGGCCGTTAATTGCTGTAAATCGTCAACCTGTTTTTGCAAATGGACCACCTTGAGAGTTTCTTCTTTGACGCGGTCTTCCAGATGCCTTGTCAAATCCAGATTTCTGGCCATTACCTGCTGAATTTCGGCGGCCATCATATTGAAATGGTCAGCGAGCTGCCCCCATTCATCCTGCCTGACGATTGGAATATGTTTAATGTATTGTCCCTTTTGGGATTCATCAATTGTAGCGATGATAAGTTTTAACGGGTGGCCGATGATCCAGCCGTAACTTATGCCCAGGACGAGCAGAATAACCAGTAATAACCCGGCACTGCTTAAAATTAACAGGCGGTTGGCACGTGTCATGATTTCGGCATTGGTGCGGGAAAAACCGATGATGGCGACAATAGTCCGGGAATCTTTAGGCTCCCCCGGCACCGGATAGATAAGACCCAGAGCCGGGCCGCTTTCCATATCGATTCGGATGTAATCAGGATCATTGCTTTTCATAGCCTTGGCGATAATGTTATCCGGCCATTCGTATTGAACACGGCTCGCGCCGGCAATATAATCAATGTTGCCACGGCTGGTGTGAAAAATATCTATCCGCGCCAGACGCATATCCGCTTGAACGATGTCTTTCATGGCCGTGTCGAGGGCAGTCAGGCCTCGTTTTGTGGGAAAATTCTGATAAAAAGTGCCGACTGTTTCGGCGACTCCTTCCAGCCTTTTTACCTGCATGTCAACAAGGATGCGGTCGAGGGCAGTAAGCTGAATGAATCCCCAAATGGCCATGGTTAGAGCAAGGCCGGCGACGGTCAGGATAATCAGCTTGGCTTTGACGGTGGAATTATAGGAAATTATTTTCTGCAATAATTTATTAAACATAGGCGGAACTTATATAGCAGAAAGATTAAAAATTAACCAGAAGGGTAAAAAAAAGAAAGGACAGGGAAAACCTGTCCTTTCTTCAATTTTCTTTAAAACAAAGATAAAATTATTTTGCGGCCGGAGCTGCTGCTTCAGCTTTCTTCTCTTCAACGGCTTTCTTTGCTTTCTTTGCTTTTTTGGCTTTCTTTGCCGGAGCTTTCTTCTCTTCAGCAGCCGGAGCCTTTACTTCTTCTTTAGCAGCGGGAGCGGCGGCAGCGGGAGCGGCAGCAGGTTTATCAGCGGCCATAACGGTGGTGCAGAATGCAAAAACCAATGCGACTACGAACAATACTAAACGTTTCATCTTAAAATCCTCCTTCTAAATTTTTGTTTTTTTAAATACCACCCTTATAAAATTAAGGGATTCTCAATAAGTATCGGGCCGGCCGGGTTTTCAGCTATTTTTTCCCGGACTGTTTCGGTACAATCTTGGCTATCCGGGAAGCCACCAAGTTGCCGTTTTTTTCAACATACGCTATCTTTACGGCATCATTTACGGCGATATTTCCCACAGGCTTATCAAGAATGAACGTCATGGTTTCAACATTGTTTTTTACTGTGCGTTCAATCTTGATTGACGTATTCGTAATTTCGATGACTTTACCCGTGGCATTCATCTTTGCCGTTCTGGCAGGGATCACTTTTCCCGGGTCGGCTTTAGGAGCATTGGCAGTCGGTTTATCAGCGGCAAATGCTATTGCTGATAATAAAAAAACCGCACCGATTACATATATCAAAGTCTTTTTCATATCCGTACTGCCTCCGTAAAGATTCACGGAGACTATTAGCAGTTTATGTGCCAAAAGAATAAAACTTTGTAATTTTTATAAACAATTGAATTTATTTAGTATAATATTAAAAATTGATTTTTTGAGTTTTTTTTAGAGCGAGCGATGGGGAATAATTCCCCATCAGATGGGAGATTATTCAACGATAGGATAACATTGATGGATTGACCGGAGTAGTCTTTTTGTGTTACGCCGCAGGAACGAAAGATCCAGAACACACCGGGCCCCGGACAAAAGGACTATTTCCGCGGCGCCGGATCATTAGATGTTTTAATTCTTGAAACTGTAAAGGCTACATGACGCAGGATAAGAAAACAATTTTTGATGTTCTTGTAATTGGCGGTGGCGCTGCGGGGCTTATGGCGGCAGGCCGGGCCGGAGAGCTCGGAGCGAAAGTATTGCTTCTCGAGAAAATGGATAGCTGCGGTAAAAAAATTCTGGTCAGCGGCAAAACACGCTGCAATTTGACGAATGCCGCAGGTCTGAAGGAATTTCTTACCATGTACGGTGTAAACGGAAGCTTTCTCCATAATGCTTTTCATTCATTCTTTCGTCCCGAGTTGCTGAACTTTTTTGAACGATACGGTGTCGCTACCAAGGAGGAAAGAGGCGGGAGAATATTTCCCGTTTCCGATGATGCCCGTGACGTCGTAAAAGCTTTAGGGAATTACCTGAAAAATTGTCATGTAAGGCTGGAATTAAACACCAAAGTAATTGCCGTCGAAAAAACTAAGGGCGCATTATTTGCGATCCGGACTGAGCAAGGTAATTATCAGGCGCATGCTGTGATTCTGGCCACCGGGGGAGCCACCTGGCCGGAAACAGGTTCTACCGGCGACGGATATAAGATAGGCTCAGCCCTGGGGCACAAGATAGTGGCACTCAAGCCGGCTCTGGTGCCGCTCATTGTTGAGGAAACGGATATTGTGCGGGCCATGCAGGATGTTTCTCTGCGCAATGTCCGGGCTACGGCATTTCGGGGAAAGGCCCGGGAAATTGATGCGACCTTGATTCCCGGAATCAACTATGGACGCGGTGAAAAAAAAATTCCGCGTCCGCCGGTTATCGAAAGCCGTTTCGGAGAAATGCTCTTTACTCATTTTGGTCTTGCCGGGCCGATCATTTTGCTCATGAGTCTCGCTGTCGGTGAAGCGCTCGGGAGCGGTCCCGTGGCGATATTAATTGATCTGAAGCCGGCGCTCTCCCGTGCTCAACTCCGTCTTAGACTGCAAAAAGATTTTGACGCGTCCGGGAAAAAAAATATTGCGGATATTCTTAAAGATTATCTGCCCGGCAAAATGATTACATCGTTTGTTGCGCTTGCCGGTATTGATCCGGAAAAGCAGGCACATCAGATTAATGCCCGGGAAAAAGAAAACATTGTCGAACTTTTGAAGGCATTGCGGTTTAATATCAAGTCGCCGCTGCCCCTGCCGCGCGCCATAGTTACGGCAGGCGGAGTATCCTTAAAAGAGATCGATCCACGGACGATGGCCTCCCGGTTGATTCCGGGGCTTTACTTTTGCGGCGAGATCATGGATATTGATGCCGATACCGGTGGATACAATCTGCAGGCTGCATTTTCGACGGGGTATATAGCCGGCGAAAGCGCAGCCTGCTATAAGGCAGTTCCTCTGCTAAAAGGGAAATGCAGAAATCAGTCCTAAGGTTGGTATCACCGGGGATGTCCAAAAATTTTTGAAGGAGGGTTTAATGGATTTTTTTCAGGCTTTAGAAAGCAGATCAAGCATGAGGGCTTTTTTACCCCGGGAAGTGGAAAGGGAACTTTTGGAAAAGATATTCCACGCGGTAAGGAAAAGTCCTTCTTACATGGATACCCAACCATGGGAAGTATACGTCGTGACAGGCAGAAAAAAAGAAGAACTTTCCGCCGAATTGCTGCAAACAGCTGAACAGAATGTGCCGGCGCGACCGGATTTTCCTTTTCCCAAAGTCTGGCCGGAAGCTCTGGAGGCGCGGGCAACCGCAAACCGGCTGAAAAGATTTGCGTTTCAGGGCATCGATACTGCCGATAAGGCGAAGATTCGCGCCAGCTATTTGCGTAATTTTGTTTTTTTTGACGCTCCCTGCTGTATTTTCGTGGGGCTCGATCAAGTTCTAACTCCCTGGTCGATGTTTGACCTGGGAGTTTTCGTCCACGGCTTGTTGTTGGCCCTTCATGCGGAGGGGCTGGGCGGCTGTCCGCAGGCCTTGGTTACGGCTTATCCCGATATAATCCGCAGACACCTGAATATCCCGGACAATATAAAAATTGCTCTCTGTGTTTCGCTGGGTTATCCCGATCCCGCGGCGACGATTAATCAATACAGAGCGCTGAGAAAGGATGTCCGGGACTTCGTGCACTGGTGCGGCTGAATCCGCGGGACCGAACGCGAGCAATTGTTTTTCTATAATTCCGGAGCGCCTGCAGGAATGAGGCAGGCGAAAATAAAAAGTTCTTGGCCCGTATTGCGCATTTGATGTTCTTCATTGGGCGGAACGAACACAACAGTCCCCGCCTCAATGGGATTCCATTTGCCGTTGCCGTATACTTCAGCTTTACCGGAATGAACGAAGATTTCATGTTCCCAGGCGTGGGCATGTTTCGGCGTATGTCCTCCGGGAGCGACCTCAAATATCCGCATGCAAAAATTATTTGCACCGTCCTTCTTGCCGATCATCACGCGTCCGGCAATACCCTTGGCGTGGTCATTATCAATCAAAGTCGGTGTAACGGAAGTGTATTTGGTAATTTTCATCTTTTCCTCCTTATATTTATAACAGTGTTGTAAATATTTCACTCAACGTCGGATGGGGAATCACCCAGGAGCGCAGCTGTTTTCTGGTCATTGCCTGGGATACGGCAAGTGCCAGCGGAGCAATAAGATCGGCGGCATGTTCGCCGACTAAGGTAGCGCCGATGATCTTGTCCTGATAAAAAAGGGCTTGCGCAAAACCCTGTCCCAAAAGTTCCGTACGGGCGATAATGTTGGCTCCGTAACCGGATTGCAATACTTCGATGTTTATACCCAGGGCATAAGCCGAGTGTTTTGTAAATCCCACATGCGCTACCTGCGGATGGCTGTAAACGACGGAAGGAATGAAGTTTTCATTATACTGCGGCGGGACCAGACCGCAGACGGTACAAGCGGCGACTTTTCCCTGTTCGGCCGCCCGGTGGGCGAGCATCATGCCGCCGGTTACGTCTCCTACCGCATAAATGCCCGCAACGCTGGTCATCATCTGTTCGTTAACCTTTATTCCTTTCTTGTCATAGGAGATCCCGCTCCTTTCCAGTTCGTTTATTCTCAGGGATGGTTTCCGGCCGGTGCAAAGCAGTGCATAATCGGCAGAAAGTTCCACTTGTCCTGAGTTTTTCCGGGCCGTGATGAAGACGCGGTTGTTTTTTTCCGTAACTGCGGTAAGTTGTGCCCCGGTATGCACGGCAATACCAGCGCGCGTCATTTCCTGCGTTAACAAAACGGCCGCCTCTTCGTCTTTCTGGGGTAAAATGCGTTCCAGCATTTCCAGAAGAGTTACTTCTACGCCCAGTTCCGCAAGAAAAGTCGCCAGTTCAATGCCGATGAAACTGCCGCCGATGATGACGATGCTTCCCGGCAGAAAGTCTAAATTCAATATACTGTCGGAAGTCAATATCCGTTCGGAAAGATTTATTCCGGGTAGTATCTGCGTCTCTGAGCCCCAGGCAATAACAATATTGTCCGTCGTTACATTTTCAATTTCTCCTGCCGGATCAACGGTTAGTATTTCCCGGGCGGAGAGAATTTCCGCCTCTCCCGTTTTCATGGTCACATTAGCGCCGGCGAGAATCTTTTGCGCACCGAGCGCCGCCGTTTTTACCATTTGCTGCTGATGTTTTTTTATGGCGGCAAAGTCAAAACCGGCGGAAGCAACGTTTATTCCGAGCCTTTTGAGTTTTTTCAGATCGGCGTAATGTTTGCTGCAGGCGAGCAGTGCTTTCGTGGGAATACATCCGCGGTGGGTGCACGTTCCGCCCCAGCCGCTCTTTTCAATGATAAGTACACGTTTTCCGGCTGTGCCTGCGCACTTTGCCGCCTCAATCCCTCCGGGTCCACCGCCCACCACAACCAGATCATATTTGTCAGCCATTTTTTATTCCATTATTGAAGAATCAGATTTGTTGACGATACTACATTCTTGACAAAGAAACAATACGCGGCAATTACAGCAAAAAGGAAAAAAGAGGTGTTCCGGATATGGCTTTTGCGGCAATCGTTTATTATGACAAGAAGGCTACAGCCAGATGCTGGGGGCCGTCTGCTCCCCGGGAGTGCCATAGGCGGACGATTCTGGCATGCTGTTCGTATCGTCCGGTGCTGTTGTGAATAGTAAGCAGTATTGTTTCGTCCACCCGGAGAGTTGGCTTTGTTCCGGTAGAGCGGACAAGATGAGCGCCGCCGGAAGATATATCAACGATCTCCAGTAAATCGTTACCGAGCAGAATTTTCATATCCGGTTCGGGCCTGTGCCGCTCATGAACCCTGAGATCGCAGACTTTGCTTGATTCCAGAGGTTCGGCAATTATAACCGGAAATCCTCTTCCAACGGTGACATATCCTTCGTGAATATCAACAATCCTTGCCTGGAAACAACGGCGGATGTGACGGTCTTCCCGGAGCAAATATGTTACGAGAATTGTCTTATTGACATGCTCGGCGGAAAGCGGCGGTGCAATCTGCAGCAAAACAATTCTGCCCTCCACAATATCCTGAACGGAGGAGGCGCGAATTACTCCGTGTTCTATGACGATATCAACAGTCTGTCCGATTTGTATTTCCGGCAAAATTCCTATTCCTTTCTACTCTCAGAAAACAGGATCAATTTTTGCAACACAGAAATTGCCCAAGCGGATATTCCTGTTACATAATCCAAAAATCTTTTTCCGGCAATATAAATACGTCGCGGTTTACATCATCTTGCGGATGCGCACTTCGATATTTTTCTCGCTTTTGAGCAGCTCTATCAGTTTTTGTGCATCCGTATTGCCGTAATGGTAGGGATAAAGAATCCCCGGTTGGAAGGCTCTGGTGGCATCGGCGACCATTTCCGGCGTCATAGTATAGGGTATATTCATCGGCAGAAAAGCGATATCGATATTGCGCAGGTTCTTCATTTCCGGAACGTTTTCCGTATCTCCCGCAACATAGATGTGTTTATCCGCGCAGGTGATCACATAACCGTTTCCCGTGCCCCTGGGATGAAAGGGAGTGCCGGGAGAGCGCATATGGACTATATTGTAAGCGGGTACCGCTTCAATCTTTATTCCCTGCACGGTTTTTTCATCGCCGTTTTTAAGAATGAAACTGCCCGGAATTTTTCGGGCGACGATTTCCGTCGTTAAGAATACGGTTTTCTCCGTTTTAACGGCGGCAAGTGCCTGGATGTCGAAATGATCGGAGTGTTCGTGAGTTATGAGGATCAAATCGGCCTTTGGCAATTTGCCGTAATCGGCGTACTGGCTTACGGGGTCGATATAAATAGTTTTCCGGTCGAAAGATATCATCAGAGTTCCGTGACCGATAAAAGTTATGGCAAGATCGCCCTGATTTGTCTTAAAAATATCGGTTGCGAAATTATTGTCTGCGGCCATAGTTGTTCCTCCCAGAAAGAAAATGCATACAATAAGGAAAAGTTTTTTCATACTACTCTCCTTTTGTTTTTCTCCGTTTTACAGCCCCGCCTGTGCCGCATGATAAGAGCTGCGCACCAACGGGCCTGCTTCCACATAGCGGATGCCTTTTTGCCGGGCAATGCTTTTTAGCTCGGCAAATTCATCGGGATGATAATAGCGGGCAACCGGCCAGTGCTTTAAAGTCGGCTGCTGATATTGTCCGATGGTCAGGCGCTCGCAGGAAACATCGGCTAAATCATCCATTAAATGTAAAATATCATCCCTGTCTTCACCCAGTCCCACCATAAAACCGCTTTTGGAGACAAGAGCCGATGCCACTACCCTTTGCAGAAGTTCCAGAGATACGGTGTAATTGCCCTGGGGGCGCAGCCGGGAAAATAATGACGGGACGGTCTCCATGTTATGGTTGACTACATCAGGGCCGGCGGCAATGACTTTTGCCAGTGCCGCCTCTCCGCCCTGAAAATCGGGAATCAAGACTTCGATTTGGCAGCCGGGTACAGCCACCCGCAGCGCTTCAAT
Organism: Smithella sp. PtaU1.Bin162; assembly: GCA_002068015.1. Classification (GTDB taxonomy): domain Bacteria; phylum Desulfobacterota; class Syntrophia; order Syntrophales; family Smithellaceae; genus MVRV01. The sequence goes on from MVRV01000029.1 coordinate 172,750, forward strand.
CGAGCGGGCAAAAATTCCGGCGCCGCCGTCCGGCAAATCGTCACGGGTGACCGATGTCAGGACAACGTATTTAAGGTGCATCTTTTGTACGGCGGATATAAGATATTCCGTTTCTGCCTCGTCCGGCGGCCGGGGTATCCCATGTTCTACATTACAATAAAGGCAATGGCGGGTGCAGATATTGCCGAGAAGTAAAAAAGTCGCCGTGCCGCAGGCAAAACATTCGGCGATATTGGGGCAGGCCGCTTCCTGGCATATGGTATGGAGTTTAAGATCCGCAAGAGTTGTTTTCATCTTCCGGCACTCGGGCGCTATAGGTGGTCGAACCTTCAGCCAGGGCGGCTTACGGAGAAGGCGAGGTTTTCCTTGCAGATCGTTATTCATAAATCAATTTATCAAAGTAAAAGCGGTAAACATAAGCGTTACGATTAACACATCTGCCGGGATGTTTTAAGACCGATTATATTTAAGCCCTTTTCCAGCAGACATCCGGCTTGCGGGCGGCCAGCACTTCGTCGAGCCGGCAGACCGGTGTTGTCAAAGGGGCATCCTTGAGTTTTTGCGGGTTTGCTTTGGCCTCGCCGGCGATGATGATCATGGCCTCACAAAATGCATCGAGCGTTTCCCTGCTTTCTGTCTCCGTGGGTTCAATCATTATGGCTTCGGGGACGATAAGCGGAAAATAGATTGTCGGAGGATGATAACCAAAGTCAATAAGTCTTTTGGCAATATCCGTTGTGTGTACGCCGTTTTCCGCCACCTGCCGGGAACCGGAAAAAACGCATTCGTGCATGCAGACGCGGTCATAAGGCAAATCAAAGTGCGGTTTTAATTTTTCCTTGACGTAGTTGGCGTTGAGGACGGCCATTTCCGTGGCGTGCCGGAGACCGTGGGCTCCGAGCGAGCGGATATAAGTGTAGGCTTTGACGATGACATTAAAATTGCCGTAAAACGTCCGCACCCGGCCGATCGTATCGGGAAAATCCCCCGACCATTGAAAACCCTTCCCGGTATGTACAATACGCGGTATGGGGAGAAAATCGACCAGGGCTTTGCTTACGCCTACCGGACCGCTGCCCGGGCCGCCTCCGCCGTGCGGTGTGGAAAAGGTTTTATGCAGGTTAAGCTGGATGACATCAAATCCTATATCGCCGGGCCGGGCAATACCGAGGAAGGCGTTGGAGTTGGCGCCGTCGCCGTAGAGCAGGCCGCCTTGAGCATGGATGATACGGGCGACTTCTTCGATGTTGCGTTCAAAAAAACCCAGCGTGTTGGGATTGGTGAGCATCAGAGCTGCAACATCGCGAGTCATAAGAGAGCGCAGATGATTAATATCAACGCCACCGTCCGGGTTGGAGCGCAGGGTTACGACTTCAAATCCGCAAAGCGCACTGGAAGCCGGATTGGTGCCGTGCGCGGCATCGGGGATGATGATGCGTCGGCGTTTTTCACCTTTTTTTTCAAAATATTTTTTAATCATCATAACGCCGGTGAGTTCACCGTGCGCGCCGGCTGCCGGCTGCAGGGTAAATGCGGCCATGCCGAAAATATTGCACAAATAGCGCTGCATTTCGTCAAGCAACTGCAGGTTGCCCTGGGCCGCGTCATCGTCGGCATAAGGATGCAACCCGGTGAACCCCGGCAGGGCCGCGGCATTTTCATTGGCTTTGGGATTATATTTCATAGTGCAGGAACCGAGCGGATAAAAACCTAAGTCAACGCCGAAATTACGCCGCGACAGATTGGTGTAATGGCGGATTAAATCGATTTCGGCCACTTCCGGCAAATCAAGTTCCGTGCGTAAATATTTATTGCCGATCGCTTCATGGAGGGTTACCTCCGGGACGTCGCTTTGGGGAACCGTGACGGCGCAGCGCCCCGGTTTGCTTTTTTCAAATATCAATTCCATGTTGCAACTCCATCATCACTTTAAAATCGCAATCACGCGATCAATATCATTTTTGGAGACTAGTTCCGTGGCGCAGAAAAGCAAGCTGTTTTCCAATTCAGGATAGTCTTTCTGCATTTCATAGGCGCCGGAAATCCCTTCTTTCTTCAGTTTTTCGTTAATCACGCGTGGATTGGGGCAACGCAGGGCAAATTCATTATAGACTGGTGCTGAAAAAACTTCTTCCCAGCCGGGAATGCACAAAAGCTGCTTTTTTAAATACTGTGTCTTTTGAACATTCAGAACAGCCAGTTTGGCCAGGTTGGGGCCTAAGGCAGCAAGGTATACTCCGGCGGCCAGAGCGCACAGCGCTTCATTGGAGCAGATATTGGAAGTTGCTTTTTCGCGGCGGATGTGCTGTTCACGGGTCTGGAGGGTTAAAACAAATCCGCGCCTACCGTTTTTGTCGACGGTGGCTCCAACAAGCCTTCCGGGAATCCGGCGCAGAAATTTCTCCCGGGCGGCGAAAATTCCCAGATAGGGGCCGCCATAGTTGAGAGGATTGCCAAAGCTCTGGCCTTCTCCCACGACAAAATCCGCGCCCGCCTCCCCTGCCGGTTTTAAAATGCCCAGAGCAGTGCCGTCGGTAAATCCGGCGATCAGCAGGGCGCCGCTTTCATGCACTGCATCGGCAAGGGGTGCAATATCTTCAATGACACCGAAGAAATTGGGACTTTGCACCAGAACCGCCGCGACATTGTCAGAAAGTTCCTGCTTCAGTATGTCCGGATCGATCTGACCGGACCGCTGATAAGGTATTTCACAAACATCGTAGCCGTTGGCCCACGCATAGGTGCGTACAACAGACCGGTATTCGGGATGAACGGAGCGGGCAAACAAAATTCTGGGACGCGCAAGTGTTTTGGCTGCAAGAATCGCGGCCTCCGCCATAGCCGTAGCTCCGTCATACATGGAGGCGTTGGCGACTTCCATACCGGTGAGGCGGGCGATCATGGTCTGATATTCGTAAATGGCCTGCAGGATTCCCTGACTTATTTCCGCCTGATAAGGGGTATAAGCCGTGTAAAATTCAGCCCGGTTCACCATATGACCGACAACCGCGGGGATAAAATGACGGTAGGCTCCGGCGCCGGTCAGGGTCAAACTCGGCAGTTTATTTTTTTCGCTGATAGAGCTTAGCAGGGCCGTTGTTTCCTGCTCGGAGATAGCCCCAGGAATTTCCGGCAGGGAATTCAATCGAAATTTTTGCGGAATGTCGGCAAATAATTCTTCGAGATCGCCGATTCCGATTTCCGCTTTCATCCGGACTATGTCTTCGGAAGTGTGGGGCGTGTAATCCATCAGTGTTTTTCCTCGCTGATAAGTAATTCGTATGCAGCGGCGTCAAGCAGAGCGCCGAATTCGGCAGGTTTTTCCAGACGCATCCGTACAATCCAGCCGTCGCCGAAAGCATCCTGATTGACGAGAGCCGGGTCATCTTCCAGTTGAGAATTGACGGCGATTACTTCACCGCTGACCGGGGAGTAAACATCGGATACGGACTTAACCGATTCCACAACGGCCACAGGCGCGCCCTGCGCTACTTTTTTCCCCACCGGCGGCAGTTCGACAAAAACGATGTCGGTAAGCATCTCCTGCGCGTAGTCGGTAATGCCGATTGTAGCCGTGCCGTCATTCTCATCCCTGGCCCATTCATGGTCACGGGAATATTTTCTGTCTTGCGGATTGGGTTTGGACATTTTTTTTCTCCTGGATTTTAATATATAACAAGGGCCGTTAATCTTCAGCCCTCGGTCTTCAGCCTGTTTCTTTTATAAAACGGAAGTTTTACTATTTTTGCCGGAGCCCGGGAATCGCGGATGGCAATCGTAATTTCAGTATCCGGAGCACTGCAGTCGATATCGACAAAAGCAAGCCCAATGGCCTTATTTAAGGTTGGTGCAAATGTTCCTGAAGTGACAATACCGATTTCTCTATCGCCTAAAAATACTTTATACCCGTGCCGGGCAATACCCCGGCCGGTCACTTCCAGACCGACCATTTTTTTCTTCAGACCGGAGAGCTTCAGCGCTTTCAAAGTTTCTGCACCGATAAATTCTTTATCCAAGTCGATCAGCCAGCCGTAGGGGACTTCGAGCGGAGTTACGTCTTCCATCATGTCCTGACCGTTGAGCAGCATGCCCGCTTCGAGTCGCAGTGTATCACGGGCGCCCAGTCCCGCCGGTTTCAACCCGAAAATTATTCCTTCCGTCAGAATTCTGTCCCAGATATCACCGATTATTGCAGCCGGAGCATAAATTTCAAATCCATCCTCGCCGGTGTAACCGCTGCGCGAGATGATTGCCGGTTTGCCCAGCAAAGTCAGTTCTGTAAAATGGTAATACTGTAAATTGTTTAAATCGCAATTGGTCAGCGTCCGGAGAATTTTGCAAGCGGAAGGACCCTGTAAATCAAGTTTGCCGGTTTTGTCACTGATATTCTCCAGCGTGCAGTCAAATTCCCTGGCTTTGCGCAGAGCGTTGATCCATTGCCAGTCACGGTCGCAGGTTGTTGCGTTGGTAACGAGCATATAATAATCCGGCGCCAGCTTATAGACGGTTAAATCGTCGATGATACCGCCGTTTTCCGTGAGCAGGGCGGAGAGCTTGATCTGTCCTGTTTCCTGTGTCTGTAAATTTCTGGTGAGAGCGAGTTGCAGCAAATCGAGCGCCTGCGACCCTCTTACTGTAATTTCTCCCATGTGACAAATATCGAAAAGAGTGGCGGCGGTGCGGGTTGTTTTGTGCTCATCAATGACATTGGTATATTGAACGGGCATGGCCCAGCCGCCAAAATCAATTATTTTGGCGTTTAGGGCGACATGTTTTTCATATAACGGCGTTTTTTTCATTTTTATTTAACCAGGTATTTAAAAACGAGCGATAATCCAATTAAAATAATACACACCGCCACAAAAAAATAACTTTTTTTAAATATTTTATTGCCCAGCACTATGTTAGTGCAATGCGGACAGACGGTAAACCGGGCGGTAATTTCCCCTCCGCAGGCAGGGCAGAGCAAATCCTTTTTTTCTGCTGTGCCCGTATGTCTTGTGATATTTTGTTTTAATGCAGAATGAATATCATAAGTCCATTCACAATCTTTGTTCGGGCATTTGCCCCGGGCCGGCATGTCGTCAGTCCAGAGAAAAAATTGCTTGCACTCTGGACAGTGGATTTTCAGCATGCAACTTCTCCGGGGAAAATTAATCGTGAAATACCAATTGCGCTTCTGGTATAGTGGGAGAAAAGCTACTACAACTTCAGGCAGATTTCAAGATTTAATCAAAAGAATATTCTTTAGGTAGTTTCTGTTGTATCTGCTGGGAAAAATAAGAAATTTTACGGCTCTCGGAAAAGAGGGGAAAGTTTTTCTAATCAGTGTTCCTGAAAGATTTTCCGGAAAAGCAACTCTTTGTTCTTGGGGTAATAAAGGTTACCTTCGTAGTCGACAATCAGCTTGCCGTCAAGATGGTCAATTTCGTGCTGAACAACTCGAGCTACATAATCCAGGTATCTTTTGCTTATTTTTTCTCCCTGAGCGTTGAGCGCGCGTATTTTAATTTCCGGGAAACGGCTGACTTCCACCTGAATTTCCGGACAGGATAAACAGCCTTCCGTCATGGTCACTTTTTCTCCGCGGGTTTGGGTAATCCGCGGGTTGACCAGAACATCAAAATCTTCAGGCCTTAATTTACCTTTTTCCCGGCAATCTTTATTACGAAAGATGATGATCCTTTTGTTAATGCCGATTTGCGGAGCGGCAAGTCCGGAAGCATCGTTTCTGGCCAAAAAAGAATCAATAAGAGTCTGAACAGATTCCCGTGCGTTTTTATCCAGAGGAGAAGACACTTCGGAGGATTTTTTACGCAAAACGGCGGTATCTTCCTTATTTATACCTTCTTCATTCCATAGTGTTAAAACTCTGCTTTCCGTCATTACATTGCCACCCGGGAAATATTTTCGGAAGGCCTATAACATCTATTCTTCGTTATTTCAAGGAATTGTAGCTTGCAATAATAGCCCTTCTTTTGCTAAACATCTTATACCATTATATAAACATGTAAGGATGGGTACTTGCTTAATCAAATAGTCACGAAAATTGCGCAGAAGGAATTTGCCCGGGCGCTGAAATTTGCAGAAGGTTCTTCTGTGGAGCTGCCTTTCTGTAATGATAATCAGGAACGCATGCTTTATATTCATATTCCCTTCTGCGAAGAACTCTGCCCCTATTGCTCTTTTCATCGAGTGCGCTTTGCCGAAGAACCGGGGCGTAAATATTTTCAGGCACTGATGAACGAAATTAAAATATACCGGGAAAAGGGGTACAAGTTTACCGGAGTTTATGTGGGTGGAGGTACGCCCACGGTTTTAATTGATGAACTGGCGATGATGCTGCAATATGTCCGGGATAATTTCGCCATCCGGGAAATATCCGTGGAAACAAATCCCAACCATCTGACGCCCGAAAAAATCACCATCCTACAGCAGGCCGGAGTCAATCGGCTTTCCGTTGGCGTGCAAACCTTTGATGATGCATTGTTGAAAAAAATCGGCCGGCTGGAAAAATACGGATCGGGAAAATTGATTGCGGAAAAGCTGGAAAATATTCAGGGATGTTTTGATACGGTCAATGCCGATATGATTTTCAATTTTCCCGGGCAAACTCCTTTGGTGCTCAAGAATGATCTGGATATTTTACTTCGCCTGCAAATGCAGCAGATAACATTTTATCCGCTGATGGTTTCCACGATAACTCAGAGTTTGATGGATCAGCATATCGGTAAAGTTGATTTTTCCAGGGAAAGAAAATTATATAAACAAATTGCCGGAATGCTGGAACGGGAATATGTTTTTTCTTCAGCGTGGTGTTTTTCGAGGAAAAAAAGTAAAAATACAATGATTGATGAATATGTTGTTGATTATGACGAATATGCGGGTCTGGGCAGTGGAGCTATCGGTTATCTGCAGGGAATCTGCTACGCCAACACCTTTGATATAAATCAATACATCGAGTTGCTTCATCACAATAAGTTGCCTCTTCTGGCTTCCAGAACTTTTGCCCGTGCCGACCGGATAAGATATGATTTCCTGATGAAATTATTCAGCACAAAAATTAATATAGATGCGCTGGAACAAAAATATGACGGGAAATTTTTAAAAACACTGTGGAAGGAAATGATTGCCTTTATGGCCGCCGGAGCTTTCCGTTATTTTGCGCCGAATTTATGTTTAACTGCCCGGGGACGTTATTTCTGGGTTATTATGATGCGGGAATTTTTTATTGCCGTCAATAATTTCCGTGAGTTCTGCCGGAGACAGGCCGGCATCTTTTAGAAGGGGGGAAATTTTATGGATGAAAAGAGAAAATCTTTGTTAAAAAATCTGCCGAAAATTGATGAGGTGATTCTGCTTCTGGAAAAGAAAGATATTTACGCATTGGCGCCTCGCGAGGTAGTTGTGGAAATGGTCCGGCAAGCCGTGCAGGATCTGCGGGAAAAAATTGTCAACGACTCCGCAATAGAAAAGACGGCGGGCGAAGTAAATGCAACTAATGTCTCGCAGTTGGTGGAAAAATTCCTGAAGGATTTACATAACTACCGTTTAAGACGGGTGGTCAATGCAACCGGTGTCATTCTGCATACCAATCTGGGACGGGCTCCGCTTTGTCCCGAAGCTCTCCGGAGAATTGCCGAGGTGGGTTTGGGCTATTCGAATCTGGAATTTGATCTTGCCCGCGGAGAAAGAGGCCAGCGTTATAACCATGTCCGGGAAATAATTTGTGCCGTAGTGGGCGCCGAAGATGCTCTGATCGTCAATAACAACGCCGCCGCCGTCCTGCTGGCTTTGAATACTCTGGCGGAAGGCAAGGAAGCCGTAATCTCGCGCGGCGAGCTCATCGAAATAGGCGGTGAATTCCGCATTCCGGAGATAATGCGGAAAAGCGGGGCAATTATGCGGGAAGTGGGCACAACAAATCGTACCCGGCTTGCGGATTACGAAAAAGCTGTTTCGCCGGATACGGGTCTTCTATTGAAGGTTCATACCAGCAATTATCGTATTGTCGGTTTCACCGAAGAAGCCGATATAATTCCGCTGGTGGCTCTGGGGAAAAAGAGCGGGATTCCGGTGATGGATGATCTGGGGAGCGGCTGTCTGATTGACCTTACGAAATACGGATTACAGCATGAACCAACAGTGCGGGAAGTGCTCGCCACCGGAGTTGACGTGGTGACCTTCAGCGGCGATAAACTTCTGGGTGGACCTCAGGCGGGCATTATTGTCGGTAAAAAAATAATTTTAGAGCAAATCAAAAAGAATCCGCTCAACCGGGCGTTGCGTATTGATAAATTTACGCTCGCGGCTCTCGAGGCAACAATGATTCATTACCTTAACGAGGCGGAGGTTGTCTCCCGACTGAGGCCGCTTATGTCACTTACCGAGCCGGTTGCCGCCGTCAAAAAACGCGCTCTGCGGCTGATCGGTAAACTGCGTCGGGCAAAAATAGCCGATCTGGAATTTACCCTGCGGGAATCCTTTGCATCAGCAGGAGGCGGATCATTGCCTCTGGAAAAAATTCCCACGTATCTGGTCGGTATTAAAAGTGGCAAAACGTCTGCCGTCCGTCTGGAAGCAGCGCTGCGCCGCGCGGAAACCCCAATTATCGTTCGGGTCGACAAAGATGAAATCCTGCTGGACTTGCGGACGGTTGCCGAAGATGAATTTGCCTTCATTCTGGAAGGCTTGCGAAACAGCCGGTAAGGAGATCGTATGGTTATTGCCGAGATATCTTCTCAATTTTTTACGGCGGAACAAAACGGGCAGCGCCTGGATATCTTTCTTGCGCAAAACGTTCCGTCCGTTTCCCGCTCCCAGGTGAAGAGGATGATCGAGGAAGGGGCTGTGCTGGTCAACGGCCTTTTGCCGAAACCGTCACAGATCTTAAAAGAAGGCGATGTGATCCGGCTTGACCTGAAACCGCCCAAGGATGCTAAAGCCGTTGCGCAGGAAATACCCTTAAATATTGTTTATGAGGATGAAGAAATTATCGTCGTGAATAAAGAGGCCGGGATGGTAGTGCATCCGGCACCGGGCAATTACGACCGGACACTGGTGAACGCCCTGCTTTTCCACTGTAGAAATTTGTCCGGCATCGGCGGCGTTTTGCGTCCGGGGATAGTGCACAGGCTGGATAAGGGAACTTCCGGGCTCATGGTGGCGGCGAAAACCGATGCCGCGCATCGTTATCTCACTGAACAGTTTCAGAATCACGAAGTTTATAAGACTTACCAGGCGCTGGTCTGGGGCGATGTTAAAGGCAGCCGCGGCGAAATAATATTACCGGTCGGCCGTCATCCGGGTGATCGCAAAAAAATGTCCACGAAAAGCAGGCGGGGACGGGATGCCGTAACTCTCTGGAATGTCGAAAAAAGATACGGTTTTTCGACGCTGCTTAATGTGGATATAAAAACCGGCCGGACGCATCAGATTCGCGTGCATCTGGCGGACCGCGGTTATCCGGTGATGGGCGATACTGTTTACGGCAATGCTTCCAAAATAAAAACAATTACCGATGCCGCATTGAAGGGCCGGATTCGATCCCTGGAAAGGCAGGCACTCCATGCGGCCGGGCTTTCATTTATCCATCCAAAGCGGAGGGAAAGAGTTTTTTTTACGGCGCCGCTTCCCGCAGATATGGCGGATTTGTGCCGTCTCTTCGAAGAGAAAACAATCAGCTGACGCGCCGGGGCCTTTAAATGACCCGCAAAAGGGACATAATTGATGATTTTAGTTAATGAAAAAAAATCACTGCCGCATTTCCAGGCGGATATTTTCCGAGGCTGTGATTTCCTGACCCATGCTTTCTGCACAAGGCAGGGTGGCGTTTCCCGGGAAGATTATAAAAGCCTCAACATGAGTTTTAGTGAAGGCGATGACGAATACAAGGTGCTTGCCAACTGGTCGAAGCTCGCGGAGGCTTTTGCCGTTCCCATCGAGCAGTTTCTGGTTGTCAACCAGGTGCACGGCGACGGAATCTTCGTTGTTCCGGCGCAGGGCAGCTATTTCAGCTCCCGGGCGGAGCTCGATTATGACGCCATTATAACCGACCGTCCCGGATTGGCAATCTGCGTAAAGACCGCAGACTGCGTACCTGTATTTCTTGCCGATCCGGAAAAACAAGTTATTGCCGTGGTCCACGCGGGATGGCGGGGTTCGGCCGCAGGAATCACCGTTAAGGTCATTGATTTTTTTGTCCGGCATTATCTCTCCGAGCCCGGAGATATTTTAGCGGCGATAGGACCATCCATCGGCCGTTGCTGTTATGAAGTGGATTCGGTTGCCGCGGAGTCCTTCACAACCCAAAAAGACAAGGAGTATTTTTTATTTCCGCAGAAAAACAAAGAAAAATGGCTGCTGGATTTGCCGGAGGCCAATCGCCGGCAGTTACTGGCCTGCGGTATTCCGGAAAAAAATATCGAAACTTCGGGATTGTGCACTTCCTGCCGCCGTGACCTCTTCTTTTCTCATCGCGCTGCAGGCGGCATTACCGGCCGGCAGATTAATTTTATGATGATCAGGCAAGCTAATCCCTGTCTCGTGACCACTCTCAACAATAAAATATTCTGGCGGTAACAAAAGATACATTGTCTTTCATTCCGAAAGGATTGGAACAGTGCCGGGGAAAGTAGAAAAATATTTATCTGCGGCTTCTTCCGCCCAATAAAGACCCCAGTACTCCACGAACAATTTCCCTTCCGATTGACGAACCGATGGTACGCGCCACACTTTTAGTGGCCGTCTGAACAACGCCGTCTGTTTTACCTCCCCGCGGTCCGGTGCGTCCAAATAAAATATTGCCGAGTTCTCCTCCCAGAGAGCCCAGCAATCCGCGGTCATTCTGCATAGTGTTTTCCTGCTTACCCGCCGGTGTTGACGGTTGATCCGGGAGTGCCTCTGCCGACACAGACTCCCTCAACTTTTCATAAGCCGATTCACGATCCAGCACTTTTTCGTAGTGTCCGTATATTGTGGATTGCTTTATTGCCGCTGCCCGTTCGGCAGCAGTCAATGCGCCAAGACGTGAAGAAGGTGCGACAACAAAAGATCTTTCCACCTGCCCCGGCCTTCCTTTTTCATCCAGAAAAGAAATCAGTGCCTCGCCGACTCCCAGTTCGGTAATCACCTCGGCGGTATTGAAAGCGGGATTGGGCCGCATGGTATCCGCTGCCGTTTTGACCGCTTTTTGATCACGCGGTGTGAAGGCGCGCAGGGCATGTTGTACGCGGTTTCCCAACTGTCCAAGCACCGATTCCGGAATATCCAGCGGATTCTGTGTAACAAAGTAAATCCCCACACCTTTGGAACGAATCAGACGCACCACCTGTTCGATTTTTTCCAAGAGGGCAGCCGGCGCATCATTAAACAGCAGATGAGCTTCATCGAAGAAAAATACCAGTTTTGGTTTTTCGACATCTCCCACTTCCGGCAATTGTTCAAACAGCTCGGCCATCAACCACAACAGGAATGTGGCATAGAGTTTGGGATTATTGTAAAGTTTGTCGGCAGCCAGGATATTGACAATGCCGCGGCCCTCGCCGTCGGTTTGCATCAGGTCGGCGATATCCAGCATCGGTTCCCCGAAAAGCTTTTCGCCACCTTGTTGTTCCAGGGTTAAAAGACCACGCTGAATCGCGCCGACGGAGGCGGCGGAGATGTTGCCGTATTCCGTTGTAAATTTCCTGGCGTTATCACCTACAAACTGAATCATCGCCCTCAGGTCTTTCAAATCAAGCAGCAAGAGACCATTGTCGTCGGCGATTTTAAAGACCAGCGTCAGTATACCGGATTGGGTTTCGTTAAGATTCAGGAGTCTTGCCAGTAAAAGAGGTCCCATGTCGGATATCGTTGCGCGCACGGGGTGTCCGGAGTTCCCGAAAACATCCCAGAACACTGCGGTATTAGCGCGCGGCACAAATTCTTTAACGCCGATCGATTCCAGCCTTTTGAGCATTTTTTCAGAAGAAACACCGGCCGCGCCTGCGCCCGAGAGGTCTCCCTTGACGTCGGCCATAAAAACAGGAACACCAATGGACGCAAATGATTCGGCCATTTTTTGCAGAGTAACCGTTTTGCCTGTGCCGGTGGCACCGGTAATCAGCCCGTGACGGTTGGCCATGTTCGGCAAAAGCACAATTTCCTTTCCCTGGGACATCGCAATAATTAAAGGTGCGCTCATTGGTATTCCTTTGCTTATGTTTTTATCAGTTGGTATTATTTCTTTTTCCTGGTGTCGGCTTTCTTGTCACTTTTAACTTCAACAGTTGCCGCCTTCATAGTATATTCGATAGTAACTTTGGCACCGACCTTTAAATCACCCGTTACTTTGGTGGCGGTATCACGGGCAATTTCCCATTTATCCTTGCCTTTCTGAACAACGATAACGGTATCATTAACTTCCAGCACCGGACCGGTTACCTGATAAGTTTTAGGACCGGCGGCAAAGGCAACCGCCGCCATAAAAAGAAATACGCAGGCAAAAATCAAAATCTTCTTCATAAAATTCTCCTCCTTTTTTTCTTTTTTAGGATTGGGCTGATAACGCTAAAATCAGCACATTTTTTCGAAATTATACTTACTTTGTATAAAACTGCAACGAACTTGTTGAAACATGCGACATATTCTTCATTGACAGCGCCTCCTTTTTAGGTATTAAATACAATTCCAAAGGATTTATGGGATTAAGGAGTAATCTGTATGATTATTGTCACCGGCGGTGCCGGGTTTATCGGGAGTGCTTTTGTCTGGCGGCTCAACCAGGAAGGTATTGAAGATATAGTTATCGTTGACCGTTTGGGCTCAAAGAATAAATGGAAGAATCTGGTTAACCGGAGGTTTGCCGATTTTATCCACAAGGATGATTTTCTGCAGCTTGTTTGTGCAGATCGGATTCCTTTCAAAGTCGCCGCCGTAATTCACATGGGTGCCTGTTCGGCGACTACCGAACGCGATGCCGACTACCTCCTGCAAAACAATTATATCTATACCTGCCGCCTGGCCGAGTGGGCGGTGAACAATAATGTCCGTTTTATTTACGCCAGTTCCGCCGCTACCTACGGCGATGGGACACGGGGTTTTTCCGACGATCACGAAACAATTCCCGGCCTGCAGCCGATCAATATGTACGGCTATTCCAAACAGATGTTCGATTTGTGGATGCTGCAACGTTCCTGGGAAAAGAAAATCGCCGGCATCAAGTTCTTTAATGTTTTCGGTCCCAACGAATATCACAAGGAAGATATGACAAGTGTCATTTTCAAAGCCTTTCATCAGATTCAAGAAACAGGGAAGGTGCGCCTTTTCCAATCCTATAAGCCGGAATATCCCGACGGAGGACAGCTGCGCGATTTCGTATACGTCAAGAATTGTGTAAATGTTATGTGGTGGCTTTTACAGCACCCCGAGGCCAACGGCATTTTCAATCTGGGTACCGGTCACGCCCGGACCTGGAATGATTTAATCAGAGCCGTTTTTGCGGCCATGGGACGGAAAGATAACATCGAATATATTGCCATGCCTGAAGGCTTGCGCAATCAGTACCAGTATTTCACCGAAGCGAAAATGGATAAGTTGACAAAGGCGGGCTGTCCGACAGCCTTTTTATCAATGGAGGATTCCGTCCGTGATTATGTGGTCAACTATCTGCAAAATACCGATCCGCATTTGGGGAAATAAAACCAGAATATTTCTTCGCTCCTACTGCATTTTTTTCAAAAATAAGATTTTTCCGCCGGGATGGAGAGTATGTTTACTGGAGAAGAAATAAAAAAAATTATCGAATCAGCGAACTCTGTAAAGCTGTTGAAATTTTATTCGGCTTACAAAGATCAGATTTACGAAGTCCAGCACAAGCTTTTAAGCACTAGCCCGCCCACAGCGTATGTTAATTATCTTGTCCATGATCCGGAAGGCCGCGAACGGATCAAATTCTTTATTGATTCCATTGAAGCCGCCCTGAAAGGCAATGTGGACGTTTTTTTCAACGATCAGCAACAGATAGGCTATATCCGGGCGCTGGAAGGCCATAGCCTGGAAGATATACTGGGCTTTACGCTCAATATGAAGGAAGCGCTGTGGGTTGTGATACAGCGTTATAATGCCCAGGTTAAAAACAGTGCCGATATTTTTGACGTCAATGATACGTATGTAATTCATAAGGTGCTCGACTGTTCTTATTTCTGGCTCGCTCTTAGTTTTATAAAAACCCGTGACGAAATCATTGCGCGCAATAAGGATCAACTTTATAAATTACAGCATTATGCCGCCAAGGTTGTCTCAATTTTTAAAGAAGAAAAAATTTATGCCCATATTTCACGGGGAATATCCGAACTTTATGGTCTTCAGGGTACATTCGCCGTGTTGGCGAATCCTGATAATGAAGAACTGCCGGAAAACATCAAGCTGATCGGCTGGCAAATTCCTCCCGATCTTTTGAAGAAAGTCTGTACCCAGAAACCGCCTTATTTTAAATCATTAATTGTTGACGGCGATGGTAAAACAAAAACTTTTGAACAAGGGAATTCACATAAGCCCATCAAATTTATTTGCCAGCCGGTTCGTGATTCGGACAAAACGCTGCGGGGAGTATTGTTTATTCACAATAAAGGAAGCTTGTTTGAATTTTCCAAATTTGACCGGGATTTGCTCAATCAGTTCTGTTATTTTACGGGGGCCGTATTGTCCAATTCGATCATGGCGACAAAACTTGTTGAAAAAAAGGAAGAATTAAGCGATCTGGCCGGAAATTTAATATCTCTGCAGGAATTTGAACGCAAGGAATTAGCTGCCGATATTCATGACACCCTGACCCAAGCCTTAACCGGAATGGGTTATAAAGCTCTGTTATGCCAGGAAATCATGCATAAGGATCTTAATCGTCTCGACAAAGAGCTCGATGAACTCATAACTCTTATTAATACGGGATTACAGGAATCGCGTCAGATTATCAGTAACTTGAGACCCTATATGCTGGACGATATCGGCATAATCGCGGCTTTTAAAAAACTGATCAACAGTTTTAAAGACGGTACCGATATGGAGCTTATTTTTTCCGCACCGGATAAAATTCATCTGAATTCGGATAAAAGTATTGCGCTTTTCCGGATACTTCAGGAATCTCTCCGCAATATCAAGAAGCATTCTCACGCTACCAAAGTAAGAGTGTCTCTTGACGTCAACACCAAAGGCGGTTTATGCCTGCAAATTCAGGATAACGGCAGAGGCTTCAGGCCCTGGCAAAAGAAAAAAGCGACTTCCGGTATGGGGCTTCTGATCATGCGGGAACGTATTGAAGAATTAAACGGTAAATTTGACGTCCATTCCCGGCCGGCGGAGGGCTGCAAAATATCAGTGACACTTCCACTGAGAGACAGGAGCAGAAATGTCAGGTATTAGAATTCTGGTGGTTGATGATCATGCCATCGTCCGGGAGGGTCTCCGGTCGCTTCTGGAGCTCGCGGATGATGTGGAAGCAGTGGCCGGTGCCTCATCGAGCAAGGAATGCTTTGAGATGCTGACAAAAGATACTTATGACATAATTTTAATGGACTTGAAAATGCCGGGTATTGACGGCATAGAAGCCACCCGTCTGATCAAAAAGACATACCCTCATATTAAAGTTGTTATTCTTACCAATTATGATGATGCGGAATACGTTTTGGAATCCATCAAGGCCGGTTCCGACGGTTATGTTCTCAAGGATGTCAATAAAGGAGATCTGATTAAAATTGTGCGGACAGTGGTGCATAATCAGTCATTTATTGCTCCGGAGGTAACGGGAAAAGTTTTTCTGGGATTAAAAGAAGGGGCAAAAACATCATCGTCACAGGATCATTTCCGCGCCATTCTCTCGTACCGGGAACTGGAAATCCTATCTTTTGTTGTAAATGGTATGGCCAACAAGGAAATTGCCGAAGCCGTTTGTTTGTCGGCGGATACGGTAAAAACTCATTTAAAAAAAATATACAAGAAACTGGGGGTATCCAGCCGTTCGCAGGCAATTAAAATTGCCCTGCAGGAAGGCCTTGTCCATTTCTCGCGCTAAAAGACCCGGCAGGTTTCCTGCTCGTGTTTGCAGTTACCCCTTTCGGGTGGCAGCATTTCACCCCTACGTGGAATTGACAATGCATTAGTATTCTATTAGAAGCTAATGTAAGTTATATTGTCAGGACAAGTAATATTTGTTATATAAAATTCAAAGATTTGCGAGGGAAGGGATAAGTTAGCGCTGACTTACCGGCGTAGCTTTTCCGGGTAATCAAGCTATTTTTATGGCTTATAACTCAAGATAAGGAGGAAACACTATGAGCAAAATGGATCGCAGGACTTTCTTAAAATCAAGCGCAGCAGTAGCCGCAGGAGGACTTCTCCTGGGGCCATCAAGAGGTATTTTGCACGCTGCACCGCAGAAGTCGGACAAAGTATGGACAATGAAGTATGATTGCTATATTCAGTCGACAGCGGCTCCGGCCCAGCTGGACAACTGGTTTTTAGATGAAGTGGTAAAAAGAGCGAACGGACGCATCAAAATTGAGAAATATTGGGCGTCATCACTGCATAAAGTCGGGGAACATCTGCAGGCGGTACGCGACGGACTTTCCGAAATATCCCTGATTTCTTACGGTTATTATCCGGCTCAGGTGCCGATCAGCCGCGGACTCGAGTGGTATTTCATGGGTTGCGACCATGCCGATACGCTGTTGAAGGTCTGCCGTGATATGTATGCCACTTACACACCGCTGCAGGATGAATGGGAAAAAAGAAACGGCTGTAAAGTATTGTATTTCACCAACTGGGATTACGGTCCCTTCTTCTTCAAGAAACCCATTTCCAGCGTCGATGGAATTAAGGGATTGAAGATCCGCGGTTACGGTGTCGGTGCGGAAACCATCGACCTTCTGGGCGGCCGAGGCGTGCCCGTCATCGCCGCTGAAGTTTATCAGTCCCTGGAGCGCGGAGTTCTGGACGGCGTGTTCAGCTTCTGTTTTGTTACCGCCGAAAAGAGCAAACTTTACGAACAAGCCCCGAATATCGTCGAATGTGGTTCCGGAGCCCATGCGCCCACCACGGTGGTTATCGGCCTCGAGTTATGGAAGTCGCTGCCGGACGACCTGAAAGCAATTTTCAACAAGGTAGCGGAAGAAGTATATGAGTATAAATATGTTGAGCTCTATACCAAACTGATTCAGGAAAGCCTCGATATTATGGTTAAAGGCGGCGCCAAATTCACCAAATGGTCGGATGCGGAAATTAAAAAAGCAACTGCCAAAGTGCAACCGGCGCAGATTAACCGTTGGGCGGAAAAAGTAGCCAAACCGGCTGGCATTGACGGACAGGATTTCATCAAGCAATTACGGAAGCTGATCGCCAAGCACGAACCGAACTGGAAACTCAAGAATCCTTACGATTTCTACCTGGCCAAATACGGGAAGAAGTAAACGGTAAGTATATTTAGGCCTTAAGGGCGGCGGGAATTGCCGGTATGGAATTTCCCCGCCGCCCTTCTTAACTTTAAGGAGGTAAATTGCGGGATGGAAAAATTTGCTCGCTTTTATAAGAAATTCAACACAGTATCCATTTTTTTTGCGGCAGCGTCCATCGCTCTCATGATGGTCAGCACCACTTTGGATACGTCTATCCGCTATGCTTTCAATTACCCTGTTCCCGGCGTTTTCGAATTAAACGAAGTCTTGCTCGTAATCGTCGTATTTCTAGGCATCAGCTGGACGCAGGAGGAAAGAGGACACACCAGGGTTGTTTTGGGCATGCGCCGTCTCTCCATGCGTAACGCCGTAAAACTGGATACGCTCTGCTGGATAATTAGTTTTATTTTTCTTTTGATTATGTGTTGGCAGACCGGCAAGGAGGCGCTGAGAGCTTTTGATATAAGGGAATTTCGCTGGGGTTCCGTGCAGATGCCCATCTGGTGGGCCAAAGGCCTGGTTAGCGTGGGATGCGGGCTGACCTGCATCCAACTGATTATCGATATCTGGACCAATATCGGACGGCTTAAGGGAAAATTCCCTCTGGATGTGCCCGGATTGCGGGATGTTAAAGAGTAAAGGAATTTTAATTGATTAAAGCAACAATGGAGGATTTATATAATGATTGATCCAGGAACTGCATCCCTTATCAGTATCTTCGTAGTTCTGTTTTTAATGTGGGCGGGGATACCGATTTTCGTTTCACTGGGCATAACCGGTCTTCTGGGCATCATGGCCCTGAAAGGACCGCATTATGCTCTTACTATATTAAAAGTAAGCCCATATGTGGGCACTGCCAACTATCTGATGGCGGTGGTGCCGCTCTTTATCATCATGGGACATTTTGCCTTCAAGGCAGGCATCAGCAACGACTTGTTCGCTATCGGCCGGAAATGGCTTTCCAAGCTTCCCGGCGGACTGGCCATTGCCACTTTTGTCGCTTCAGCCGGATTCGGGGCCTGCTGCGGGTCGAGCGTCGCTTCGGCCGCCACAATGGGCGCCATTGCCGTTCCCGAAATGCGCGCTTTGGGTTATGACCGGAAGCTGGCCTGCGGCATAGTTGCCGCCTCCGGAACGCTGGCTATTTTGATTCCTCCCAGCGTCGTTTCCGTGTTTTATGCATCTATTAATGATATTTCCGCCGGCGCTCAGCTCATGTCGGGAATCCTGCCGGGAGTTTTAAGCGTCCTGGTTTATATCGTCGGACTTTTTTTTCTGTCACGTATTTATCCCTCTCTCTGTCCCGCGCCGGAAAATTACACCTGGAAAGAGCGATTTGCCTCTCTCAAGGGCATCTGGGGGATGGCGGTTTTGTTCATACTGGTCATCGGCGGCATGTATATCGGCTGGTTCACCCCGACGGAAGCGGCTTCCGTCGGCGCCTTTGCGGCTTTGCTCATGATGTTTTTGGCCGGTCGGGTGGAACAGGGCAAGAGGTGGGAGAGCTTTAAAAATAGTTTTAAGGATACTCTCCGGACAACCTGTATGGTTTTCATGATTTTGATCGGCGCCGGCCTTTATGCCAAATTCCTTACTCTGGCCCAGGTTCCCCAGGTAGTCTCAGCGTGGGTAGGAGGTTTGCCTCTTTCTCCCTGGATGATTGTCGTGCTGTTTCTGGTCGTTTATATACCGCTGGGCATGTTTATGGATACTTTTTCCATGCTGATCATCACCCAGCCCATCATGTTTCCGATTGTTACAGCACAGCTCGGTTTCAATCCCATCTGGTTCGGCGTTCTTTGCGTGAAGATGGCGGAAGTGGGGCTCATTACGCCACCCGTCGGGTTGAATGTTTATGTTCTTTCGGGAGTGGTTCGGGATGTGCCGATGAATGAAATATTCCGGGGATGTTACTGGTTTTTGCTGTTTGAGATTGTTTCGATAATAATATTGTTTTCGTTTCCCTGGATAAGTACCGTAATCCCGGATTCCATGTACGGCAAATAAGATGCAAATTACGACGGATGATTTGTAAGTTTTAATAATCAGCAGCAAAACTTGGGAAAAGAGCAGACAGGTTGTCTTGCGGTTAATTTAGTCGTTCGTGTGAAAGGTAATGCGTATTAATAACTTGTGAGTGCTTACCACTTTACAGGCTGTAAAAATTCCTCATTCCCTGTTCTGTGCAAATCACGACAGGGAATGAGGCAATCGCCGGAAGCAGTATGTTCCTATCAATCCGCGACGAAAGATTCTTCCCATTTCTTAAAAACATCTTTTCCCACCGCAGTGCAGTGCTGAAAAACACAGCATCGTATAATCACAGGAGGGATCCTTAAAATGAAAGATAGAATAGCAATCGTTACGGGAGCCGCCCGGGGCATTGGCCGGGCTTGCGCTCTGGCCCTGGCGCGCGAGGGAGCCGATG
>MVRV01000030.1 GCA_002068015.1 Smithella sp. PtaU1.Bin162
TAGTGTTGCCGTCATTTTTTGAAAAACGTATTTTTCAGGCAAAACCAAGTCCGGCGGATTTTAATAGAACTAATTGTCGGTTTTTGCCATAATTTTTTCCAGTGTTTTTTTCAAATCAACCGGAGAGCAAAGTTTTACAATTAAACTGGCCAAACCGTATTTCCGGGTCATGAATATAACCGCCTGATATTACCGCTCTGACTTTGGGATGGAAAGTCAAACATTTACGAATTACCGCCTGGCCGCCCGGTTTTTTTTCACCGTCTTTTTAGTCCAGTGCCGGAATATAAACCGTACATACAGTACCCACTCCTGGTTCCGAATCAACAACAAGTAATCCTTCATGGTTTTTAACAGAGGATTCTTTCCGCCGCTTTATTGATGTAGATTACCTTGCCGTCGGTAATACGTGTCCGGAATATAGCCTCATCGGCATAATTGGTAAGCCTTTCATAGAGATCTTTAATTTCATCAACTTCATTCCGGATTCGCTTAAAATCGGAAACATCTGTCAGCACGGTAACCACTCCGGCCATATCACCCTTCTCGCCATAATAAGGCGCAGCATGAACGGAAAGAGTTATTTTTTCATTCCCCGCAATCTGACGTATACATTTCCTGCCGGTAATGATTCTGCTTGTTTTTTTTACATGGTCAAACAGCAAATCGCCGGATTCGCCATTCCTTTGTTCATCTGCGAGCAAGAACTGCCATTGCCGGTCTTGATAAGAGATTCCCACAATCTGATTTCTTTCCAATCCCAGCATTTTCTCCAAAGCGGTATTAACAAAAGTTACCTTCCCCGCCTGATCAAAAAAGACGATCCCTTCCTGCATTGTTTCCAGCAAGCATTTAAACCGGGCATCACTTTCTTTAAAAAGAGCTGCGGCTTGCTCTAATTTATCTGCTTTATTTTTAACCGCTTCCGACGAAGACACATCACTCATAGTCAGGCCCCCTTACCGGGCAGAGATAAAATCAGATAGGTCAAAAATATTTTTACCGTCCGCAAATACCAAGCGGATAAAATATTCGTGTTATTAACGAATATTCACTGTCATTTCAAGGAGTAATATCTTTATTTTATAAGAGATCCCTTACCCGCTGACTTGGGTGCCGTAAAGTAAAGCACTATAACTGAAATTATGGCCAAAACGGAAGCCAGGCTCAATGCGGCAGTCCAGCCCGACAGCATCGCAACATAACCGGTAATGCCGGGAGCAAGGATGGAGGCGAGACCGCTTCCCGTGTTCATCATACCGGATATTAAACCGGATTTTTGCGCATGCATATCCATAGGCAAACTCCAGAAAGACGGGAAATTCAAACCGGCGAACATCATTGTTACGGTTATGAGAGCAATGGCCGTATAGGCATTTGTCGCCTGAGTGGCCAAAAGCAGACAAACAGCCATCCCCGGAACTCCGGTATAGATTAAAGCACGCCTGGCTTTGCCTGTGGTAAAGCCTTTCTTGACAAGCCCATCGGAAATCCAGCCGGCCACATTCATACTGATAAAGGCCGCCAGCCACGGTAAGGAGGCAAAAAATCCCATTTTAATGACCGTAAATCCACGCGCCTGAATGAGGTAAGTAGGCAGCCAGTTAATGAACAGCCAATACGTATAAGTAAAACAGAAATACGCTATAGCAAGTCCCCAGACGGCTGTGGAACGGGCCGGGGCACCAACAACAGTCTCTCCGGCTTCTTCCACCTGACCGGTTGCGATTTCCTGCAGCTCTTCGCCGGTTACACCCTTGTGCTGAGCAGGATTATCTTTACTGTAGGCCAGCCATACGGCAGTCCATGTTAAACCCAGGGCCGCATAAAAATAAAACACGGCTTGCCAACCAAAAACGGCCATAATCCAAACAGTTAACGGCGTGGCAATCAATGGTCCGGCGGCAATGCCGGAAAGATTAAACCCCTGAATTCTGGCCCGTACTTTTCGCGGCAACCAACGTGACAGGACACTTGTTTCCGCAGGGAAATTTACACCTTCTCCCAGACCTAATAGCGCTCTCACCATGTACATAAAGGTTGGTGTATTGGCAAACGGTGTCAGGAAAGTAAAGAAGGACCACCCCAGGCTTCCATAGCCGAGAATTTTTCTTCCGCCAAGCTTGTCAGCCAAATATCCTCCGGGGATTTGGGTAATTATGTACCCGACACCGAACATAGACATGGCAAGCCCCATAACTCCCATATCCCACTGGAAATATTTCATCATCGTCGGTGCGACGATGGAAATATTTACCCGGTCGAAATACACAATCAGAGTATTAATAAAAATAAGAATTCCTATGACACGATAGACCCGAAACCTGGACTTCGTTTTTTCAACAACTACCTTCGCTTCCTGCATGCTTTACCCATCCACTCTCTTATTAGTCCGAACCGGATCAACAGTTTGCAATTAAATCCGGCGCTTATCCAATACTTTATCTACTTGCCCCCTCACTCTGGGCAGACTGCCCGCTTCAACCAGTTTCACGGACACTCCGATACCGGTAACTGATGCTATGCGCTTTTTAACCGTCTCCAGAAAAGAACGCTGCTTTTGCAACTCCAGGGAAAATATCTTATCGGTAACTTCAATTACTACCTCTACGCTGTCCAGGGCTCCCTTGCGATCAACGACAATCTGATACGGTGCGTTGCCCTGGGCGGCGCCGATGATCGTTTCTTCAATCTGTGAAGGGTAGACATTTACTCCCCGGATGATCAGCATATCGTCGGAACGTCGCACTACTCTCTGCATCCGCACAATAGTTCTGCCGCATTCACAGCGGCAGTAGTTGAGAGCCGTAATATCTCCGGTACGATAACGAATCATCGGAAAGGCTTCCTTGGTAAGAGTCGTCAAAACCAGCTCGCCGATGTCGCCTGCCGGCAGTACGGCGCCTGTTTGCGGATCGATAATTTCCGGAATAAACGCATCTTCATAAATATGCATACCGCACTTGCAGCGGCATTCACCGGCAACACCCGGCCCGATCACCTCGGAAACTCCGTAATTATCCGTTGCACTGAGTAATAACCCACTTTCAATTTCCCGGCGCATTTTTTCCGACCAGGGTTCGCCGCCGAACAAACCGACTTTGAGGGACAGCGTCTTGGGATCAATCCCGGCTTGGCTAATGCGCTGTGCCAGTTCCACCGCATAACTTGGTGTGCTGACCAGTACGGTTGTTTTGTAATCCTGCATAATTAAAATTTGTTTTTCCGTGTTACCCGTACCCATAGGAATTACTGAAGCCCCGATTGTTTCAGCGCCGTAATGCAACCCGAATGCGCCGGTAAAAAGACCATAGCTGAAAGCTATCTGCACAAGATCATCATGCGTTACACCGGCCGACGTCATAAAACGGGCAACCAGATTGGACCAGATACGGATATCGTTTTTCGTATAACCGACGACGATCGGTTTGGTGGTTGTGCCGGAGGAAGAATGAATACGGACCACCTCCCGCAGAGGTACGGCAAACAT
>MVRV01000031.1 GCA_002068015.1 Smithella sp. PtaU1.Bin162
CGTATTTACGGGAGACACGGAGGCGCTGCTTGCGGCGGAGGAAATCCGCAAGAATTATCTGGAAGTGTAGCGGCTGTGCAATTCACCCTGTTTATGGCGGATTGTCCGGTTGCACGTAATACTTAATCACTGTTTTGTTTTTTATAAACGTGAGAGAGAAATGAACGATAGAAAAGGGAGGTGTTTTATGAAGAGGAAGATTGTCGGGTTGGTAAGTATTTTCTTTATGGCCGTGATGCTGGGGATACCGATGGGCACAATGGCGGCCGAGGATACCATTAAAGTCGGAGCCACGGAACCTCTTTCGGGAACGTTTAAAGACATTGGTGACCGCTACTACGACGGCTTGAAATATGCTGCCAAAGTCATCAATGAGAGCGGCGGACTTTTGGGTAAAAAAGTGGAAATTGTGCCGGTCGATACGGAATTGAAACCGGATGTTGCTACCCGCAAGGCGCAAAATCTGATTTTGAAAGACGGCGTGAAATTCTTCTGCGGCGGTACGGGAAGCTCGGTCGGTGCGGCTATGGGCCAGCTGGCGGAAAAGCAAAATGCCATTTTCTTTACCTATGGTATGGAAGCGGCGAGTATGACCGGTGAGAAGTGCAATAAGCATTTCTTCCGTCCCGGCGGCCATTCCGATACACATTCTTATGCCATTGCTTATATGATGGCAAAAAAAGGATACAAGAAGATGGGTATTGTTGCGCAGGATTACTCTTTCGGTAAAGAGGCTGTAGTTGCTTTCAAAAAGAAACTTGCCCAGCTCAGTCCTTCCACGAAGATTGTGGTCGAACTCTATCACCCGTTGGGTACCAAAGATTTTGCTCCGTATATAAGTCAGCTTATTGCGGCCAAACCGGATGTCATCTTCACGCCGAACTGGGGCAATGACCTCTCTTTACTACTCAAACAGGGACGTCCCATGGGTATGAATCAGAAGATTTTTTCATACTTCATCAATGACGAGGTAACCGTGCAGGCGCTGAACAATGATGATCTGATGATCGGCAATATGGGCGTAGAAATATACACTCTCACCATTCCCACGAAAAAGAATGAGGAATTCGTCGCCAACTTCTATAAGGACAGAGGCTATTATCCGACCTGGTTGCGCGGTAAATCTTACACGGCTTTGATGTTCTGGGCGGAAGCAGTCAAAAAAGCGGGGACAACGGATGTGCAGGCTGTAATCAAAGCCTGGGAAGGTTTAAGTTATGACGGTCCCGGCGGTGTCTGGACAATGCGGGCTTGCGATCATCAGGCGCAGGTGCCCTACTGGTACGTGGAAATAGTCAAGGACAACAAATTTTTCAAGCATGCTTTCGAAGGCCCTTCCACGATGATTCCGGCCAACGAAGTGACGGTACCCTGTGAAGAAACCGGTTGTAAGATGAAATAATCGCATGGAGAAAAAATAGATTGATCAATGAAAATTGTTCCGGGCATCACCTGTTTACCGGGTGATGCCCCTTTCCAAAACAGGGCTTTTCCTCCGGACAGGTATCCCGCTCATGGACAGGAGGGAAATATTCAAGAAGGAGATTTGCAATGACCACGCTGATAACGGGCGGCGCCGGTTTTTTAGGTACTTACCTAACAAAATTACTGATTGCGGAAGGCGAAAAGCCTGTTTTACTTGATCCGGCGCCAATGCCGGAAACGCTGAAAAGTGTTTCTGCTGAAATTGAATATGTGCGGAATTCGCTGGATTGCTTATCGATACTGATCAATATAATAAGAAAATATTCGGTTGACCGAATATTTCATTTAGGGGGGATGCTTTCAGCGCCCTCCGATGAAAATCCCTGGGCGGCTTTTAACACTAATGTTGCGGGAACGTATAACGTTTTGGAGGCGGCACGTTTGGAAGGCGTTAAACAAGTTATTTTCTCAAGTACCATAGCCGTATACGCCAAGGACCTTCCGGCCACACCTGTTGATGATAAAACACTTCAGCGTCCCACTTCCATGTATGGATCGACGAAGGTATTTTGCGAACTTCTGGGAAGATTTTATGCCCGTAAGTTTGATCTTGATTTCCGGGCGATACGTTTGCCGTCGGTAATAGGGCCGGGCGCAAGAACAATGAATATGTCCATATACAATTGCTGGGCTATCGAAAAATCATTAAACGGCGAACCATATGAGCTTTTTTGCGAACCGGACACCCGTTGTCCCGTGATGTATTTCAAGGATGCCGGCAGGGCTTTTTTGTTATTATCACAAGCTGGAAGATCGCAAATAAAAACTCAAGTTTACAATATCGCCGGTATAGTGCCGGCTTTTTCCGCCCAGCAATTGGTGAATTTGATTACCCGCAAGATACCGGAAGCCAGACTTACCTTTAAACCGGATCCGGCAATGGTCGAACTTTTAAGAGGGATCGGTTCGCTTGTCCTGGACGATGAATGTGCCCGGGTTGAGTGGGGATGGAAGATAAAATACTCTCTGGAAGAAATGCTGGACGATTTCATCAGGGAATTTAAAAGCAAGTAAATCGGCAGGCGAAGTAAACGATATGAAGCTGGAAAATATAAAGAAAATTGCCTGTATCGGTGCCGGAGTTATCGGCCATTCCTGGGCTTGCGCTTTTGCCCGGGGAGGATACGAAGTCAGATTAATGGATGTAAATAATGATCTGCTGAGAAAAGCGGAAAACGGGATCAGAAGAAATTATGAAGTCTTTGTCAAGAATGAGTTGATCAATCAGGACGAAGTAGCAGCGATTTTGAAAAAAATTGAGATGGGGACCGATATATCATGGGCGGTTGAGGATGCCGATTTTTGTATTGAATCAGTTTCCGAGAATATTGATCTGAAAAAAGATATCTTCGGAAAAATGGATCAGGCGGCACCGCAGCGGGCAATTCTGGCCAGTTCGACATCCGGCCAGCCAATGACGGAAATAGCTAAGGCAACTAAACGCCCTGAAAAATGCGTTATCATTCATCCTCTGAATCCTCCTCATATTATTCCGGCCGTTGAGGTGGTGAAAGGAACTCTGACATCTGACGAGACCGTGGATTTGACTGTTGGTCTTTTAAAGAAGATAGGCCGCAGACCTTATGTCTGCTTAAAGGAAGTACCGGGATTTGTGATGTCGAGACTCCTTACTGTCGTGTTACGCGAAGCATTGTCACTTTTGAAAAAAGGCGTTGCTACAGTCGAGGACATTGATACGGCAATAAATTCAGGTTTAGGATTACGCTTCGGGCTGATGGGTGTTTTTGAAATACACAATTTGACGGCTTCCGGCGGATTGGAAAATTTTTTCAAGAATTATTCGGGCTTCTATCGCCAGATCTGGGCGGATTTGGAAGATATGAAAGATGTTACGCCGGAACTTGCCGCAAAAGCCGTGGAGGGGATTAGAAAAGAGTTGGGAGATCGGTCCCAGGAGGATATTATCAAGTGGCGGGATGAAAAACTTTTGGAACTGATGAAGATTAGAAAACTCATTTAATAATAAGGTTTTGCGTATCTGGTACATTAATAGTAACAATTTATTAATATTTGTTTTTTGAGAAATTATAAAGTGTCGGCAAGAAAGCAATCATTGTTCGTACTTTCTATGCGCCGTTTGATAAGTTTGGTGGTATTATAAAATATATTTTCAATACTTATCGTAAATGTAGAGGTGGAATTTGCCAAGTTAACCGGTAAAAAGAGGTGCTGTTGCGTGTTCAGTAATTTTCCATCATAAAACGGATACTGTTGTTTGTCGGAATGAACGGAGGGTGTTTGATATGACCATTAAAAAAGGCAGAGTGGCTATAGTAACGGGTGCCGGTCAGGGTATCGGCAAAGGCATCTCCTTAAAACTGGCGGAAAATGGGGCACGGGTTGTGGTATGTGACATTAATGAAGAAACGGTGCGGAATGTTGCCGCGGAAATTGTTGCCAATGGTCATGAAGCTTTGGCTGTAGCCGGCGATGTGGGGTCAAAAAGCGATTGCCTGTCTTTTGTCCAGTCGGCTTTGCAGCGCTGGGGAACGGTGGATATTTTAGTTAATAACGCCGGTATTATCAGAGATGCGTTTATCGAGAATATGACGGAGGAACAGTGGGATGCCGTCTTAAGAGTTAATCTGAAAGGAGCATTTCTATGTACTCAAGCCGCCATGAAACCGATGAAGCTGCAAAATTACGGGAGGATAATTAATATTTCATCTTCATCCTGTAAGGGCAACATCGGACAGGCAAATTATGCTTCAGCCAAAGCCGGAATAAATGCCTTAACTTATGTTGCCGCCCTGGAACTGGCCAGATACGGAATTACCGTGAATTCCATCTGTCCCGGTGTTATTGACACACCGATGGCGCGTTCGGTTCCGCAAAAAATCCTGGACCGCTGGATAGCAACAATTCCGACCCAGCGAATCGGCCATCCTGATGATATGGCTTATATGGTTCTGGCTTTTGCCGCCGAAGAGGCGGGTTATCTCAACGGGCAGACTATTTTTGTGGACGGCGGTATGCAGACGGGGCTTAAAATGTAAAATATATGTATTTCCACATTTCCCTCCCTTTTTGTGCAGTCCGTTATCGGCTGTCCAGGGAAAACGCTGTAAAGGAAACTTCCTTTAACAGCGTTTTTCTTTTTGTGCCCTGTCTGTTATTCCCCTCCAAACGTTATTTTACAGGTTAAAAACAGCGGATCACCTGGAATAATCATGAAAAAATCAAAATATTTATTATCAAGTTTGCTATTAAGCTAAAAGATGTTAAATTAATAAAAAATTTATTGTTTTCTGGAGGGAATTCCCATGAAAAGTATAAAAATAAAAGGGATGAGCTGCGGGCATTGTGTCATGGCGGTGGAAAGAGCGCTGAGCGCGATCGCCGGCATTAAAGACGTTAAAGTCGATTTAAAAAGCGGCTCCGCCAGTTACGAGGAAACAAAACCGGTCGACGCAAAGATCATTGCCGATGCGGTGAAAAAAGCGGGGTACGAAGTTGTCTGAGAAAGCAACATTTGCCGTTCGCGGCATGAGCTGTGCCGCCTGTGTGCGGCGGGTGGAAGAAGGACTGCGCGGAATTCCCGGAGTCCGGAAAGCTGTGGTTAATTTTGCCACGGAAAAAGCACTGGTTGAATATGAACCGGAGCTGGTGGATATTAATGTCTTGCAAACCAAGATAAGCGATCTAGGTTATGAGGCATTTCCGGAAGCAAAACAGCCGTCGGCGGGAAAGGATAAAGTGACTATTTCCGTCGGTGGAATGACCTGTGCCGCCTGCGTACGGCGGGTGGAAAATGCCTTGAAAAAAGTTTCCGGTGTAACCGATGCCGGCGTGAATCTGGCTACAGCCCGGGCAACGGTGACTCACGTACCAAACTGGGGCGGATTGGCCGCACTGGAAAGGGCCGTAACGGAACAAGGGTATCAATTTCTGGGCGAAACGGATTCCTCCGCTCCGGACCCGGCTGAGTCAGCCCGCATCCGCGACATTAAAGAGCTGAAACTGAAGGTCGCCTGCGGCGCTGTTTTAAGCGTAATTATCTTTTTCGGTTCCATGCAGCACTGGTTCGGCTTTTTACAGGTGATTCCCCGGGAGATCATGCTCTATGCAATGTTTGTTTTGACCGCTCCCGCCGTCTTCTGGGTCGGCAGCCGGTTTTTCACCGGTGCCGTAAAAGCGGCCCGGCAAATGACATCCGATATGAATACGCTTGTTGCCGTCGGTTCTCTCTCCGCTTACCTTTATTCTGCGACTGCAACGTTTTTTCCCCATTTTTTTATGACCGCCGGTGTTATGCCCCATGTTTATTATGATGGTGCGGCAATGATTGTTACTCTCATTCTTGTCGGGAGACTGCTCGAGGCCAGGGCTAAAAGTAAAACTTCACTGGCGATAAGGCAGCTTCTGGGGCTGAAACCGAAAACCGCGCATTTGCTGAACGGCGTTGACACAGCGGACGTTGCCGTGGAAGAGGTCAGAGTAGATGATGTCCTGCTGGTCAAGCCCGGTGAAAGCATCCCGGTGGACGGGCTAATTATTGCTGGAGAATCAACCATCGATGAATCCATGCTGACGGGAGAGAGTATGCCGGTATCCAAAGGTGCCGGACAAAAAATATTTGCTGCGACGATAAATAAAACGGGAAGCTTCACTTTCCGGGCCACCGGAGTCGGCAGTGAAACTGCTCTGGCCCAGATTATCCGGCTTGTGGAAGAGGCACAGGGATCCAAAGCGCCGATTCAGCGCCTGGCGGACCGGGTGGCCTCGGTTTTTGTTCCGGTGGTGTTTGTCATCGCTCTCATAACTTTTGCCGTCTGGTATTTCCTGCCCGAGCAAAGCGCTTTCAGCCGTGCTCTGCTTAACTTTGTTTCCGTGCTCGTGATTGCCTGCCCCTGTGCCCTGGGGCTGGCCACACCGACGGCGATTATGGTGGGGACAGGTCTGGGCGCCCAAAGCGGGATCCTGATCAAGGGTGGTGAAACGCTGGAAAAAGTGCATAAACTGACCGTGATCGTTTTTGACAAGACGGGAACGCTTACCCGCGGAGAGCCGGCAGTAACCGACATTGTTGCCGGGGATGGTTTTACGGAAGATCAGATTCTGGCTTATGCGGCGGCACTTGAGGCTGTTTCCGAGCATCCGCTGGCGCAGGCGATTTTAAGGGAAACCAGGCGCAAAAAAATCAATTTTACCGCCGGTGAAAAATTTACCGCGCTTTCCGGCCTGGGAGCGCAGGCTTTTCTGGAAGGGAAATTATACCTGCTGGGCAATCGCCTGTTTTTGCAGCAGGAAAATATTTCCATAGAAAAACTGGAGCAGGCAGCGGAAAAACTGGCCGGAGAAGGAAAGACGGTTGTTTATCTGGCCGCGGAAAAAAATCTGATCGGTCTTCTTGCTCTGGCCGATGTGCCCAAAGCTTCCGCAAAGGCTGCGGTGGATAGTTTAAAAAGCAGGGGATTGCAAGTGGCTATGATGACGGGAGACAATATCGGAACTGCAAAAGCCATTGCCCGTGAACTCGGGATCGATCAGGTTCTGGCGGAAGTTCTGCCGGGGAGCAAGGCTGATGAAGTAAAAAAGCTGCAAAAGGCCGGGGAAATCGTGGCGATGGTGGGCGACGGCATCAACGATGCACCGGCGCTGGCGGCTGCGGATGTGGGCATTGCCATCGGTGCCGGAACGGATGTGGCGATGGAAGCCTCCGATATAACTCTGATCAGCGATGATCTTTTCAGTGTAACGAAAGCGATCAGGCTCTCGGAGACGACCATGCGGGTAATCAAACAAAATCTCTTCTGGGCCTTCTTTTACAATGTGATCGGTATTCCCATTGCCGCAGGTGCATTGTATCCTTTTTTCGGTATTCTCCTCAACCCCGAATTTGCCGCGGCAGCCATGGCCGCAAGCTCGTTATCAGTCGTGAGCAATTCATTGCGCCTGAGAGGTTTATGGAAGAAGCGAAGTGATGTGTAGGATGTTCTTCAGGTTGGATTTTGATTTATGATGTTGTGCCCCGGCTGTTATTTATGGCGGCCGGGGCACCAGTCGATTCGGAACAAGATTTCTGCGTATCTGTCCGTCAGGCGAAGAGAGAACGGGTGTGGTGGATAATCTTATTATTTACTTTCTTTACACCGGTGACACTACGGGCTATCTTTTCACATTTGGCAATGATTTCTTTAACAGATGTTACCCCCTTGATGGTAACGATTCCTTTTGTTGCCGTTACCTCCAGTAACCCTATGTCGATCCCTTCGATGTAGGCTATGTTTCCATAAACTTCCTGGCTCAGGCAGATATCGGTAAGCTTCCCTTCGTCATCGGGTTTTTTCTCCAGAATCTTTGTCGCGAGAGCGGCACCTTTAATCATTTGCACCGCGTCATCAATGGTAATGATATTGGTGTTGATCATTAAATCGTACAATTTCTGATCGTTCCAGTCGACATTAAAGAAAAACTTGTGGAAGCCCTCCCTGTCGTGGTCGCTGTGCCTGATGATCTGTTCTGCCATTGTTTCGTCGCATTTATAACGATTCATCAGGCGCTCGATTCGCAAATCATGTGGCGCAAACACGCGAATATGGAGAGCATCGGCAAATCCTTTAAAAATGGCCTGTGCTCCTCTGCCGATGATCAAACAGCTCCCTTTACGGGCGAATTCATACATAGCGGTTTTCATGAAGTGCAGATAGCGGTTTCTGTCCAGGGAAAAATCCCAAAATGGCGGTCCTTTTTCATCATATTTTTCAATTTTATTTTCGGAAATGCCGTAATGGCCGACCAATTCTTTTTCCAAAACTTCTTTGTTGAGTAATTGAAGTCCGAGATCTTCTTTTACTTTTTGGGATATCTCCGTGCCTAAACTTCCCACTTCTCTCGATATGGTGATAATTGCCATAGGAACACCTCCCTTCTGTTTATTGTTGATCAATTGGCTTAAAGATAATGTAACGTTGCTTGTTTTGAGTGTCAATGGGACAGCGGATGTAAAATGTAATAAAAATTTTAATTATTTATATTGGGGTGATGGTAAAACCAAAGTTTCAGTGAGCCGGTTATTTTTTATCCAGTTCTGTGCGCACCGCGAGGCCGATTTTTTCCAGAATATACGGTTTTCGGACAAATGTCCCGGCACCCATTTCCCGGGTATTCCGGACCCGGTCGTTTTCGGAAAACCCACTCACGATTATTGCCTTTTGCTGCGGATGAATTTCCAGAATTCTCCGGAATGTCTCCATCCCGTCAATTCCCGGCTCCATGATCATATCCAGGATTATCAGATCGGCTTTCTTATTCTTGATGTACAAAACCGCTTCTTCGCCGCCGGCCACGGTATCAACCTGATACCCTAATCTCTTCATCATGGTGGCAGCCAGTTCCCGCTGCTCTTTCATATCGTCGACAATCAGAATAAATTCGCCCTTACCCATGTAACTTATTGAATTTGCCGGCTGAACCGGCTTGGTGATTTCTTCACGGGTAACCGGGAAATAAAGGGTAAAGGTTGTTCCTTTGCCCTCTGTACTGCGGACGTCAATGTAGCCATTGTGATCTTTTACCGTTCCCCAGACGACGGCCAGTCCGAGCCCCGTACCGCTTTTTCCCATAACTTTTTTCGTATAAAAAGGTTCGAATATTTTTCCCAGGTCGTGCGTGGGTATTCCTTTGCCCGTATCGGAAACGGTCAAAACTACGTAGTCACCCTCCTGCATGGTATCATAACCATGAACCGGCGTGTCCAGATAGCGGTTTTCCGTTTTAATGGATATTTCCCCGTGTTTTGATATGGCCTCGGCCGCGTTGAATACCAGATTGGCGATAGTTTTACTCAGATGGATTGGCGAGCCTTTGATTTTCAGGAGGTTTGTCGCCAAGTCAATATGCACATTGACTTTTTTGTGCTCCAGCCTCAACTTTTCATATTCAGGTGTTCGAAGATAATCGGCAACGATGCCGTTTAAGTCGATAACCTGCGAAACAGCCACACCTCTTCTCGCCAGAGTTAAAAGATCCTGAATTATCGCGCTTCCCCGCAATCCGGCCTGCAGGATGTTATCGGCGTATCCTTTAAAGGAGCTGTCCCGGGGAAGAGAATCCCGCAGAAGCTCGGAATATCCAACGAGTATTCCCAGGATGTTATTGAGATCATGAGCTACTCCTCCGGCCAGCCTTCCCAAGCCTTCCATTTTTTCCGCACGGTTTAAACGCTCCGCCAGATTCTGCTTCTCCTCCTCCGCCAGCTTGCTGTCAGTTATATCCTCGGAGATGCCCATGAGGTAAGCCGGTTCTCCGGTTGCGTCCATGATCGGTACTTTCTTTGTATGCAGTATGCGCACTCCCTTATTGCGGGTCTGGATCGGTTCCTCCGGAATATCCACAATTTCTTTCTCGCGCAGGGTATTTTGGTCTTTATCCGTAAAAAATTCCGCCTGATCCCGGGGGAAGAAATCAAAATCATTCTTTCCCAGGAGGTCGTCTCGGGAATAACCGAGCAGTTCCTCTCCCGCCCGGTTGAAACGGATGAACCGGAGATCCCGGGCGTCCTTGACAAAGATCATGTCGGGAATGTTCTCAATGATCGAGTCCAGAAAAACGTTCAGCCTTTGCAGTTCCTCTCCGGCCTGTTTGCGGGCTGTGATATTACGAATAAAACCGCCTACACCGACCTTATTGTCTCCCAGTTCCACGGGAAATTTCAGTGTTTCGTATACCTGATCGCCGATGGTTTCTTCGGAAATAACGGTTGACCGGCTTTTCCGGGCTTTTGTATCCGTTTCGCGGCATTTTTCTGCGGCGGTCTGCGGCATCAGTTCCCAGTCGGTTTTCCCGATTATCTCCCCTTCCGGTTTGCCGAAAAATGAAGCCAGAGCTTGATTGACGGCAATATTGCGCAGGCATTCGTCCTTCAGAAACACCATATCCGACGAGGCATTGATGAAGGTGCGATAAAGTTTTTCGCTTTCCTGCAGGGCCTGCTCGGCCTGCTTGCGGGTGGTAATGTCGCGGGAATTCATTACCACCGCCGTAGCTTCGCCTTTTTCATCCCTCAGCGCGTCCACCGTAGTTTCCAGCCAAACATAACGGCCGTCGGCATGCTTTACCCGGTACTCGATCCGGACGGGTTGATTGGCGGCGATTCCGTCGATGACCGTGCCGATGACTCTTTCCACATCATCGGGATGAACAATGTCGAACCCCGCCCTGCCGAAACGTTCCTCGGTTTTGTAGCCCAGTCCCCGGAAGTGAGAAGGGCTGACATATATGTTGTTGCC
This sequence comes from Smithella sp. PtaU1.Bin162, assembly GCA_002068015.1. Lineage (GTDB taxonomy): Bacteria > Desulfobacterota > Syntrophia > Syntrophales > Smithellaceae > MVRV01. Next base: position 10,737 of record MVRV01000031.1, read on the forward strand.
CTGCATATCGGCAACCCTGATCATGTCCGACATGTTTTCGGTGAGGAGGCACAGAATTTCATCTCTTTTTACCAGAGTTTCCTCCAGGCGTTTGCGTTCGGTTACATCCTGAACAATACCGAAAACAATGTTTTTCTGTTTGTCATATTCGGCTACGGAATGAATATCGACAATATCACCCGTGTCGGGGCGTTTTATCTTGAATTCGACATTATAGGCGCAGCAGCCTGATATAAGATCGGTAAGTGCCCGGTCGAGCAGAGGCCGGTATTCCGGCAGCGGGATCTTTTGTATTTCCGGGATCGTCCAGTCTCCTTCCGGAAGGCCGTAAATCCGGCGCGTTCCTTCCGATGCCAGAACTTTTTTTGAATTCATGTCGAATTCCCAGTGACCGGACCGGGAAATGCTCTCGGCCCGGGACAGGCGCTCTTTGCTGGTCCGTAGTTCGTCTTCCGTTTTTTTACGAGCCGTGATTTCGGTGATCATGGCGCACAGACCATGGATGGTGCCTTTATTGTCACAAACAGGGAATTTTATGGAAATAAAATATCTTTTGCCGGATGCGTCTTCGAGAATCTCCTCCTTTTCCCAGGTTGTACCGGATTTCATTACTTCCAGATCATTTTGGCGGAATTGTTTACCTATCAGTCCGGGGAATAGCTCTATATCCGTTCTGCCTAAGGTATCTTCCCGTTTCAAGCCGGTGACATCTTCCCATTTTTGATTAACAAACTCGTAGCGTCCTTCCTGGTCCTTGATGCAGATCAGAGCGCCGCTGTGTTCAATCAGGTCGTAAAGAAATGCACGGCTTTTGCGCAATTCCTCATCCGCGTTCCTGCGTTCCGTAATGTCTGTGACAATGCCTTCCAGGAAAACCGGTTTTCCTGCCGCATCCCGGATTAAAACATTTTTCTGCTGCATTAAGCGGGTGTTGCCGGCCCGATCAGTGATCTTGAATTCATAGAACGGTTCTACCTGACCGGAGAGGATCCGTTCCCATTCCTGCTTAAAGAAGGGGATGAAATCAGGATGGATGACCTTGCGCATATATAAAGGATGAGCCATGATTTCTTCCGGTGAATAACCGGTAACCTGCAGCGCTCCCTGGCTGACATATTCATAACGTCCGTCAGGTATGGACAGGCGGAAGATCATGTTGGGGAATTCATTCAACAGCCGGTGGTATTGTTGAACCTTGCTTTCCAGCGCGGCATATTTTTGCCGTTCCCGGGAGAGCTCATCCAGTAGTTGTTCTTTTGTTTTTCCGGGATCGATCATTTTGGAAGGACCTTTAATATAATAATATTGTAATCAACCAAAAGACGGTAAGTGCAGAAGTCACCGCCGGATAGAAGTTTTGTCCAATCCGGATTAGTTTATTGCCGGGACTATAAAAACAAATACTCGTCTTTTATATTCTTTTCCCGGGTTACTTTATTCGTCAGGGTGCCGATTTTTTCAATTTCCACACTGACCATATCGCCTTCCTGCAAAAACAGCGGCGGCCGACGGGTAAAACCGACACCCTCCGGTGTGCCCGTCAGGATGACCGTTCCCGGCGGGAGTGTCAGGGACATGCTCAGATTGCTCACAATCTCACGGATAGGGAAAATCATTTGTGCTGTTGTGGAATCCTGGACAGCGCGGCCGTTGAGCAGGGTTTTGATTTTCAGATTATCCGGATCGGCAATCTCGTCTTGAGTTACAATCCACGGACCCAAAGGACAAAATGTATCAAAACTTTTTCCCCGCGCCCATTGTTTCTTTTGCTTGTCAATCTGCCAGTCTCTGGCGCTCACGTCGTTGGCGCAGGTGTAACCAAAAATGTAATCCATTACCTCGGAAGGAGTGATGTTTTTTGCTTTTCTGCCGATAATGACGGCGAGTTCCGCTTCATAATCAACATGATTCGGCCCGGCCTCAGGCAGGATAATCGGCCACTCGTGACCAATAATACTGGTTGTTGCCTTGATAAACAATATCGGCTGGTCGGGATAGGACAAGCCCGTTTCGTCGCCGTGCTCTTTATAATTGATTCCCAAAGCCAGGATATTTACCGGCACAACCGGTGCGAGCAACTTTGCTACCGGCAGTTCCTGGTCTGTGATTTTATAGTTCCCGAAAATATCGCCTTCAATCAGTCTTGCCCGGGCGGGTGTTTCCTGATTAAATGCGCCGTATAAAATCCTTTTATCTCCTGCCAAAAAACGTATTATTCTCATCTTCTTTTCACTCCATGTGTTCCAGGTGCGATTGGACGGGCTGTTTTCCCAAAAGCACCATGCCGAAATGTTCGTATTTTTCACCGGTTTTTTCATCCATATCATGCCAGCGTGCCAGAAATTCGCGATCCCGCAGCCAGGTGCGCCGGATGGATGCCGGATCCTCAAAGAGCAAGACATCTTTATTAAGACCAATGACTATGGCGTAATGGCCGTCGTTCCAGTCACGTCGCCAGTCGTCAAGGGTCATGTAGCGGTCCGCCCAGGCCTGCAAAAGAACGATCACCGGCGTGCCCGCATCGACATACTGTTTTACCTGATTGAGCGACCACTGGGTGCCGTATTTAACTTCAAAACCGTAACGCCGGGCAACGGCAATCATCGCCTGCGGAGAGGTGCCTTCCTCCGATGTACCCAAAGCCGTCATTAATTCGTCTCCCCGGATATCTACGTTATAATAATGCATTACCGTCAGCAGTGCCTGTGCACCGCAGTCATAATCATAAGTCTGTCTTCCGCCGTGCAGGTCGATCATGGACGGTCTTTGCGATTCCTGGAGTGATTGCATTGTCTGGGCGAGAGCTTCGGCAAAGGCCCGCCGCAGCCTGTTGATCCGGGTGACGTTTACCGTTCCGTTTTCATTTTGAAAAAGACGTTCATTGGTTTCCTGGATGAAAGCGGGAGCACGAGCGCCGGTTTTTTTTAACGCATTTACCGAATGGGCGGCGCAGACATGACCGTGTACCTTGATAAATTCCGAAGCGTTGACGGTTACAAGCACTTCCGGCAGGCGCTTGCGGAGTTCGGCAGCATAGGTTTCTACAATGATATCCGGACAATAATAGAGTGGCTTTTCGTCGCGCGCGGACTGCTGGAAGTTCATCAGGTCAATCTGGTTTCCGGCAACGCCGCGGGTGGTGATTGTCGAATGGCCGTCCAGAATTAGTTCCACCCCGGAAGAAATGTTTTCTTCAATGCTGCGGTGAAAAGGTTTGAGATATTTTTCCGCCCAGGCCGTCCTCATGGAATTTGATGGTTCGCAGCCGCTTCGGTAAACCGGATGGCCGAAAACATCCACAAGAGGCACGCATTCATCTATCTCGAGCGGGTCGCGATTGGCTTCGAGCAATATACTGCAATAGGGGAAGATGATCTGTCTGTTGCCCAGGATGTCGCGGAAATCATAAAGCCATTGAGTATGCCAGTCGACATTTTTAAGCAGAACGGGAAATTCATCGGAAAGATCGTCGAGCGAAATTTCCGGGGGAACGGCGACGCCGCTGTGTGGTACAACAACCAGAACATCCGATCCCGTCATAATTTTCACCTTTAAATTATTAACCGTTTTCTTCTGTGCCGGTCAGTTCATTTCCGCCAGAAAATTTTCCAGAGTCATAACCTGCAGAAGCGGAAGAAGAGGGTTCTTGCGGTAAATATTGAGGCAGTTTTCATGTATCTCGCGGCTGAAGCTGGCGCAGCAATCTTCAATAATAATTACACGAAAATCGTTGGACAGGGCATCAAAAGCCGACGACAAAACACACCAGTGGGTGGCGATACCGCAAAGGATGACCGTGTCGACTCCATAAAGCCGGAGCGTCTGGTCGAGATCAGTCTTATAAAAGGCGCTGAAGCGCCGCTTGGGCGAGTAAATGTCCGTTTCCACCTGGGTCAGCAAAGCGGTTACTTCAGCACCTTTTGTTCCCCGGATGGAGTGGTTTTTCATTTTACCCTGGAAGATGAAATCTCCCGGCAGAAAGCTGTCCATGGAAAAGATTACGGGAATGGAGTGTCTCCGGGCAAAGTCAGTCAAGCGGTTGACGGCAGGTACGATGGCTCTGCCCGGTTCTTTGATGGGCATGGAGGAAGTGCTTTCCAAAGTATCTTTGAGCATATCGACGATTACAACGGCCGGTTTCATGAGATTCTCCTTATGATCTGTAGTTAACGGTTGCCGGAGGTGAATATAAAATTGCCGGTCGCAGATGTCAATTAAATAATAATTGTTCAGCGGACGACGGGGGCATGCGGGTCCTGCATCCATTCCTGCATGGCGCCGTCATATAGGCGGACATTGGTATAACCCAGCATTTCCGCAAGAAGATATGACCAGATCGGACAACATTGTCCGGTATCGCAATACGTAATGATTTCTTTGGACCGGTCTTTTCCGGTAACCGCTTCGACGATTGCAGTCAGTTCTTCTTTTGTTTTGAATGTTTTGTCATTATTGAAGGCGCAGGAAGTCGGCAAATTAAAAGCACCGGGGATATGTCCCGTTCTGGGGATGCAATCCAGTTTTTTTTGACCGGAAAAAAATTCCGGTTCGCGGACATCAAGAAGCAAAATACTGCCCAGACGGTTTTGTATATCAGCCTTGCCGGCGAATTTTGTCTTTGTGAACTTTCCCTGAAAAAGCCTTGCTTTGTTGCGGACGACCATATTCGACAGAGGTCTCTTCTCTTCAATCCATTTGTTCATGCCGCCGTCCAGAAGGGCGACATTCTCAATGCCCGCGTATTGCAGCGTACAGGCTACCCGGGCGCTTTGATAACTTAAACGCGGAGTATCCATTCGGCCTGTGACCACAATCCAGGAGTCAAAACCGATACCCATATAGCCGATTGTGTCGTTGAGATCATCTTCATCCGGTATTTCCGAAAAAAGACCGTCTTTCTGATATGTCCAGGCACCGTAAAAACAATTGACTGCACCGGGAATGTGGCCTTCCCGATAGTCCTCCACGCGACGGACATCGAGAACGATCAGTTTGGGATTATTAAGATTGGCAGCGAGCCATTTGGTGGATACGATCGGATCAATATTACGAGATTCACCGATAACAGGCAGTAGAATTACCGATACAATCAGCGGGAGGAGCTTAAAAAAAACGTTGGCTTTCATGTTGCAACCTCCTTTTCTCAAAAACCTATTATTTCCGCACCGTAAATAAATTACAGTACGCTGATACGATCGATTTACAAGCGTATAAATGCCGCCGGTCTTACCGATTATGGGGAGGTTCCACTATCCCGAAGCGGAAAATCCCTCATAAAGAAATTCATCAGTCTTCATGGCAGCCGTGTTCGTGCTGAGAACAGGAAAAACCGGAATCAATAAGTTTGCCGGTAAGCCAGCTTTCAGCGACCTCTTTTACATTGCCGGAACAACCGCGTAAAACCTGAATGCCGTTTGCGGCCAGAACGTTTACTGCTCCCTGTCCCATATTTCCGGCGAGCATGTGAGTTACACCCATTTGCGCCAGTATCAAAGCAATGTTCGATTTGCAGCCGCAGCCGGCGGGCGGTGTGATGTTTTCTTCTGCCAGTATCTTATTTTCGTTGCCGATCGTGAATACGGTAAAATATTCACAGTGGCCGAAATGTTCGTCCACTTTGTTTTGGTAGGATGGTAAGGCGATCTTCATAAATTTCTCCTTTTAATGATAGTCTTTATTTCTATGCCTGCTTTTTGCAATGCGGGCAAATGGTAATATCGTGAGCATTCTGCTCAAGGTTAAAAATCTTGCGGCATTTACGGCATGTTGACTGCTTGATCTTCCGTAAGGAAATTTCACCGCCTTCGATTTTTAACGCTTTTCCGTTAATCAGAACGTCGGCAATCTTCGTATGGGCGGATGTAATTATTCTGCCGAATGTCTGACGTGATATACCCATCAGAGAAGCCGCTTCCTCCTGGTAAAGTCCTTTAAAATCAGCAAGTCTTACAGCTTCGAATTCATCGAGCGTTAAAACTATTTCCGTAAGCAGAGATGACGGAATGCCTTTTGGTTTAAAATAGTTTTTATCCGGCACATTGGCAATGCAGCGGCAATATTTCGGTCTGGCCATAATTTCCTCTTCCGGAATTCATTATAAGCATATGCCCATAATCTGTCAAGGTCAATTTGAATTTACGGAAAGAATACTTCCTGTTTGCCAAAATTGTTGATAAATAGTATATAAAAAACAAGGAGAATAATTATGGAAATAATGGAAGCGATCAACAAAAGAAAAAGCATCCGGGGATTCAAATCCGATAGTGTTCCCCGGGATATTTTAACTAAGATTATGGAAGCGGCCTGTCAGGCGCCATCGGCGATGAATACGCAACCTTGGGAATTTATTGTGGTAACCGGCGATGTTTTGAATAAACTGAGGCTTGCGATTGTCGATAAATTAAATAAAAAGGAACCGGTCGATCATGATCATGCAATAGTCAGCTGGTCGGAGGGCAGTATATATCGGGACCGCCAGGTGGGTCTTGCCAAAAAAATTTTTGAACTTATGGATATTCCACGGGGAGATAAGCAAAAAAGAGCGGCCTGGCTGGAAAGAGGGTTCCGGTTTTTTGATGCCCCGGTCGCCATTTTTCTTCTTACGGACAAGGAACTCAGCGATGTAGGTCCGCTGCTTGACCTGGGGGCGGCCATGCAGAATATTTGTCTGGCCGCACTTGGCTTCGGTCTCGGTACCTGTATTGAAGATCAGGGGGTATTGTATTCTAAAGTACTGAGAGAAATTCTGGAGATACCGGAAAATAAAAAGATCATCATTGCCATTGCCTTAGGTTTTCCGGACTGGAACTTCCCGGCCAACGCCTTAGTGAGCGGACGGGAGCCTCTGGAGACAAACACCCGCTGGATCGGCTTTTAATCGCCGCTGCCGTATATTTTTAATTCTTCTTCGTGATGCAGTACCCTGAGGCCGCCTTCGGCGAGCGCCAGCATTTCGTCCTCGCCGGGGGAGACGAACAAAGGAGCAAGAAAGCGGACCCTTTCACGGATCCGGCAAGTAAGTGTTTCGGAGTGTGCAAGACCGCCGGTTAAAATTATTCCGTCTATCCTGCCTTGCAGAACAGCTGCCATAGCGCCGATTTCTTTGGCGATCTGATAGGCCATTGCTTCATAAATCAGTTTTGCTTTTTCATTTCCGGCAGCGATCATGGTTTCCACCCGGCGGGCATCTGTTGTGTCTAAATAGGCGGCCAGGCCGCCCCGGCCCACCAATCGTTCCTGAATTTGTTTTTTATCCGCCTTTTCCGAAAAGATGAGATCAACAAGACTCATTGTGGGAAGAGCGCCGGCGCGCTCAGGAGTGAAGGGACCTTCGGCAAGCCCATGGGTGCAGTCGATGACCCGCCCGTGCCTGTGAGCTCCGACGGTTATGCCCCCTCCCAGATGGGCCACAACAATGTTGATTTCCTCATATTTTTTTCCGCAGGCGGCGGCATATTTTCTTGCAGCCATTTTCTGATTGAGTGCATGAAAAGCGCTTTTGCGCTCAATTTCAGGAATCCCGGAAATTCGGGCCAGCGGTTCAAATTCATCCGTGCTCGGAGGATCGATGACAATGGCAGGCATGCCGAATTCCTGCGAGAAATCAAAGGCCATGGCCGGGCCCAGCGCCGAAGGATGCTTCCCGTATGTTCCGGCCAGCAGGTCGCGGCACATGATTTCATCTATCTTATAGGCACCGGCAGGCGAGGGTTTGCCCATACCGCCGCGGCTGACGATCATATTCACTTCCGGCAGCTTGATTCCATTATTACTCAGGAATTTCAGAATGCCTTCCCGGCGCAGCGGCAGTTGCTCCGCAAGCGAGGGAAAAGCGGCCAGTTCTCCTGTGCTGTAATGAATATTTTCCGAGGCAACAGGGTTTCTCCCCCGGAAGCAGGAGACCTTGGTTGAGGTGGAACCGACGTTGATGATGAGCAGAAGATATTCTTCAGCCATGATTTTTCCCTTTCCGGCACATAAGGCAGGCCAATGCTATTTCCACCGCTTTATCATCTGCGGAGATAAAGGGAAGATTGATGATCACGGGAGAAGATGTGCCCAGAACAACGCCTGCGGAGCGCATTTTACCGAAGAAAGCCAGGGATTCGGCAAAAAGATAACCGGTATCAATTTCGGGAACTACATAAATGTCGACATCTCCCGTAACTATGCTGTGCAGGCCTTTGCGCTCGGCTGCCGCCCGGCTGACTGCGCAGTCAATGTCCAAAGGACCCTCCACGGTTGCCTTTCCGAATTGCCCGCGGTCCGACATTTTGGAGAGGATCGCCGCATCAAGGGTTGAAGCAATGGCGGGATTGACCTGCTCAATCGCGGCGAGTACGGCCACTTTGGGTGCCTCCATTCCTAATGTACGGGCGAGGTTAAGAGCATTTTCCAGGATTCCCTGTTTTTCGGCAACATGCGGGAAGTTGTTGCAAAAAGTATCCGTTACCAGCATCAGTTTATCCTTTGAGAAATGTTGAAAAAGAGAAACATAGCTTATCGTCCGGCTTGTTTTGAGACCGGTACTTTTATCCTGCAGGGTGTCGAGCAATACCTGCGGATTAATGCCTCCCTGCATAAGAATATCCGTCTCGCCTTTCTTCAGTTGTTCTATTGCGAGGTTCAACGCATCTTGCGGATCGTCTGCGGAAATAATCTCAGCTCCTGCCGGGAAGAGAGGTGATTTGCCCACTATGGCTTTCAGGGATTTGGTTTCACCGATGAAGCGGGGGATAACCAAGCCTGATGCCGCCGCACGCGAGAGGACGTCGATATCCTCTCTGGCCGGAGAAGGTATGACAATTCTCCTTGCACCGCTGTGTTTGGCCGCTTTCAGAATATCATTAAATGAGTTCATTATCATTTTTGCACCTTCTTTTTCCTTTCCATGTGGTCGGCCAGAACGACGCCCATGGAAATCTGCTCTACCAGATTGTGGCTTTTGTCGGAACGGGAAGGTATACAGACCGGCCCCCGGGATGTAGCGACCAGTGAACTGCGTTTGACGTTGAGAAAAAAATCAAGCTTGCAGATAATGTTGCCCGTATCAAGACAGGGGACGATCAGAATATGGGGAACACAATCTTTTCTAACGTTCTTTTCATCTCCGGTGCGTTTTTTCCCAGCGAGAAAGATTTCCGTAAAAGAGGTAGCAGGGATAATTTCGCAATCGCCGAATTTTCCTTCATCCGCTTCAATTTTCAGGGCTTCATAATCCCGGTACGAGGCCATTGTGCCGCCCACTTCCCTCTGACCGGAAAGTACTGCTATTTTTGGTCGGGTATATCCCAGAAGATGAAAAACAAAAACTGCGTTTTGAATGATTTCTTTTTTGGCTTTCATATTTGGTTTGATGCTGACTCCCGTATCGGTGAAGGCGATGAGGTGGTCGATGCCCGGTACCTCCCAAAGAGATACTACGCTTACCGTCATGCCGGAATTGGCCTTTGCCTCCTCGCGAATAATAGAGCGGTAAATGTATGAGGTGGGAATTTGACCCTTGCCGGCGATGGGTGTTTCTCCGGAAAAAAGCATCCGGATGCCCAGATCGGAAATGCTCTGCTTATCTTCTTCGGAAATTTTCCGGAAAGAGCCGATATTGAAATCGACCTTTTGCGCCGCTTCGGCAATTCTCTTTTTGTCGCCGACAAGGATTGGTTCTATGTAGCCCAGTTCATGGCTTTTCTTGATGGCCATCATGAAATCGTTGTCTTCCGGTGCGAGGACAACCATTTTTTTGGGACCTTTTTCCCTGGCGAGTTTGGCAAAGTCACCAAGTTTTCTGATCATTGTCATTTTTTTTCTCCTGCTCCAACGGCATTATCCTTCTCCTCGCTCCGGAGTTCCCTGTCCCGGCGATTATTCCTGATAAAAAAGGCGTTTTTACCTTTGGGGATAGCGGATAAAGCATCTTCCGGTGCGTCCGTAGTTTTTATTTTTCTTTTTCAAACTGTGTTTTGGCGGCGCCGCAGACCGGGCATACCCAGGAATCGGGAATATCTTCAAACCTTGTACCCGGAGCAATACCGCCGTCAGGATCGCCTTTGGCGGGATCATAAACATAGCCGCAAATTGTACAGACATAACGCGCAGCGGGAGCAGTGGACCCGGTATTCTTCTCTTCCCCGATATAGGTGGGAGCGGTTTTGGGCGCCTTTCCGCCCTTCACCTTGTGATAATAGTCATAGGTCATTGGTTTGGCTTCGCCGGTTATATCGGCATCAACGACACGCCCGATAAAAATCGTATGGGTGCCGCAATCCATCTCCTGTATTACTTCCGTTTCCAGGTAGCCTATGGAATAGTCGATGACTATCGGTACTCCCGTTGTGCCTTGCCTGGTTTTTACATTTGTGAGTTTATTGACGTCACGGCCGCTTTTGAATCCGAAAAGACCGATGAAAGTCATCGGTGCCTCCTGCGAGAGAATGGAAACGGTGAATCGGCGGCTCAATTTAATCAGCTCATGCGTAAAATTTTGTTTATTTATGCTGATGGCGACCGTTGCCGGTTCCGATGTTACCTGAAACAGCGTATTACCGATTTGTCCATTTCCTTTGCCCTCCTGCCCGGAGGTAATTATGTAAAGACCGTAACTTATTTTATGTAATGCCGCTTTGTTCATCTTTTTCTCCTTAATCGGGTATTGGATTTTATTTTTATACCGCAAAATGGTTTCCCGTTCCATGAAATATTGTGCAGACAATGGAATTTATGTCCTGGTCGGCGGGTTCTTTTCTTTTGACAAAACCATGTTTATCTTATAGTCCATTGCCGGTAAGAAGAAATACCGACTATACAATTCAATAGTTGACTAACAGGTTTCACGCCGGAGATCATGACACTATCTGTTTCTCATTATAATGATTACAGTAGGCATCCCTAAAGAAGGAGAAAAAGCAAAATGATGAATTATCAGGAATTTATGGCCAGAGACCATTTTAATCTGGAAGAGATTTTGGGGATGGCATACGGGACGATGATCTCCGATCCTCCGGAGCACTTTGACGCGAGACTTCCGGCTCCTCCTTTTTTAATGGTGGACAGAGTACTGAAAATGGAAAGTAACGGGAGCCGCGGAAAAATAATTGCGGAGCAGGATATTCGTATTGATGCCTGGTATTTCCAGTGTCATATGCCGGGCGATCCGGTACAGCCGGGATGTCTTTGTGTTGATGCCGTCTGGCAGTTACTTGGTTTTTATTGTCTGTGGCGGGGAGCCCTGGGATCGGGACGTGCTTTGGGTTGCGGGGAAATTGCCTTCAACGGCCAGATCCGTCCTTTTAACAAGTGTGTTCGCTACGAAATCAATGTGCGGCGTTATTCCTGCCTGAAAGATTCCGGATCATCAATAGTTACCGGTGACGGTAAAATATTTGTTGACGATGAGATGATTGCCTTTGTTGCGCAGGCCAAAACCGGAATATTCCGTGATATTGCTTACCGGGATTATCCCGTAAGATCGAAGAATTCCGTAGGCGGAATAATGGCAAGATGATTTATCAGGGAAACTTTGCTGCTGTTTTTAAACGGAGTATTATCCGGGTGTCTTTACGGAAATTCTTCTTGAAAATAAATCTGACTTGAAGCTATCATCAAAAACATTTTTACAATTAAGATAAAACATGGGAGTTAATTTGAGTTTATTAAAAAAAACGGCCCATTATTTTGCCCGGAAGGAATTCTGCCGGAAAGCAATTGACGAGCATGCCGACCTTAGCGTTTTTAAAAAGAAACCTTCTTTCCGCATCGCTATCGGGCTTATTTTAATCGCCTTCAGTTATGCAATCGGCCTGCCGGCGGCAATTATTCTGAGTGTATTTGCGGTTTCCCAGGGCAATACAATGATGGCCGCTGTTGCGGCTCCGCTCTTGTACGGCTTATCCTGGCTGATTTTTATGGTCGGTTTGTACCTTGCAGGTCCGGAATATGGTAAGGCTTTGGGTCGTTTTACGGCGAGGATTATTCTGGAAAAAATACTCGGTGCCGAGGCAAAAGTGCGCTCTCCTGCATCCTCTGAGGGATCGGAAAGTGACGAGCGGAAACACTGAAGTACATACATAGATAAAAACGAGGTGTTAAATGACTCAACTTGATGAATTAACCGCTGAACTTAAAGTAAAAATTATTAAGACTCTGGGTTTAATGGATGTTAAACCCGCAGACATTAAGGATGAAGCCCGGCTTGTCGGTGGGGATACCGGCATTGATTCCATTGATGTGCTGGAGCTGGTAATGATGATTGAAAAAGACTATGGTGTCAAAATCGAAAGCAAGGAATTGGGCGCCAAAGTTTTTGCGTCTGTGCGGGCGCTTGCCGCATACATTTCGGAAAACCGGAAGCAAAAGGCATAATAGTCCGCCTGAGCAATGACGATTTTCTCATTATTTTCACTTACAGGCTGCTTCTATGAAAGTATTGCTGATATCGGCAAACGCCCTGAAAGTGCCTTACCCCGTCTATCCTCTGGGGCTCGATTATGTCGCGGGCGCTCTCGGTTCCGGCTATAATGTAAAAACAGTGGATGTGAATGATTTTGCTTCACCGGCGGGGCTTACCGAAGCCATCAGGGATTTTTCTCCTGATTTTGCCGGAGTATCAATCCGCAATATCGACAATACGGATACAATTAACAGCAGGGATTTTCTCGGCGAATATCAAAACCTGGTCCACCGGATCAGGGAAAATTCGCGAGCTCTGGTCATTCTCGGCGGCAGTGGTTTTACAATCTTTCCCCGGGAATTCATGCGGGCGCTTGATGCCGATTACGGTATTGTCGGTGAAGGCGAAAAGTTGCCGCTTCTTTTGCAGGCACTGGAAAATAATGGAAACGTGCAATCTCTGCCCGGGATCATCACCAAAGAAACAACCGATATTATTTACGAACCGTGGGGAAAGGAAATTAAGCGGTGTTTCTCCCCGGAAAGTTCCCCGGTAAAATTTTATCTGGCCAGAGGCGGAATGCTTAACCTGCAGACGAAGCGGGGGTGTCCTTTCCGCTGCAGTTACTGCACTTATCCGCATATTGAAGGACGCCGGATGCGTTTTTTTCCGCCGCGGGAAGTAGCCCGGGAGGCACGAAAATTACAGGATGCCGGAGCCGGATATATTTTTATTACTGATTCCGCATTTAATGCCGACTACGATCACAGCCTGGAGGTGGCGCAATCTTTCCTTGAGGCCGGTATTTCGATACCCTGGGGTGGCTTTTTTGCTCCGACGGTGCCGCCCGGCGGATATTATAAAAAACTTGCCCTCGCAGGGCTCAGCCATGTGGAATTCGGGACTGAATCGCTCTCAGCTGCAATACTGAAAAATCTGCAAAAACCTTTCGCCGCGGAAGATGTCTTTGCGGCTCACGATCAGGCACTGGCGGCAGGTATTCATATTGCCCATTATTTCCTTTTCGGCGGACCCGGTGAAAGCGCTGCCACTCTCCGGGAAACATTGGATAATGTAGAAAAAATTTCCCGATCGGTTTTTTTCTTTTTTTGCGGTATTCGTATTTATCCCCACACTGCTCTGTATGAAATTGCACTGAGGGAAGGCCAGATCACTGCCCGGCAAAATCTTTTACAGCCGGTATTTTACCGGTCGCCGGCTATAACGGACAGGGAAATAATGCAGAAGGTGGAAAGTAGTGCCGCCGGTCGTTTCAACTGGATAATCGGAGCCGGTGAAAATAAGGCATTGAAAGTTCTTCCCAAGCTTTATGAGCGGGGATTTACGGGGCCCTTGTGGGAACATTTGATTTCCTAGCAGATTTGCTAAGGCTTATGTGTTGTCGGTTACTTTAAGCTAAGGATTATTATTGAAAAACGGGGAAAAAATCGTTTATCCGGCGCATATTGCCGGGATAATTTTTCTGGCCGCAGCCGCGCTGCTTTTTTTTATACAACCGCTCGCTGCGGGGATTATTGCCTTTTTATATATTTTGCTTTGTTTTGCCGCTTCTTTTTTCCCGGCAACAAGCTTTTTTGGTCCGGTGGTGAGCCGCGGCAATACCGGGGAAAACCTGGTTGCTCTCACTTTTGATGATGGTCCGTCAGATCCCTTGACCAGGCAAATTCTTGACCTGCTCGATAAATATAAGGCACCGGCCACTTTTTTCGTCACAGGTGCCAATGCCGTCAAATATCCGGAAATAATTAAGGAAATAATTTGCCGGGGGCATGATATAGGCAATCACTCTTTTCATCATGATCCGTTTTTGATGCTGAAAAGTTCACGGGTGATTTTTGAAGAAATTATTACCGCCCGGGAAGTACTAAGAAAAATGGGAGTGGAGACACCGGCCTTCCGGCCGCCCGTGGGCATAGTTAATCCCAAACTGGCTCCGCTTCTCCTGGAATTAAAAATGTACTGTATAACCTTCAGCTGCCGGGCGTTTGATGCCGGAAACCGCCGGGTGAAAGGTATCGGCCGGAAAATCCTGAAAAAAATAGCATGTGACGACATAGTTTTGCTGCACGATGCCATGCCGCCCCGGCAAGGCGATGAGACCGTTTTACTCCGGGAGATAGAGGATCTGCTTTGCGGACTTACCTCCCGCGGGCTGAAGGTGACGCCGCTTTCCCGTTTAATCGGCAGAAGCGTAATGAATAAAGGAACTAAACTTAAAAAGTAAATTAATTCTTGACGTTATAAAAAAATTTTGCTTGAAAAAACATTTGGTGATAAGAAATTAAATTCTTTAACGATAATCATATTCCGGCTGTAAAAAAGGTGGTTTGTGGAAGATCAATGGCAATTGCTGACGGATGTGAAGACAGTAGAGCCCAACAGTATCGAGGCGCATGCATTTGTGCCCGTTTCTTCTCTGTGGTTTTCGGGTCACTTCCCCGGAGAGCCGATTTTGCCTGGAATGGCCCTGGTTCACGTTGTCTGGCAGGCTATTGTCCGGGAAGCAGGAAAAAGAGCCGAAGAAATCACTCTCACTAAATTGAAAAGGGTGCGATTTACCCAGCCGGTGCGTCCGGGAGACCATATAGCGGTGCTGATAACAGTCATTGAAGAAGGCAGTGAATCTACATATTCGTTTAAAGTTGTCAGTGGAGAAAATGTTATTTGCAGCGGAGGAATTGCTGCTAAAAAGATAAATAAATGAAAAAGGAGGAACATGATGCCTACAAGCAAGAATAGAAAAGGCATTATAAAGCATGTTGCCTCGATAATTATCGAGGAACTTAAACTGGAAAATATAACCGCGGAAACATTCAATCCCGACTTGGATTTGGTTGATGAACTGGGTATCGACAGCATGGATCTGGCGACAATCGCCCTGGTTTTACAGGATGAATATAAGATTACGATTGATGAGGACGATTATCCCAAATTGAAGACGGTTTCTCTGATTGCCGAATATATTGAGGGAAAACTTGCGGCAAAAAATTAATTAATGGTTGTTTATGACTATAAGCAATAAAATATTTTCTGCAGAAGACAGACCGAAATTTTCCGAGCTTTTAGCCTGTCCCGAAATTCGGCAGCGCTGGGAAAAAGTCCGCAAGTATTTTTTCCTGCGTGAATCCACTTACGATATGAGTAACCGCTGCAATCTCCGTTGTGACGGTTGCTATTATTATGAAGGTGCAAAGCAGTTTGCCGCGGAAAACAATGATGCCGCAGCCTGGTGTAAACTTATGAAATCCGAGGCCGCGCGCGGCATCACGTATGTAGTACTGGCCGGAGCAGAGCCGTCGCTCGTGCCGGAGCTTCTGGAGGTCTGTTTTCAGGAAATGCCGCTGGGCAGTATTGCCACCAACGGTTTCCAAAAAATACCCGAAGCCGTCGGTTATAAAATTCACATTTCCGTCTGGGGGAGTGATGAAACCAGCCTGCGTGTGCGCAAAGCAAAAAATCTGCTGCAGAAACAGATTGTCAATTACAAAAACGATCCGCGGGCGGTTTTTGTCTACACTTTTACGCGGGAGAATATCAATGAAGTTTATTCGGTTGCCCGGGATCTGGCGGCGGAAAATTGTAAATTGACCTTCAATGTTTTTTCGTCACCGGTCGGTTACTCAGGTTCTTTACGTCACACGGAGGAATCGTTGCAACAGACAAGAAAGGCAATGATCGATCTTCTCGGCAAGTATCCGCAAAATGTTCTTTTTTCGGTTTATAATGCCGTGGCGCACACTGATAAAAAGGGATTGCACGATCTTTACTCCTGTTCTTATCCCCGTATGAACCGTTCGCAGGACATCGGCCTGGGGCGTTCATTCCGCCAGTACAGAACTGATTTGAGCTGGGACAGGGATGTCGCCTGTTGTGTGCCGGATACGGATTGCGCCGATTGCCGGCATTATGCCGCAGGGTCGGCGGTTGTTACCGCCCGGCTGTACCGGCATGTAGGCAGCCCGGCTATTTTCAAATCATGGCTGGATTATGTGGATACCTATCTTGCGGTTTGGGTCATGGGTTATGAAAAAGGAGAAAATCTCTGTGCTGAACAGGTTGATCCGCCCGCAGCGGCGGGCAGGACAAACTGAGAGCGGATACCGGAAGAGGTGAGAGGGAATATTAATGCAGACTGTAAGTTCATTGCTCAATAAAGAATGGTATGAGCGTTATAAGCGCATCGCCAGTCTTAATATCCGCAGTTCCATATATGATGTCACCAATAGATGTAATTTGCGTTGCAAGGGATGTTTTTTCTTTTCTTCCGGTGAACACGAGGCAGCCCGGGAAGAGATGGATATAAAAAAATGGGAGAATTTTATTGACCGGGAAAAAGCACGTGGCGTCAACCTGGCCATTTTAATCGGCGGTGAGCCGACGCTCTGCATGGATCGGGTGGAAGCTTTTTACACTCGTCTGCCCTCTTATTGCGCCACCAATGGTCTGATTAAAATTGACCGCGCGAAATTTCCCGACCTGATGGTGGGGATTTCCTTATGGGGTGGCGGCGAAGATGAAAAAATTCTCCGCGGACGCGATACCTTTGCCATATCCAGTAAAAATTATGAGGGCGACACCTGTACTTATTATCTTTACACCATAACACCGCGTCAGGTGGGAAAGATCGAGCCGGTGATTAAACGGATTGCGGATGTCGGACTGAAAGTGCATCTGCAGCTTTTATCCAACGACGAAGGTGTGGATGGGTTTTCCTGGGGAAAAGAGGAACTGGCGGATTTACGCCGGGAAATGGATGAAGTCCTCGACAAGTATCCGCGGACGGTAATTTCCAGCAAATATTACCATGAAGTAATAACTACGGGAAAGATGATGGGCCGTGCATTCGGCTGGCCAGAATGTCCTTCCGTAACCGAGTCTCTCGATACGAGAAAGCCGCAGCCGAGGCGTTTGATTCATTTTGTCCGCTGGGCGTCCGATTTGCAGACCGTTCATCGCTGCTGTACATCGGCGACACGCGATTGTTCCACCTGCAAAGACGGGGCGGCGCACATGAGCTGGATCATGGTCAATAAGCGCGAGCACATCCGGACAACCAGGGATTTGCAAAACTGGATCGAAGTTTATGAGATGTTTGCCAAGTTGTATCGTTTTATTCCCTGGTGATATTATAGTATGTCCAACCCTTTTTTACAGAAGATCAGTATTTAAAGGGGCGCAATAATAATCCGCTGTTCATCATGATGTTTCGGGGTTGCCTTATGTCGTCAAAAAGAGCTGTAATATTGGGATATGATTGCGTCTCGTCTCTCGGCACGGATTTGGAAACCCAATGGAGGCGGGCAGCAGACGGTGAAAGCGGAATTTCCGGTCTGACCAGATTTCCGCTGACTGCCGATTTCCCGGTGCGTATCGCCGGAGAAGTCCCGGAAATCGATGTTTCCCCGTACCCTTTTTTACAGCCCCGCGAAATGGCCCACTGGACATCGCCGATTTTCAAATACGCCCTCCTGGTTGTGCATCGCGCACTCATAAAAAGCGGCATTACCATATCGCCCGCGCTGGCGCCGCGTATTGCCGTAACTTTCAGCACTGCAGTAGGCGGCCTCGATGCCGTGCTGCATGCCGACAGATTGCTGAAAGCCGAAGGAAAGCTTCCTCATCCTTTCACCAATCCTAATTCCTGCATTAACATGGTCGGCGGCAAGGTTTCCATTCTTACGGGGGCGACCGGACCGATCTGCTCGACAATTACCGCCTGCGCCACAGGCATTACATCGCTCATCATCGGGGAAATGCTTTTACAGCGGGGAATGGCGGATGTTGTCATCGGCGGTGCCGTTGACTTTCCTCTGGTTGAACCGATTGTGGCCGGATTTGCGACGATGAACGGCGCTTACCGGCCGAAAGAGGGACAGCCGGATGAGCCGCCGCAAAAAACCAGCCGGCCGTTTTCGCTCAATCGCCGGGGTTTTGTCGTTTCCGAAGGCGCCGGATGTATTATCCTCGCCTCGGCCGAATTTGCGGAGGCTCACGGTCTTGCGCCTTTGTTTGAACTGGCCGGTTGGGGGATGACCTCCGACGCCGGCCATTTTGTATCGCCCAATCCGGTCACCGTGCAAAGGTGCATCGAAGAAACGATTGCAAATGCCCGCTTGCAGCCGGAGGACATCGATGCCGTAAACGCTCATGCGACCTCGACGAAAGTTGGAGATAAAGTGGAAGCCGATGTCCTGCACGATGTGTTTGGCGGGAAACTGCCGCCGGTTTCGGCAAATAAATCGCAACTGGGACATGCCATGGGTGCATCCTCAGCGATAGAGACGATATTAGCAATGGAAGGAATGTGCCGGGATACATTGCTTCCCACCATTAATTATATTCCCGATCCGGCAATTGTTCTCGACTGTGTTGCGGAGGGGGCGCGGAAATTGAAGCAGGAATTTGTTTTGAAAAATTCATTCGGCTTTGGCGGATGTAATTCTTGCGTGCTTTTGCGCCGGCTGGTATAGGAAAATATATAAATTATGAAAGCTCCGAAAAACAGAAGAGTATTTGTCGTCGGTTACGGAGCGGCTACCCCGCTCGGCTGCACGTTTGAAAAAACCTGGAAGCGCGCCTGCCGCGGAGAGGCCGGTTTTCGCAAAGTTACGCGCTGCAGTGTGGAATCACTGTGCGATGTTGTCGGTGAAATACCCGACTGGTATCCGCTGGACCTTGATTTTACCGATGCCAAAGAAGTTTATAACTGGAATGCCTCGTTCGTGATACTGACCATGGCCGTCTGCAAGGAAGCGCTTGCCGGTTCCGGAATTATCATCGACGAACGGACTGCGCCCCGGATGGCGTGTCTTATCGGTTCGGCGCTTAACGGCACCGATGCCTTTCGTATCGCCATGCATGACCTGGAACACAGAGGTCCGCTCCGGGTCAGCCCCTACCTGCTTCCCAATTTATGCGCCAATCTGCCTTCCGGTAAAGCGGGGATGCTCCTGAAATTTACGGGGCCGATATTTTCACCGCAGGGAGCGTGCGCTTCCGGGAACTATGCCATCGGTGTCGGCGCGAGAATGATCCGGGACGGCGATTGTGATTTTGTGCTGGCCGGCGGTGCCGATACGCCGATCCTGCCGGAACTGATTCACGGTTTTGCCAACATGAATGCGACAATTAAAATTAATTCCCAGGATCGGGCATACGCCGATCCGGCGCAGGCATCGCGGCCGTTTAGTGCCGACCGCAGGGGTTTTGTTCTTTCGGAAGGAGCGGGCGTTCTGGTTCTGGCCGCCGATGATGTAATTGCCGCGCACGGTCTTGTCCCCAAAGCGGAAGTGATTGGTGCCGGCTGGAGTTCGGATGCTTACCATTATACTGCTCCCAATCCGGTGACGATTACCCGCGCCATCCGCGAAGCGATCGATGATGCGGGATTGCAGCCGGAAGATATTCAGTATATTAATGCCCATGGAACTTCCACAGCGAAAGGCGATCGGACGGAAGTGAAATGTCTGCGCGATGTCTTCGGCAAAAAAATCGAAAAAATTCCCGTATCCTCGAATAAATCTCAACTGGGGCATACCCTGGGTGCCACGGCGGCGATCGAAGCCGCGCTCACCATTGAAGGTATGAAGAAAGGGATTATCCTGCCGACGATCAATCATCTTCCCGATCCCGATCTGGCGGACATTGATGTTGTTCCCAATACCGCCCGCAAACAGAAATATGAAATTGCGCTTTCCAATGCCTTTGGTTTCGGCGGGACAAATTGCTGTATCATTTTTCGAGGAGTGTAATCATGAAGCCCAGACCTTTTAAACCGGAAATATTTAATAGTGATCCCCGGTATGTCCGCGACACCTCAACCGGGCTGATCTGGCACCGCTCACAGCATCGGACGCTGTATGCCGATACGGATCGTTCGGAAGTTGTTTATCATGCCAATTATCTGCGGTATTTTGAATTCGGCCGAACCTCCCTGATGCGTGATGCTGCTTACCCCTATAAGGAAATTGAATTGAGCGGCTATGTCTATCCGATTATCGATCTGGGGATAAATTTTTATCAGCCTCTCTATTATGATGATCTCATGTACATCCAGACAAGGCCGACCCATCTGGAGCGTGTTCGCCTGCAGTTTGATTATGTCATTACCTCGGCGGAGAAAGGACATATAATTTGCATCGGCTTTACCAAACATTGCGCCTTAAATTCAGCGGGCAATCCCGTTGCCGTCGATCCGAAAACGGTTCAACTATGGAAAGCATTTCCCGCATGAATTCCACAATATCTCTTCCCTGGACGATAAAAATATCTTCTTATCTGTACGATCATTCCCTTGCGGGAAAAGCGATTTATCCGGCCGCCGAAATCCTTGTTGAACTCGCCGGGGTGGTGAGACGGAATTTTCCGCAGGCGGGCATTGATAATTTGACCGAGGCTTTCTTTCCGCGTTTTCTTCCCGTTCCCGCCAACGCGCAAAGTCTTGCAGTATCCGTGCAGATGAATGCCGTTGAAAATAATGGAATTGCGGCTTCTCTGTTGACGAAAGTGGAATTAAAAACGGGAAATATCAGCCGTGTACTCGAGCACGGGCGGGTGAAATTTTCCTCTCTTTCCGGAAATAAAGTACCGGTGCCGCCTTTTTCCGTTCCGGAAAAACTTCCGGGGGAATGCATTGCCGTGCCGCCGGAAGTGATTTACCGGGAACTGGTGCCTTTTGGTAAATCTTACCGGAATATTACGGGTGATCTAACCGTTTCCCGGGCCGGAGCTGTTGCCTGTCTTTCCGGCGGCGGAACCGGGGCCGATGATGACCTTCTGGGATCGCCGTTTCCGTTTGACGCCGTGCTGCATGCCGCCTGTGTCTGGGGGCAACGCTTTGGCGGCATTGTTGCTTTTCCTGTCGGCTTTTCCGGAAGAACTATTTATAAAAAGACAAAAAAAGGAATTACTTACCGGGGACAGGTGATACCTGTGCAATCCGGAGAAAAGGCGCTTGTTTTTGATGCCTGGATTTTTGATCTGCAGGGATCTGTCTGCGAAGAGATTCGGGGAATCCGGATGCAGGATGTGAACAAAGGGAAAATGAAGCCGCCGGACTGGATCAGGGCGACGACCTTGTAAAACGTCCATATGCAGCGTTGCGCTTCAGCCTTTCGTCATTGCGGCGTATGTCGAAAATACGCCTCATTCCGAAGGCCTTGCGCGCCTTGCCTCTGGAGCATTTTACAAAGTCGTCAATGCTGTTCAAATATGTGCCGATTTTTCCATTGAACAAAACCGTATAAAATAACGGTTCTGTCGAAGTTATAAAAATATTAGGGAATCTATGGGTAATCTTATTTTAGTTTGTTTTTTTGCCTATCTCGCCGGGTCGGTGAACTTTGCCGTCATTTTTTTTAAGCTTACCGGCAAAGCCGATCCCCGTCTGGGATTCAGCGGCAATGCCGGAACGACCAATGTTTATCGTCAGGCCGGAATCTTTTGGGCGGCATTTATTTTTCTTCTGGATATCGGCCGGGCAGTGGGCGTAGCGTTCCTTTCCGTTTATTGGCTGCCGGCATCTTTTGTCCCCTGGGCGGTTTTTTCTCTTGTTTTGGGAAACGCGTATCCCTGTTTCCATGGATTTTCCGGCGGCAAAGGGGTGGCCAATTATCTGGGATTTTCCTTATTTGTCGCTCCGTGGTGGGCCGTTGCTTCCGCGATCATGTGGCTTGTCGTCTATGGAATTGGCCGGATTCCTTTTATTGCTTCTTTCTTTATGGTTTTTATTCTGGCGGCCGGTCAGATTTTTACTTTAAACCGGGAACCGGCAGGCACAGCCGGTGCCGCTGCAACGTTTGTGCTCATCATATTCAACCACAGAAAAAACATTATCGACAAGCTGAAAACAAGACGAATAAAATAGTCTGCAATTATTCGGAAAACCGCTCCGGCACAGATTATCGCTTTCCTTGCCTGCAATTGACAAACTCTAAAAAGAGGTTCATAATCTTCCTGTAAAGAAACATCTTTTTTCAGGAGATGCGTCATGAAAAAAATAAAAGAAATATTTATCGGCCTTGCTGTCCTGATAGTATTTGCAGCCGCGGTTTTCGCCGAGGATCAGGTACTCCTGATTCCCCTGACCGTGAAGATGCAGACCGAACGGATATTGGAGCATCCGGGTGTCAGTTCCGTAAGTTTGTTGGGAGACGGTAAATATATTCTATCCTACTCTTATTCCCCGGATAACAGAAAAATTTTGTGGGATGCCAATACTGGCCGGAAAATATCCGAAGTGAAGAATCGGGATATTAGTTATGATACGGATAGTATGCGTTTTTTGACCTACGAAAGCGGCAGCCCGGAAATCGAAGTTTATGATTTGAGGACCGGCAACAAAATACGCACACTACGTGGCAACGGGACTAAAGGATTCGGGTATACATATTTTGCGCACAAGGGGAAATATGTCTGCGGCGCTGCGGAAAAAACGCGATATATCTGGGATCTGGATACGGGCAAAGTAGTGCTTAGCGAAACCGGTATTAACGAAAGTCCGTGGTTTTCTATTTTAGTAGACGATAAGGAAAAGATTTATGTAGTCATTTCCTACAGCAAGGATTACGACGAAGTAAAACTCTGGGACATGAACGACTGGAGTAAGATAGGCGCTTACAAGGGGCATGCGGGCGGAGTATACACCGCCTCTTTATCCAAAGACCGCAAGCTTTTATACAGCAGCGGTGACAAAGACGGCAAAACCATACTCTGGGATGTGAAAGATCAGAGCGTCATTAATACCTTTGGAGGACATACCGGTCGTCTTTATGGTTATTTGAACGAAGAACAAAAAATATTTACAACAACCGGTTTAGATGACAAAAAGATAACATTCTGGAATCCGCAGACCGGTGATAAAATTTTTACCCTGAGCTGCCGGAAGGCAGCGCCGTCATACTCATGGATCGGCAAGAGCAGCTATCTTGCGGCCAACTGTGTCGGGGAGCAGGCGGAGATTGATATTTATAACGGCCGGACGGGGGAGAAAATCAGGCGGCTGGAGGGTCATTCCTCTCCGGTTGTCTTATTCGGCCGCTACTCCAAAACCGAATCGCCAAGATTTCTCAGCTCCAGTTTCAATGAACTGATCTTTTGGGACATGAAGAATTACCGCCAGATATCTATTCAGAAACCAAGCGGCAATTACAAAGCTCAATTCTACGGTTTTGTTATTCCGCCCGATTACAACAAGTATGCAAGTTACATGGGGAATAATGAAATCTCAGTGTGGGACATGGAAACAGGCGGGAAAATCGGCAATTATTCCGGACATGTCGACGGCGGTGAGAACCGCTATAATTATGATGATATTTTCTTTTCTCCCAACGGCAAATTGATGTTTTTGAGACAAAAGAAGGAAAAGACGATAACCGTTTTGGATATGGCCACCGGCAGAAGGCTGGAAGTCATCAAGGGTGTGGGCGATGATCCCAACGTTTCCTTTGCTCAAAAGGCGGATATAGCTGTCATCTCCAGGGAAGAAAAAGACCGGGTACGGATCATTCGATTGATCGCGCCGCAAACTTTAGTCGATGAGCAGTATTATGCCGTGGATAAGGAAATAGCGGTGCTGCAATTGGAGCGCGACGTCAAAATCAAGGAACTGGCCTCACCCCGTGGTGAGTTTGAAACGACCGCAGAGTATGAAGCCCGCCTGAAATCGGCCGATGCGGGGAAAATAAGGATAACAAATGAATACCAGCGGAAGATCGAAGCGGTGCTGGTGCAGGCGCAAAAGCGCATTTATCCCTATTCGGCAAGAATTACGCTCGGCCGTTACGATGCCGACCGGGGAAGCTTTGAAGCCGATTTTCTGGGCCGGAAAATGCTGTTTCCCGTTCCCCGCGCCAAGGCGATTGAGCTCGCCCGTCATCGTGATCGTGTCCGGGTGGAAGGGATGCTTCGTTACTCCAGCACCGATTATGCAGAGCTTGTCAACGCATATCTCGTCGATGAAACCAACCAGGAAAAATATGCTTTTGGCCGGCACACTGGCGATACGGCTGTGGCGGCAGCCCAGCGGGTTTTGCCCGATTTGGCGATAAAAGCAATTACACTTGTCGAACCTTCCGGAAACGGCATTCTCGATGCCGGAGAGATGGGGAAAATAGTGGTCAAAGCGGTGAACAACGGTAAAGGCACGGCATTCGGCGTTGGCTTGGTTATTTCCGCAACCGGAGGCAAGGGTTTGCGTTTTGCCGAAAAGACCGTTATCGGCGCCTTAAGCCCACAGGAAGAAAAAGAAGTATCCGTTGATATTGCAGCGTCGGAGGAGGAAGCGGTTTCCGCCGATATTTCGCTCAAGGTTGTTCTTGCCGAATCGAGCGATTTTGATTCTCCGCCGGTGATTCTTTCCTTCAAAACGAAAGAATATCTGCCGCCGCTTTTGCAGGTGGCAAAAATTGATATCGAGGACGCCGAAGGAGGCCGCAAGATAGGGCGCGGCCGGGAAGTTACGCTAACTCTGACCGTGCAAAACGCAGGCGCCGGCCCGGCCCGTGCGGTCACCGCCGAGATAGAGGTAGGCAGCAAAGATATCCGGTTATTCAGTGCCGGCAAGGTTTATCTGGAAACTATTGCTCCCGGTGAAGCGAAAAAAGCGCGGTTCGCCATTGCCGTAACTCAGAAGTACAAGGGCGCCAAAGTTCTGCCGCTTGCTTTTAAAGTCGCCGAAGAGCACGAGAAGTATTCCGTAAGGCCGGATATAAAACTCGCTTTAGGCGAAGAAGCTCCGGCAGTCAAGGTGGTCAAGGTGGAGACAAGGGAAACCGTGCTTGCTCTGTCCGCAGCTGAAGATGTTCGGCTGGCGCCCGCTTTGCAAGCGCAGCAAAAAACGTTCGGTGCCGACGATGTTGCCGTAGTTATCGGTATCGAAAGATACCAGAGCCTGCCCAAAACTGATTTTTCCTACAATGATGCAAAGCTCGTACGCGAATATCTGCGGGCGATGGGATTTGCCGAGCGCAATATCGAATATCTGGTTGATGACCGCGCCACGCTCTCGGCGATTAAAAAAGTACTGGAAACAAGGCTGCCCAATATCGTTAAACCGGGCAGCCGGGTGGTGATTTATTACTCCGGTCACGGTTCGCCCGATGCGGCAACCGGTGAAGCCTATATCGTTCCCTTTGACGGCGATCCGCAGTATCTGGCCGATACGGCTTATCCTTTACGTCGTCTGTATGAAAGACTGGGCAGGCTTCCGGCAAAGGAAATTCTTGTTGTGACCGATGCCTGTTTTTCCGGCACCGGCGGACGCACGGTGCTCGCGAAAGGTGCCCGGCCGGTTGTTATGGTGGATGAAGCGAAAAAGCCGCCTGTGCCCGATAATGTAATTGTGCTTTCGGCCACACAGGGAGCGCAGATCAGCACATTCTTTCCGGAAAAAGAGCAGGGGCTCTTTACCTACTATTTTTTAAAAGCACTCAAAGACGGTAAAAAAGATGTTTATTCCGTCTATCAGTATGTCAGA
>MVRV01000032.1 GCA_002068015.1 Smithella sp. PtaU1.Bin162
CTCTATACTGGTTTTGCGGGGTGACTCATCTTTCTCAATGACCAGCGGATTGCCCTTCTTCTGCGGAATGACGAGCGGGGTGATTTCTTCGGAAAACTTGCCGGCGGCATCAGCTGCAAAGTAGCGTTCCTGGCTTTTGACCGCCCATTCATCCTGCATTTGTCTGGTTACGCCATATTCCAGAGCTACTTCTCCCGCATCGACGGTAACGGGTGAGAACCCTTTATTCTTGTATCCCGCCTCAAAAAGGGGATCTTCCAGCACAAGATTGCCTATTTTATTGGGCGCCCAGCGGAATAACGGAGCCAGATGCGGAGCGCGCGGCATATTGTCCGATCCTACAGCCATGGCAACCTTGACTTCGCCGGTTCGGATCGCCCGCAGACCCATGCGCAATGCCGTCAGCGACGAGCAGCAGGCCCGATCCATTGTCACCGAAATGCTCTCGGGCGGAAAACCGGCAATAAGCGATGCCTGCCGGGCCGGAATGTTTTGATAAAGGGCCGTCTCCGAAATAATGCAGGAACCGTAGTTGATTTCTTCGACTTCTTCGGGTTTTACGCCGACTCTTTTGATGACTTCTTTCATGACGACTACGGCAAGTTCAATGCTGTCGACAAATTTCATAGCTGTGTCGAATTTGCTGAAGGGCGTTCGCACGGCGCTTACTATTACTACATCTTCATCGTTAAAAATATTTTTTCTCATTATATATAATCTCCTGTTTTTTCCGTACCTGTTATTTTGCCGCCATCCGGATGGCGCCGTCGAGGCGTATTACTTCACCGTTGAGATATTGATTTTCCACGATCTCTCTGACCATGGAGGCAAATTCGGCCGGTCTTCCCATACGCTGAGGGAAAGGTACCATCTTGTTCAATGCCGCCCGCACTTCCGCCGTTATATTGCTGCCCAGAAGCGGCGTATCAAAAATGCCCGGAGCAATAGTTACGACCCGGATACCGTAATCTGCGCACTCCCTGGCGATAGGCAGAGTCATGCCGACAATCGCCGCCTTGGACGCACTGTAGGCCGCCTGTCCGATCTGGCCGTCGAAAGCGGCGGCGGAAGAAGTGTTCACGATAACTCCTTTTTCTCCGCTTTCACCGGGGGCATTCTTGGCCATTTGTTCTACGGCCAGACGAATGACGTTAAAAGTACCCACAAGGTTGATGGTTATAATGCGGGTAAATACTTCCAGGGGATGAACACCTTTCTTCGAAAGAACTTTGGTCGGAGCGCCGGTGCCCGCACAATTAACGGTAATGTCTATTTTACCGTATTTCTCCATGGCCTTACTGATACCTTGCGCCACACTTTCCGTGCTGGTTACGTCCACCTGAGCAAATAAAACGTTATCTCCGAGTTCCCGAACCAGTTTGCCGCCCAGATCAGCCTGCAGATCAAATATAACCGCTTTGCCGCCGCGGGCTATAAGAGTTCGGACGCACGCTTCTCCCAATCCGGAAGCACCTCCGGTAATAATTGCCACACTGTCTTGCACATTCATGACTTTTCTCCTTTTAAATCCTTACATAATTATTTTAAGGACGAACAATGATCGTCTTTAGAGCCCCATCATTTTCCCGACAATAGATTTCATAACTTCCGTCGCTCCGGCAAATATAGTGATGACCCTTACATCACGGTAATACCGGCAGATGGGATATTCTTCCATGTATCCATAGCCGCCGTAAAGCTGGAGGCAGTTGTAAGCGACACGGTTTACCATTTCTCCAAACCAGGCCTTACCCATGGAAACCCTTTTGGTAATGTCGATTTTTTGCACATAATCGGCAATCATGGCATCTACATAGGTACGCCCCAACTCAATTTCCGTTGCCATATCGACTATTTTAAAAGTATTGTGCTGAAATGATGATACCGGTTTGCCGAAAATCATTCTTTCCTTGCAGTACTTAATGGTCATCTCGAGCATAGCTTCCGCCGCCGCCTGAGCAATAATGCAGGCACAAAGTCTTTCCGGTTCCAGCTTTTTCATGAGGTAATAGAAACCTTTTCCTTCCTCACCCAGAATATTGGTAACGGGAACACGGCAATCTTCAAAAATGAGCTCCGCCGTATCCTGTCCGCGGAACCCCATTTTTTCCAGTTTTCTGCCCCGCGAAAAACCGGGTGCGTCTTTTTCTACAAGGATGAGACTTATTCCTTTATAGGGGGGATTGGCTTTGGTATCTGTTTTGGCGGCAACAATAATTATATCGGAATGCAGTCCGTTGGAGATAAAAGTCTTCTGACCGTTAATGATATAATCGTCTCCCTTTCTTACCGCCGTCGTACGGAGAGCGGAAAGATCGGAGCCGGCCCCCGGTTCCGTCATCGCCACAGCGGCAATGACGTCTCCCGTAACGCAACCGGGAAGCCATTTTTCCTTAAGTGCTTCACTACCGAAAGAGGCAAGATAAGGAACAACAACATCACTGTGTAAATGAGTCCAGAAGCTGTTGGCACCCGCATAAAACAATTCTTCCGTAATAATCACCGAATATTCATATCCGACACCAGAGCCGCCGTATTTTTCATCCACCCAGGGACAAAGATAACCGTATTCTCCCATCTTCTTCCAGGCTTCACGGGGAATTATTCCCGCCTCTTCCCACTCTTCAATGTGCGGCACCACTTCGTTGGCTAAATACTTTTTGAAAGCCT
Source organism: Smithella sp. PtaU1.Bin162 (assembly GCA_002068015.1). Taxonomy (GTDB): domain Bacteria; phylum Desulfobacterota; class Syntrophia; order Syntrophales; family Smithellaceae; genus MVRV01. The sequence continues at coordinate 2,671 of MVRV01000032.1, forward strand.
GCCGGAAGATTTCGTGTTCTTCCGTAAAAATCTTTCTGCCCATTTATAATTCTTCCTCCCCTTAACTTTGTTACGCCGTATTCAGCGATTAACTTATGCGCATGGATAATTCGTGTATAAGCAACAGGCGTGCCGTAAAGATTTGATGGGACAAAAATGAAACAGGATCTGCCAACGGAGATTCATCCTATTCCTTTGTAATTGTGGAATTTATCGACCGCTTAAACTATTTGTGCAGAAATTCTGAATATCCGGCGGAGGAAATTGCCGGAAAGGAAATAAATGGAAAATGTGAACACTTGCGTATCATTATGATACACTTGAATGTTTTAAGATGATACACAGCAAAACAATTACCGTACGGACTATTGATAAGGAATACCGTAAGTTTTCAGCTTTCGATAAAGAGTGCAGCGAGTTATATTCAATTTTTTGGCTACATCCGTCTTAGACAGGTCGGATTGCATCAGCTCCAGAAGCAGCTGTCGTTCCATGGATTTCAAAGACACATCCCTGTCCATTGCCACCGGCTTTTTCCTGATTTCAGGCGGAAGCTCATCCACTGTAATGACATTGGTCAGAGAGACACTGATCGCCCGCTCGATGACATTCTGCAATTCCCGCACATTTCCCGGCCAGGCATAACCCGTCAGGATGTCAACAACATCATTGTCGATGCGGATTCGCTCGTTGCCGAACCGGGCACTCATTTTATCGGCAAAATATCCGGCCAGAAGAGCGATATCGCTTTTCATTTCTCTAAGCGGCACCATTTCAATGGTAAACACATTGAGCCGGTAATAAAGATCTTCCCGAAAATTGCCTTTTTTGACTTCTTCCTTCAGATTTCTGTTGGTGGTGGCGATAATGCGGACATCGACCGGCACCACTTCCCGGCCGCCGATACGGATGATTGATTTATCTTCAATCACACTGAGCAGCGTTGCCTGAAGATCAAGGGGCATTTCACCGATCTCGTCGAGACAAAGCGTCCCGCCGTCGGAAAGCTCGAATTTCCCCTGGTTTCCGCCGCGCTTTGATCCGGTAAAGGCTCCTTCGGAATAGCCGAAAAGTTCGCTCGCAATCAACTCCCGGGGAATGGCGGCGCAGTTTATGGATACAAAAGGCCCCTTGGCGCGATTACTTTCGTTGTGAATAGCCTGAGCGAAAATATTTTTTCCGGTTCCGCTCTCACCCAGCAGCAAGACATTGGACATGGTTTTCGCCGCTCTCTTGGCGAGCGTAATCGTCTCCAGCGCCCGGGAATGTTTCCCCGCTATATCCTTAAACGAAAACTTCGCCCGCGCCCCGATCATTCTGTTTACGAGTGTCCGGGCCCGGACTATTTCGGTGAGAATAACTATTTTACCGGTGGGCCTGTCCTCCGCATCCAGAATGGTGTTACAAGTAAGGAGATATTGTTTTGGTTTTCTGTCCTGAATAATCTGCACTTCCATATCCATGACATTGCTTTTACTGTTGATAATGTTCAGGAAATTATCATTACCGGATTCGATGACATCCCGAATTTGCATTCCGGTAATGTTCTCCGGCAAAGACAATCTCTGCCTCGCGTTTTCATTGGCCATCGCTATATAGCCTTCGTTGCTTACGGCAATCAACGCTTCCGGAATGGATTCGATGATTGTTTTTTGAAAGTTGTTGGAGATCTGGGATTCGATCAACATCCTGCGGACATGAAAGTAATTATTGATGGCATGCGCCGCCGCGACAACCATACCCAGCGTATGCGGATTGGCTTTTTCATACGGCCCGAAAATAACCAGGATACCCCGCATGTCTCCTTCCGGATCCTTTATCGGTGCCCCGGAACCGGTCATGGTATGAAACCAGCGGCTGTAATGTTCGGTAGACCGGATTTGTAAAGGTTTTTTCTCCTTCACGACAATGGATATCATGTTCGTGCTGGCAATTTCTTCATTCCAAAGGGCGCCCACAACAAAATTTGTTTTACGGCAGACCTCCATTACATCCTTATCACCCATGACGTCGATAATATAGCCTTCGGCATCGGCAAGCGCCGCAATAAAACCGGACCCTTTGAAGAAAGAATACAAATTTTCGATAAACGGCCTGCTGATATCTATTACTTCTTTGTTTCTCTTCAACAATTCTTTCAGCTTACGACCTTCCAGAAACACGGAAGACTTTTTCAGATAGGGATCAATTCCGTATTCCCGGCATCGCCCCCAGGAATCCGCTATTGCTTTCGGCAAAATGTTTTCCTCACTTATAATGCCTGTGGCAATATATTGCCGCCAGATTTCTAAAACCTTGTCGTGATGTTCCATAACGGTAATTATATCCTTATCTGCAGCTACGAATCACAATCTAAATCAATTTTTGCTTCATACCTGTATAATTTTGATACGTCAAGTTGTTTTGGCATGATACACATTAACTGATTATCCGTACACCGTTTTATAACACTAAACTCTTTCCGACTATTTTTTGCTTTTTTTCAAGATGACTTATCACTTCATTATAATTGATGTTTTAGCTAATTTTATTTCATTGGAACAAACAAAACCGTCTTTCCCGCGGAAACTGTAAAAACAACAGATTGTTTTTTGGTTCAATCCTTGCTTAGCATCAGAGTATATTGGAGCAAGACATAAATAAAAAATCTAATCCTATAAATATTAACGGAGGTATGGCATGAAAGGAGTTTTTATAGTCAGTGCGGCGAGAACGCCGATCGGAAAACAAAAAGGATATTTACGGAACTGGAATGCTCCGGAACTTTTAGCCGTATCATTAAACGAAGTTGTCCACAGGATTGATCTCGACCCTGCTTTGATTGAGGATGTGATCGGCGGCACTGTTTATCAAATCGGCGAACAGGGATTTACTCTGGCCCGGATGGGAATTCTTGCTTCCCGGTATCCCATTTCCGTCCCCGGTGTTTCCGTCAACCGCCAGTGCGGCAGCAGTCTTACGGCTATTCAGCTGGCTTACGGAATGATTGCTTCCGGAACAATGGATATTGTAGCGGCCTGCGGTTGCGAATTCATGACTAAATATACCATGATGTCTGATCTGAACGGCACTATCTGGAACGGTCTGCCTATGGGCAATCCGTTTGCCAAATTCTATACGGAAAAATTTGACGGGCCTGGAGATCAGATTCGCGGAGCCCAGCTCATCGCCGATCAATGGGGGATAACATCAGAAGAATGCCAGGATTTTGCCATCGCGAGCCACACGAAGGCTCATCAGGCTACAGTCAAAGGTTATTTTAAAAACGAAATTTTCCCCGTAAAAGGTGTGGACAAGGAGGGCAACGAAATCATTCGCAGTACGGATGAAACCATCCGGCCGGAAACAAGCAGAGCGACACTTTCCACACTAAAGGTCCTGCCGAATACGAAGTTCATTACTGCGGGAATATCGAGTACCATCACCGACGGCTCTTCCGCCGTGATTCTGATGAGTGAAAAAAGAATGAAAAAGCTCAATCTGGAACCGCTTGCCCGGATCGTGGCCAACGCAGTCGTCGGTTCCGATCCCAAGCTTATGCTGACCGGTCCCATTTATGCAACACCCAAAGTCCTGAAAAAAGCCCGATTGAAGATGGATGACATGGATCTTTATGAAATCAATGAGGCCTTCGCGCCCATCCCTCTGGCCTGGGCGAAGGAATTGCGCGCTGATATGAGTAAACTGAACGTTAACGGCGGTGCCCTTGCCCTTGGTCATCCGGTCGGCAATTCCGGCTGCCGTCTCGTCGTAACGGCAGTGAACGAACTGCGCCGGAGAAACGGCCGTTATGCTCTCGTTTCACTTTGTACCGGCGGCGGCATGGCTCCGGCAACCATCTTTGAAAGAGCATAGTACGGGGAAAGGGGCACCTGTTTTTAAACTGACGGACTAGCAACAGACTATCCGGGAAATGGTGCGGAACTTTTTGCGAGAAGTAATCACGGCAAGGGCTGAGGAACGGGACAAGACAAAAGAGTTTCCAGCCGGAAACTTCCGAAAGATGGGAGAGCTCGGCCTGAAGGAGATGTTATCATTTACCGATTTTTCACATCTAAAGGGTTTAAATAACCAATCCAGCACATTATTATCTCAGGTCTGTTGAGGCGGGTATACATTTTCCACGGGCGTTGATTGATAGTTTTGGACCAGGATCAAAGCGGCATGACGGGCAGCCTCAATATAGTCCAAATTATCATGAATCAGGGCAAGGGTCTGACAACCTTCGATTAACAACATGACTTCTCGCACCAACTGTTCGGCATCATCCAGATCCTGTGCGCCAAACTTTTCCACCAAATACATTTCGACCTCCTCCTTTTGCCGGCGTGCCGCTTTTCTGGCCGGATGTCCTGGCAGATCGACAAATTCAACAGCTGCCCGGGTAAAGCCTGATCCCTGCCAATCAGTTCTGTCGGCCCACTGAGCAAGTTTTTCAAAAAGCCTCATAACCATCTGATCCGGCTTTCCAGTGATGCAATCGGCCCATCGCCGGATACGTTCGAGAGCCATATAATGCTGATGTTCCAGCACCGCTTCGATCAATTCATCCTTACAGCCAAAGTACTGATATAGTGTTCGTTTGGTAATACCCGCCGCATTAGCGATAGCATCAACGCCGGTACGCATAAAGCCACTCTGATAAAAGAGGTTATAGGCAACATCAATGATTTGCTGCCGGGTTTCTGCAGATTTTCTGCGCATACTATTCCTCCTATATAAGTATACTGACAAGTGAGTGTACTTTATTTTTATTCTAGTTTAACTTGAAGTCAATATCCATCTATTTTTTCGAAAGCCTATCGCTGAAGCACGATGGGTAAGGATTTCGCCTTTACAGAGTCTTAGCTTCGCGTTATGGATAAAGGAGAAATAGAGAATTAAACCATAGGGGGATGCGGTATGAAAAAAGAAGAACGGGATGAAGAGCTTGAGAAACGGATGCATATGTTTGACGGATGGGTAAAGGAGGGGAAGATTCCGTACTCATCGAAGGTTATTCCAGTGCAGCAGTCTCTGGAGCTTTTGCAGTGGGTATTGCCGACGCAGCAGATGCTTGAGATTCTGCGGAATTCGCGATCGTTCGCGCTGGCAAACTGCTTGTGCAGGACAAAGCACAAGCGGTGCGACAATCCGCTGGAGGTTTGTTTGTATACCAACGATGTGGCAGATAAAATGGTTGAGCAGGGTGCGGCCCGCCGTGTCAGTCTGCAGGAGGCGGCAGAGGTACTGAAGCTGGCGAATGAGCATAGGCTGGTCCACCTGACCATCTATAACCCTGAGCAGCATGTGTATGCGCTCTGCAGCTGCTGCGAGTGCTGTTGTCATGATATTGGATTCATGAAGAAGCTCGGGCGGCCCGATCTGGTGGCTCATGCTGATTATGTCGCTGTGGTGGACACGGAAGCATGCGTGCAGTGCGGTGCGTGTACGGAACGGTGTGTTTTTGGTGCTCGGAGCAGGGAATTGGGAATGGTGGTGTTTCATCAGGATAAATGCTATGGATGCGGATTATGTGCCACGACTTGTGCATCAAATGCCAGCCGGATGGTGCTCAGGACAGGCCGGTAAGAAAATTTCTAGAAGAATGGCCGGATGGCACATAGAGTATTTGGTATTTCATTATTTGTAGTTTGGCTTTGCGCTTGTTTTTTTGTTTTTTATGGTTTAGCTACATTTTCTAGATGTAATTTGATGAAATGATATATAATTCAGGACAAGCAGTGAGGAACTTGTTGAAAAAGCAAGGGGAAATATCATGCATGAATTGTCCGTTACGGAAGCCATTTTAAAGACCGTTCTGAAACATGCGGCGGTCAACAGTGTGCATAAAATATTATCCATCAGCTTGCAGATAAGCAAATTGAGCGATCTTGAAGACAACTGGATTCAGCGTTATTTTGATTATTTGAGCAAAGATACTGTCGCCGCAGGAGCCCTTCTGAAAATTGAACGCCTGCCCCTTTTGGTAAGATGCGAAGGCTGCGCCAAATCATTTGAGACGGAACCGGCGGATATCGGAAATATGGTTTGCCCGTCCTGCGGAGAAAAAAAAGTTGCACTGGTGCCGGGAAAGCAATATATCATCAAGAATATGGAGGCTGTGTAATGGATCCGGTCAGACTGATCGAAATCAAAGAAGAGATTCTTTCCGACAACAACCAGCTGGCGGAAGAACTACGGGAAAAGCTCCGGAAATCCGGAACATTGCTTTTGAATCTCATGTCGTCTCCGGGTTCAGGGAAAACCAGCCTGATTCTCCGCACGGCCGAGGGCTTAAAAAATTATTTACATTTGGGTGTCATCGAAGCAGACATTGATTCCACGGTTGACGCTGAAAAGGTCGCCGCACAGGGAGTGCCGGCCGTGCAACTGCGTACGGGAGGATTTTGTCATCTGGATTCTTCCATGGTCGCCAAAGGACTTACTGCTCTGAATACGGACAAGCTGGACTTGATCATCGTCGAAAACGTGGGAAATCTGGTTTGTCCGGCCGAATTCGACACAGGCGCGCACAAAAACGTCATGATCCTGAGCGTCCCGGAAGGCGACGACAAACCCCTCAAATACCCGCTTATGTTTTCCGTCTGTGACGTTTTGCTGGTCAACAAAACAGACTATCTCTCTCTTAGTGATTTCGATCGGGTTGCCCTGGAAAAGAGGGTACGATCTCTGAATCCCAAGATCCGTATATTCTATGTGTCCTGCAAAACAGGCGAAGGAATTACCGAATGGCTGGACTGGCTGAAAAACACTTTGGCCGATTTTAAAGCAAAAAGGTGATATGCAATCTTGGTTACCTTAACATTAGCCGGCATATCGCCTCCCGTCCTTCATTGACATAAAGACTCATTTTTTATAAACTTCCTTCCGACACTACAAAACGTTAATATACGGGGTATGGTTTTGAACATGGCTAAGAATAATTCCTCTTCCCTTCGTATAAGCAGAAGGAATTTTCTCCGGATTTCCGCCTTTGCCGCAGCAGGAACTATCGCCGGATTTCCACCTATTTATGCCTCAACGCCCGATGCCGACCTCGTTTTGATAAACGGTAAAATTCTCACCGTGGATGCCCGAAACTCCGTCTGCGAAGGGATCGCGGTCAAAGGCGGTAAAATTCTCGATACTGGTGCAGCGGAAAAAATCGCGAAATATATCGGAAGCGGAACAAAAGTTATCGATCTCCAGGGGAAAGCGGTCACACCGGGATTGATAGATTCTCATGCCCATCTGCCGCCTTTCGGCTTAAGAGAATCCCGCTGGGTAAAGCTACAGGGTTTGGAAACAAAAGATGAAATACTGGAGGCTTTGGCCAAACGGGCGCAAGTTACACCTCAGGGTAAATTCATAAACGCCTGGGGAGTGGAAAGCATGTCTTTTTCCTTCCTGAACAAACGGGATTTGGATAAGGTTACCTCTGATCATCCTCTTCTGGTGATACATACAACCGGCCAATGGGGATTTGCCAACAGCCTTGCACTTAAAATTTCCGGAATTGATAAAAATACCGTAAGCCCACCTGGAAGCCGCGTGCAGAAATGGCCCAATAAGGAACCTACAGGGCTACTCGTCCATTACCCGGCCCTCTACCTCGTGAGACAACACATGCCGCCCGTCAGTGCAGAAGACGCCATAAACTGTATTACCTATGCAGCACAACTTTATGCACAGGAAGGAGTTACCACAATCCATGACAACTTTTTTATGATTGCGGAAATCGGTTCAAACAATTTCCTCAACGCTTACATAAGTTTGGTAAAAGAAAAGAAACTTGCCACAAGAGTCAAAATATGGCCATATCTTCCGAATCTCCAGGAAGCCACGACAGTCATGGAAGACCTTTTTCCCGGAAAAGACCTGTCTTTGCAATCCAATGTCCTTGCCCTTTCTCTTCTGCGCAAACATTCACCGGAAATATTTTCTGAAATATGGGGAGGATTAAAAATTGCCGTAGACGGTTCCGGCAGAACCAGTCTCTGGTACAACGGTGGAATGCTGCCACTCCATTCCAGAGAAGACCTCTATGCCATGGTAAAGCTTTTTCATCGTGCAGACCAGCAAATCAGCGTCCATGCCGTCGGTGACTACGCAGTGGATATGATTCTCAATTCCATTGAAACGGCGCAAAAAGATCACTTACGAGATAATGCCCGTCATCGCATTGAACACGCCATCCTTCCGCAAGCAGGTTCTCTGGAAAAAATCAAACGGCTGGGCGTTGTCATCTCCACACATCCTCAATTTATTTATTTCTGGGGTGATAAATGGCAGATGAAAGACACGGTAAAAGCAATACCGCTGAAAAGCTATCTGGAAACGGATATACCTGTGGCGCTGGGAGCAGACCCTCCGGCATTTCCCATCTATCAGCCGCAGTATGCTCTCTGGCAGGCGGTAAAAAGGACAACCAAGGCGGGAGTCCGGCTGGATTCCGCAGAAAGCATCTCTATCCATGATGCTTTAAAGATGCAAACCATGGGCAGCGCCTACGCTGCGTTCCAGGAAAAAGAAATAGGCTCTCTCGAAAAAGGCAAATTCGCCGATATGGTTATCTGGGACAAAAACTATTACAGCATCCCCGCGGATAAAATAAAGGACGTTAAGGCGCTTACGACATTTGTTGGCGGAAAAGTTGTGTATGAGAAAGCGTGATGAAATGCATTGTTCATAGTTGAGGCGGTGTAATTAAGAGTAAGACAGGTAGCAGTAAGGCAATAATCCACAAGGTCTGACAAAGATATTTTTCGAAACTTCCCGGAATTTATTTTTCATCTCTGATCTTTTTTTTGCACCCTGTTTGTGCTATAAAGAAAAAGCTAATATTAAGGTTTGAGTCCATCGGGTAGAAGTGTTGGAACATCCTGGTACTTACAGGAAACCAGACCGATGACAGAAAAAACTGCTGAATCCGTTTGCATCAGGAAAAGCCCCTTTCCCACCAGGCTCAAATCATAAAGGGGGTACTTTTCCAATGTCAAATTCTGTTAATCTTATTAAAGAACTGCTCTCCTCGGCCGGAATCACCATAAACGGCGGCAATCCCTGGGATATCCGCATAAACGACGACCGGCTGTTTACCCGAGTTTTGAGCAGCAAAAATCTTGGTCTCGGTGAAGCCTACATGGAAGGCTGGTGGGATTGCAGGCAACTCGATGAATTTTTTTACCGTATTTTGAAAGCCCGGCTCGATGGGAAAATAAGGGCGGGATATAAGATCATTCTCGGTTCGCTTTCCGCCATTCTCTTCAATATGCAATCCAAAAAACGCTCGGGCATTGTGGCCGAACAGCATTACAATCTCGGCAATGATCTGTTTCTTTCTTTCCTGGATCCTCACAACCAGTACAGCTGCGCCTACTTCGACGGCACGGAAGATTTAAACGAAGCCCAGATTAAAAAAATGGAGCTCATCTGTAAGAAGCTTGCGCTTCAGCCCGGTGATCAGGTACTCGATATCGGATGCGGCTGGGGAGGCCTCGCGGGATATATGGCCCAAAAATACGGCTGCTCGGTTACTGCCGTAAATATTGCCGAAGAGCAGATCCGCCATGCCAAGGATTTGTGTAAAAATCTACCGGTAAATATTGTCTCCTGTGATTACCGCGATCTTACGGGAACATTCGACAAAATCGTCTCTGTAGGCATGTTTGAACACGTGGGACAGAAAAATTATAAAACCTTTATGCAGGTAGCGCAGCGCTGCCTGAAAGAAGACGGGGTATTTCTCTTGCATACGATCGGCGGCAACGACTCAGAGATCAAATGCGATCCGTGGATCAATAAATATATTTTCCCCAACGGGATGCTGCCGAGCATATCCCAGATCAGCCGCGCGATCGAAGGACTTTTCGTCATGGAGGATTTGCACAATATGGGACCCCATTACGAAAAGACACTGCTGGCCTGGCATAAGAATTTTCAAAACGCGTGGGAAAAATTAAAAAGCAAATACAGCGAAGAGTTCAAAAGGATGTGGGAATATTATCTGCTTTCCTGCGCCGGATCATTCCGTGCCCGGCACATTCAGCTCTGGCAGATTGTTCTCACCCGCTACGGTGCTCATCAGCCGCAATGCCGGTAATACTTACGGACAGCCAAAAAGAAGCAGACTTTTCAAAAAGTAAAGATCATCAGCGGAGAAACCGGCGTTGTTTTGGTATTTTTCGGATTGATGCCGTCTTTTACATCATTCCATTCTTTTTGAGTGATATAAGTGTCACCGTCTTTATCGAGATACTTGAATCTTTTCTCTGCGGCTTTTGTGAATTCCTCCCGGGAGATTTTGCCGTCTTTGTTGGAATCTTCTTCTTGAATAAACTTTGCGGCATCCAGCTTATTACTTTTTTTCAGTTCATTTCCGCTTAAGACTCCATCCTTATTTTTATCAAGCTTATCAAAAGCTTTTGCCCCCGCATCGAGGTATTCCTTTTTACTGATTCTGCCGTCATTGTCGGCATCAACCTTATTAAAATCAGCGTCGGAAGCAAAAACTGATGCGGCACTGAATAATATTAAAAAAACAACTGTTGATAGTCTTTTCATATAACCTCTTTCCGAGACTTTTAATCATGAATTGCTCTTTATCTATCACAGATGAAAAATAAATTCGAATGGAAACCGCCATAAAAAAAGGGAGCCTGGGGACTCCCTTTTCAGAATTTTTTATTTTAATAAACTTTTAATATTCTTTGGTCAGTTTATCCAGCTCCGCGAGCGAAAAGACCGGTCCGTCCTTGCAGACATACTTGCTGCCGACATTGCAGCGGCCGCATTTTCCGATACCGCATTTCATGCGCATTTCGAGTGAAGTAATGATGTTTTCCTTGGAAAATCCCAGATCAAAGAAAACGGGCAGCGTGAAGCGGATCATGATCGGAGGACCGCAGATTACGGTTACGGCGTTTTCGGAACTCGGCGCCACTTCCTTGCAGACGGTGGGAACAAAACCCTCTCTGCCCTTCCAGGTCGCATCACCTTTATCTACCGTAATATTAACGTTTAAGTCATCCCTTTTCTGCCAGGCGGCAAGCTCATCTTTGTAAATCAAAAGGCCGGGATTACGAGAGCCGTAGATAATCGTTATTTTACCGAAACGTTTGCGGTTTTCTTCAAAAATCATGTAATTGATCAAAGACCGCAGCGTTGTAAATGCAAAACCGCCCCCGACAATGACAATATTTTTCCCTTCTAGATAGGAAATAGGCCAGGAGTTACCCAGTGGTCCGCGAATGCCCATTACCGCCCCTTCTTCCATCTCATGGAGCGCCGAGGTGACCACACCGGCTTTCTGTACGGTAAATTCGACATAACCCTTTTGCGTCGGAGAGGAAGCGATACCGATCGGCGATTCACCCTTTCCGTAAATGGAAAGCTCACCGAACTGGCCGGGGGTATACTTGTACTTCTCTTCATCTGCGGGGTTTACAAACTTAAAACGAAAAGTCTTGATGTCTTTGGTATCGACTTCAGTAATAATTTTATCCACTACAACGGGATAAGGAATATACGGGTTTTGCATTACTAACTCCCTAATTATAATTTTGAAATATCTTCCACAACTTTTCGGATATCAATATTTACCGGACAATTAATAACACACCGGCCACAACCGACACAGGCAATGGAATTGAAATTATCCACGTAGTACTTGAATTTGTGCATGGTGCGCTGCCGCCATCTTTCTTTCTGAGAAGGCCGCGGATTGTGTCCCGACGTTTCTTTCGTAAAGAGCGGGAACATGCAGGAATCCCACGAACGGATACGCACGCCGTCGGCGCCTTTGACTTCATCACTGATGTCGAAACAGTGACAGGTGGGACACAGATAAGTGCAGGTACCGCAGGCCAGACATCGGGCATGAATCGTATTCCAGAAAGGATGCTCGAAATTATTATCCAGAATAGGTTTCACTTCATGAGCGGGTATTTTGGATTTAATCGCCGCTTTTGCTTTGGACGCAACTTCATTTTTTTTGGCATCGGCCGCCGCATCAGCTTTGTTTTCGCCGAAATATTTGATGAGCTTTTCCCCCTTGGGAGTAACAAATTCAACAAGGCAATCACCGCCGATAGCGGTGATCAGGATATCGGCTCCTTCAGAGGAGACCGGTTCACCGTCGACCGAGGTACAAAAACAAGTTGCATAAGGAGGCTCAGAACAGGCCAGAGTTATAACCGTCGTTTTCTGCCGTTTGTCAACGTAGTAACCATCTTTATATTTTTCCTGATCGAAAAGTTTATCGAGCAGGACAAAGCTGTGAGCATCACAGGGGCGTACGCCAAAAAGGACCGCTTCACCGGTTTTGTTCTCGCCGGCGGCAAAAACAAAACCTTTTTCCGTCCGGGTATATTTCAGCAGCATTTCCGTATGCGGGAAAAATACATTCTTCGGTGCATTTTTGGAATTCAAGTATGCAAAGAAAGGTTCAACATCATTTTGCAATGGTTTAAAAAACACATTGTCTTCTTCTTTTACCGGAGCCCAAACCGGGATGTCCCCTGCCATCTTTTTGGCAATGCCCGCCAGTGCGTCTTTCTTGATTAAACGTTTTTCCATAATTTTCCCTAATTAAGAATTTTCTATAATATACGAATCCTAAAAAACAATAGCATCCTGCAAGTTATTAAATCAGTTTCAATTCGCGCAAAAGCGGTTGCGGATCAAATATGTGTGATTTGAATGTCTCGGACGCCCCGGGAAGACCCATAGCGAGCGACAAAAGTTCGGTAAAATAGAAAATCGGCAGTTTTAATCCACTGCTCGGCCGCATATCCAGGTTCGCCATGCAAAGCGGACAGGCCGTTACAACACAGTTGGCTCCGGCTTCGCGCGCGGCTGTCATCAGTTTGTCGCACATTTCCACAACAATGGCCGTCTTGCTGATCGCGAGAGACCCGCCGCAGCAATCGGTCTTGTAAGACCAGTTCTTCACATCAGCGCCCAACGCCTTCATCATTTTGTCCAGCATGAAAGGGTTTTCATAATTTTCAAATTCGCAAACTTCGGGCGGTCTAAGCAGCAGACAGCCGTAATAGGAAACGGGTTTCAATCCGGCAAGCGTTTTGACCGTCCTGGCGGAAAGCGCATCAATACCGATTTCTTTATAGATGATGTCAATGGGGTTGCGAATGGCGATGCCGCCCTGGTATTTGGATCCGACTACGCCTTCAATTTTTGCTTTCAGGTTTTTGTCGTTTTTTAAATGATGTTCGGCTGTTTTGAAGCGATTGAAACAGGCTGCGCAGGGCACCATGACATCGAGAGCGTCTTTTTCCGCAGCAATAAGGTTGCGCGCCGAAAGCGCAATAGACAGATCAAAATTGGTGCTGTGCGCGGATGATGCACCACAGCAGGACCAATCGTCAACTTCTTTGAGCTCAATGCCCAAGGCGCGGCTTACGGCCTTCATGGACTGATCATATTCTTTTCCCGTCGCATGCAGCGAGCAGCCTGGATAATATGAAACTTTCAACTCGATCCTCCTTAGCCTTCGTTACGAATGCTTTGTTTTCTCAAAAATATCTTTTATCGATTGCATATCTTTCGTCCGCGGAGACAAAAGCGCCAGCTTGCCTTTGGCAAACATATCGATGCCCAGCAGGGCGTCGGAGAAAAAATCTCCGGACTTGAGTTTGTACTGCACCATCATCATCGGTTCGTTAATACGGCCGCCCCGCTTGATTCCGGCAAGGAATGCTTCATGGAATTTCAGTATATTCTTCTCGCGGGCACCGATACCGGATTCTATCGCCATCTGCCTTAAAACATCCATCATCCGGGCAATATCCACCTTGTTGGGACATCTCGTAATACAGGTTTCACAAGACAGGCAAACCCAGATGGTCGAACTATTAAGCACGCGGTCGCGCTGGCCGTTCTGAATCATCTTGATAACCTTATTGGGATTGAATTCCATATAGGACGCGGCAGGACAGCCGGCCGTGCACTTCCGGCAGTGATAACAGTTCTGCAGCGGCACACCGTTTATCTTTCTGTTTACTTCTTCTAAAAAAGTTTCCATTTAAACTCCATCATCTCCAGCTAATTATGGGTTATAGATAAAATCTTGTTTATCATGATGCTCGTCGAATCTGCCGAGAGGCGGCATATCCTCCATGGAAGAGCCGGCACGGTTACCGAAAAATTCCCAGGCGTCCTTATCCAGTTTTTTGAGAAACTTGCGCAGATCGACGCCCATTGGACAAACGGAGACGCAGGAACCGCAATCCACACAGCGCCCGACCATATGGTAGAGCCGCATCATCTGGAAAACCTGAGTGTCGCTTTTGTCTTCACCGATGCCCACCCACTGCGGCTGGCTTTGTTCGGCAAAGCAGGTTGGACAATAGCAGGAAGGACAAGCCTGGCGGCAGGCATAGCAGCGGATACATTTACCCATTTCTTTTACAAAGTACGCCCAGCGTTCTTCATTCGGCTTATTTTCAAATTCCTTGATTTCTTCATATTCAGCATCCGGATTCATCGCCGGGGCGGGGCTTCCGACCATAACATCGGAAATAATAGGATTATTGAAACGGCAGGTACGGCAGCTCGCGGCCAAAACATCCTTT
>MVRV01000033.1 GCA_002068015.1 Smithella sp. PtaU1.Bin162
AAAACCCAGATTAGCATTTATGGTTAACTGCGTTTACCAAAAGTAAACTTTGCTGTCAAGAAAAAAATGAAAAATGAAAAACTATTCGCTAATAATGCTCTATCTCAAACCTAATCTGCCTATTACTTTTTAATTTTGAGCAGTAAATAATTACCAGTAAAAATATATGATATTTTTGACAAGAAAATATCTTTTAAAAGCAATATAGGCACCGCTTCTTTACACCGATTTTTCAATCATACAGTTCATATAATGCTAAATTCGATAGATTATTCATTTTCTTTATATATTTTCCTAAATATACAGCAAGACGCTAAATTCTTTAAAAAAAACAAAGCATAATCAAATGTAACATTATGACAAAATTGACATAATTGACAAATATACTTGATTACGCCTATAAATATTAAATTAAATAATATTGATTTTATGTATTTTTAAGCAATGACATTGGGCTATTAATTTTGGGAAAATTGGAGAATAAAAATGGAAAAAAAGATCACGGTAACTATTGATGGTCAGGAAATATCGGCAAAGCCGGGACAAACCATCTTGGAATGCGCCAGAAACCTTGGTATTTTTATACCGACCCTCTGCCACTATGAAAACACAACCAATGTCGGCGCCTGCCGAGTCTGCGTTGTGGAAGTGGAAAACGCCAGAAGCCTCGTTGCTTCCTGCTGTATGCCGGTGAGTCCCGGCATGGTCGTCCGCACCAACACACCAGCGGTTCGCGCCGCTCAGAAGATGATCGTGGAATTGCTGTGGTCATCCGGAGATCACAATTGCCTGGTCTGCGAAAGAAACGGCCATTGCGAGCTGCAAGATCTGGTTTACTGGCTGAAAATAGATAAGCCCCGTTTCCCAATCGAATCACCGAATCATGCACTTGATGACAGCAACACTATGATATATCGAGACTTGAATAAATGTGTTCTTTGCGGCCGCTGCATTCGTGCCTGCAATGAGATTCAGGTCAACGAAGTACTTGACTTTTCAATGCGGGGCTCGCACGCTAAGGTTGGTCCCGCTTTCGATGACGACTATATAAACTCTTCTTGTGTATTCTGTGGCGAATGTCTCCAGGTCTGCCCCACAGGAGCAATTACTTTTAAACAGGCAAAGTTTGCGGGACGTCCCTGGGAACTCCATAAAGTCCGAACCACCTGCACCTATTGCGGCGTCGGCTGCCAAATGGACATTTACATCAAGGACAATAAGGTAGTAAAAGTGATGGGTAACCGGGAATATGGCCAGCCCAACAACGGAAGTCTATGTGTGAAAGGCCGTTTCGGCATGGATTTTATTTCTCATCCCGACAGGTTAAAAAAACCACTTATACGTTACAACAAGAACGAGGAATTGAAAGAAACAACCTGGGAAGAAGCTTATGCATTCATAGCAGATAAACTTTCCGCAATAAAGAAAAAAAACGGCTCCGACAGCATTGCGGGACTCGCTTCCGCGCGTTGCACAAATGAAGAAAACTATCTTTTCCAGAAATTCATGAGAGCAGTCATCGGTACAAACAATGTCGATCACTGCGCCCGTCTCTGACACTCCGTGACGGTGGCCGGTCTGGCCGCCACATTCGGCAGCGGCGCAATGACAAATTCCATTGATGAACTGGAATACACTGATTTGATTCTGGCAACAGGAACAAACACAACAGAGAATCATCCCGTCATAGGCATCAAGGTAAAACGCGCCGTCAAACAACATGGAACAAAGCTAATTGTCATTGATCCAAGAGAAATCGACCTCGTAAAGTATGCAGATATATGGCTGCGGCAGAATCCTGGTACAGACGTCGCGGTTTTCAACGGACTCATGAATGTTATTATCTCAGAAGGACTTCAGGCCAAAGAATACATCGATCAAAGAACAGAAGGATTTAATGCGCTGAAAGAGGTTGTGGCCAAATATACGCCGGAATATGTCGAAAAAATTTCTGGCGTACCTGCAGAAAATCTAAAAAAAGCGGCACGGCTGTATGCCCAAGCTAATCGTGCCAGCATCATTTACGCAATGGGCATTACACAGCATGTGACCGGCACAGACAACGTGAAAAGCACCGCTAACCTGGCAATGCTTTGCGGCAACGTCGGCATTGAAGGCGGCGGTGTTAATCCTTTGCGTGGTCAGAATAATGTTCAGGGTGCCTGCGATATGGGCGCCCTACCCAATGTTTATCCAGCCTATCAACAGGTAGCCAACGAAGACGTTCGTAAAAAATTTGAAAACGCCTGGGGAGTAAGCCTTTCACCCAAACCGGGGCTGACGCTGATGGAAATTATGGCTGCGGCCGGAAGTGGCTCTATTAAGGCGCTTTACATCATGGGTGAAAATCCCCTGCTTTCCGATCCCGATCTGCATCATGTCACTAAAGAGCTTCAGAAACTCGAATTGATGATCGTTCAGGATATTTTTCTTACCGAAACGGGACAAATCGCAGATGTTGTGTTGCCCGTATCTGTATTTGCTGAAAAAGACGGAACATTCACCAATACCGAACGGCGTGTCCAGCGTGTACGCAAGGCTATTCAACCGCCTGGAGAGGCTAAAGCTGATTGGGAGGTTATTTGCGATATCTCCAACAGATTAGGTTATGCGATGAACTATAAATCCGCAAAAGAAATTTTTGATGAAATGGCCGCCGTAACCCCTAGCTATGGCGGCATCACTTACAAACGACTTGAAAAGGAAGGACTGCAATGGCCTTGCCCGACACATGATCACAAGGGAACAAAGTTTCTTCATAAAGATCGATTTTCCCGTGGTTTGGGATTATTCACGCCTATTGAATTTATACCGCCCAATGAACTACCGGACAAGGAATATCCCTTCCTTCTTTCGACGGGACGCGTCTTATATCATTACCATACAGGTACGATGACGAGGCGCGCGAAAGGGCCGTCCGAACTCTGCCCGGAAAGTCTGGTGGAAATTAATCCTCTGGATGCGGAAAAACTAGGCATTTCCAACGGTCAGTTAATCAAAATCACCTCCAGACGCGGTAATGTCGAAGCCAAAGCCCGTGTCACGACAAAAAGCGCGCCTGGATCTGTTTTTATGAACTTTCATTTCTCACAGGCACCGGTAAATCTTCTGACCAACCCGGCTCTTGATCCGACGGGAAAAATTCCGGAATATAAAGTCTGTGCAGTAAAGGTAGAAGCGGCTTGATTACCGCTGATTTTCATTAGTATTCGGTAAAAATTAATAAAAAAACATGCCCCTTGTTTGGGGGCATGTTTTTTTATTATTGTGCCATATTAATGTGAAATAATATTGAAATAAAAGAACAACTGGCCAAAATAATATGGATAATAATCTCAGGAAAAATATTAGACAATATGGCTGAAATGAGTTAATGAGGAACGTATTTTTTATCTATCCCGGTGCTAAGCTATTATTAACAGTTTTTTCTTCAGACAGTAAGATCATTTAGCAGATATAAATGTGGTGCATGAATAGTAACTCTTTAAATTTGAAAAATATTTTTTAATCAGGATATTTAAAACGATTCATCGTTTATAAAATACTATGGAGGGAAATATGGATAATACAAATCTTGACTCAAAAAGATGGCTGATAGCCATCATGGGAACTTGTTTGCAGATCTGTCTTGGAACTGCATACGCCTGGTCATTTTTTCAGCTTCCACTTAGCTCAGCTTTTGGCTGGTCGCAAAGTCTTACCGCATGGGCTTTTTGTCTTGCTATTTGTTTTCTCGGTCTTGCAGCGGCAGCAGGTGGCGTTCTCCTGCCCAAAGTTGGACCCAGAAAGCTGGCCATGGGTGGCGGTTTTCTCTTTGCGTTAGGATATCTCACGGCAGCAATAGCACTACAAGCACAAAGCGCACCTCTTCTTTTTCTTACCTACGGTGTGATAGGCGGAATCGGGCTTGGCTTCGGTTATGTAACTCCTGTTGCTACCGTTTCCAAATGGTTTCCGGACAAGAAGGGACTGGCAACGGGTATGGTTGTTATGGGTTTCGGTCTGGGCGCTTTATTTATGTCCAAGATATTTGCCCCTATGCTTCTGAGCTATTTTAATTTTGCCGGAGCTGCTGATATCGTTGCACAGCAGGCTATTCTGGTTAAATTATTCCTTGCTCTTGGTGTGATTTTTCTCGTACTCACACTGCCGATCGGATTCATGTTACAGAATCCACCTGCAGGTTATCTACCCAAAGGATATACTCCTCCAGTCGTTTCCGCCGCCGCTTCTGCCGCAATGGATTCGTTAACAGCAAAAGACGGCATCCTTTCAAAGAGATTTCTTATCATGTGGGTTATATTCTTCTGTAATATAACAGCCGGTATTGCCATCATAGGTTTCCAGTCGCCGCTCTTCCAGGATCTCTGGGCAAAGGTAAATCCAAGCCTTGATAAAATGACTCTGGCAGCTTATGGCGGAACTCTTATTGCGGTTACATCTATTTTCAACGGTCTGGGACGTTTCTTCTGGGGTGGAATGTCTGATAAAATCGGCAGAACACAGACCTTCCGAATAATGCTCGGCACTCAGATTGTAGCTTTTATCGCTCTTGCCTATGTTCCTAATCCGTGGATTTTCGCTATCCTTATCTGTTACGTTCTCCTTTGCTACGGAGGGGGTTTTGGTACCATGCCGTCATTTGTCCTTGATGTTTACGGACCGAAAATTCTGGCTGTTGTTTATGGAACAATACTAACAGCATGGTCTGCTGCCGGTATAGTAGGACCCCAGATTGTCGGCATCCTGAAGGATACTTACAAAGGCACCCCGGCGCTGGCCGCATACTGGACATTTATTATTGGCGCTTGTTTCCTTGCTTTCGGATTAATCATAAGCTTCTTCAGCAGTAACAAACCGTTTACAAAAAAATAAAAGCTTTTTAACCGCTCTGGCTTTCAGTACTTATGATTGAGAAAACTCCATTTAGTTTAATAAACTGAGCGGAGTTTTCTCAACATCTTCCATACCGTAAACAATCCGGATATTAAACCCTTCCTTAAACCTTGACACCCCTTTTACTTCTCTTTATAAGATAAGGCTATATTGATAAGCAGCAGGCCTTGTCCTTCTGAGTTTTAGCTGAAAGTACCGAGAGTAATTTTAAATGAACACCTTGAATATAATCGGCATAGATATCGGTTCCGTTGCACTCTCACTGGTCTTGACCGATGAAAAAGGATCGGTAATAAATTCTTCCTATCAATTTCATCATGGCGCGATCAGTGAAACACTTCGCTTAATACTTGGCGAAATCGATATAAACGGGATCGGCGGCATAGCCACGACAATTTCCGGTCCGGAAATTCTACGTAACATTTCCCGGTATGATTCACAAATAGCTATAATTGCCGCCGTCAGACAATATCACCGGGAGGTTGGCAGTATTCTTTTTGTAGGTGGTGAAAATTTCGGTTTGATCACTTTCAATGAAGAAGGTGATTACGAACGTTACCGATCCAATTCATCCTGTGCTGCAGGCACCGGCAGCTTTCTCGATCAACAGGCAAAGCGATTGAACCTTAAAAGTATCGATACTTTAAGCACCATTGCTTTTTGTAATATGGAGAGTGTCCCTAAAATTGCCACCCGCTGTGCCGTTTTTGCCAAAACTGATCTGATTCATGCCCAGCAGGAAGGTTATTCCATAGGCCAGATCAGTGACGGTCTATGCGAAGGTCTGGCTAAAAACGTCATTGACGCACTGCTCCCTGATCAAGATATCCGCACACCGCTTATTCTTGCCGGCGGCGTATCCATGAATCAGGCAGTTGTAAAACATTTTTGCAATATGCTGCAAACTGAACCTGTTATCGGCCAATATAGTCATCTATACGGTGCAATTGGTGCCGCGCTGCTTTATCTTGAAGAAATGCCCCCCCCGCAAAAGCTGAAAATTAAAAACTGGCAAGAGCTTTTTATTGACGAAAAAAAAGATAAAATATACGGATATCCGCCGCTGCAATTATCACTTTCTAATTATCCTGATTTCAACAGCAATGAAAGTTACATCTATACTCCAAAAT
This sequence comes from Smithella sp. PtaU1.Bin162, assembly GCA_002068015.1. GTDB lineage: Bacteria > Desulfobacterota > Syntrophia > Syntrophales > Smithellaceae > MVRV01. The sequence continues at coordinate 6,027 of MVRV01000033.1, forward strand.
GTAATTGTTCCGGCGTAGAAATTGATATTTACAACCCGCTGAGAAAAGAACAGGAAGTCTATCTGGGTATTGATATCGGTTCCACAAGCACCAAAGCAGCCATAATTAATGAAAGCAATGACGTACTGGTCGGCCTCTATACTCTTACATCGGGGCAACCGATTTCCGCCGTACAGGCAGTTTTTGAAGCTATTGAAAATATTTCTCTTCACCATAACTGCATTTTTTCTTTTTCTGGTGTCGGCACCACCGGCTCCGGGCGAAAGTTTATCGGACGTATTATCAACGCGGATTTGATGATCGATGAAATCACCGCTCATGCCCGCGCCGCCTATGAACTCAACAAAGAAGTCGACACCATTATTGAAATCGGCGGACAAGATGCAAAGTTTACAATCATGACCAATGGAATGGTAACTTCATCAGTCATGAACAATGTCTGCGCAGCCGGAACCGGTAGTTTCATCGAAGAGCAGGCATTGAAATTGGGCGTGCCATTGACCGCATATGCCGACCGGGCCGTCAATACACCGGCTCCCGTAGCCAGTAACCGTTGTACCGTCTTCATGGAACGTGACATCAATAATCTTCTTACAGAAGGATACACCATAGACGAAGTACTGGCCAGCGTGCTGCATTCGGTCTGTGAAAATTATCTGGCTAAGGTAGCTGTTGAAGCCAATATCGGCACGCATATCTGTTTTCAGGGAGCTACAGCCCGCAATAAAGCGCTTATTGCCGCCTTTGAGCACCGGCTGAAAAAGCCGATTTTCGTATCCAAATTCTGTCATTTGACCGGAGCTTTGGGCAGTGCCTTGATTCTAACGGAAAATAAAATCCGTAATTCATCGTTTCGCGGTATCTCCCTCTATAAAGAAAAAATCCCTGTAAGAAATGAAATCTGCAGCCTCTGTAATAATAACTGCAAAATCAATAAAGTTAACGTGCAGGGAGACACTGTTGCTTTTGGCTTCCTTTGCGGCCGTGACTACGACAGCAAACAATATATTGGACCAACAAAAAAACAATACGATCTGATTAAAGCAAGAAACAACGCATTCCGGCCGGCAAAAAAATCAGTACCGGCTAAATCGAATCTGAAAATCGGCATTCCTCATGCTCTTTATCTGGCGGAGGAAATGCCGCTTTGGAAACATTTTTTCAATACTCTCGGTATAGAAACGATCACAACCGACAACTTCAGGAATGCAATAAAATCAGGCAAAAAAATTGCGGGGGCTGAATTTTGTGCGCCTATGAATGCCTTTTTCGGCCATGTCCAGTATCTCGTTGACAAATGCGACTATATTTTCCTGCCTGTTTATCTGGAAGCAAAAGAACCAAAGGAAAATGCCTTCAGATACTACTGCTATTATACCCAATTTGCAGTTATGCTTGCCACCGGAATTAAAAAACTGAACTTAAAAAATAAAACCATCAGTCCGGTAATTGACCATCATTCATTCCCTTCCAAAATCGAGTTATTTACAATGCTGAAACCGGTTTTAAGCGCCAGTTACTGGGAAATTTTTAACGCCTATGAATCGGCACTTACTTATTTTACTGAAAGACAAGACAATCTGCGCAATATTTATGAACGAGAAATGCGCGGCAGTAAGGATATATGCGTTGCTTTACTCGGCAGACCATACACGATTCTGCAAAGCTCAATGAATAACAGCATTCCCGATATTTTCAGCAATATTGGCATCAAGACGTTTTATCAGGATATGTTGCCTTCTCACCGGCAGGATATGGCGGAAATTGATCCTCTGCTTCAGAGACTGCATTGGAACTATGCGGCAAAAATTCTCAAAGCGGCCCTTTTTTCCGCCCGCGCGGAGGGGATTTATCCGGTTTATGTAACTTCCTTTAAGTGCAGCCCGGATTCGTTCGCCATTGAATACTTTAAAAGAATAATGGATAAATATGGAAAGCCTTATCTGATTCTCGAACTTGATGAACATGACTCCAAAGTAGGTTACGAAACACGAATTGAAGCAGCAGTTCGTTCTTTTCGCAATCACTACAAAAGCAGGCATTCACGAACTCTGCCTGCTCAAAGCCTATCAATTAATTCGGAAAGCGTAACTAAAATAAAAGGAAAAACTTTACTGTTCCCGTGTTTTGATCCGATAAATTCCAAACTGCTGGAAGCTGTTTTTATTCGAGAAGGCATTGATGCCAGAATGGTTCCGCTGACGGAAAAAACCATTCGATATGGCTTGAGGACTAATAAAGGGCAATGTATTCCTGTTAATTTGATAAGCCAAAGCTATATAGATTACATAAAAGAGAATTATCTTGATCCGGCACAAACTGCCGTTTGGTGTTTTGAAAGCCACATTGCCTGTAATATAAGAATGTATCCGCAAATGATCAAAGGGCTCTTGGAAGCAAACGGAAGTGGAATGGAAAAAGTTGACGTTTATATCGGCAACGTCAGCATGAGTGATATCTCCATGCAGGCTTCCATTGAAGCCTACTTTGCCCATATGTTCGGCGGCATGTTGCGTAAAATAGGCTGTAAAATAAGACCTTATGAAAAAGAAAAAGGTTTAACCGACAAGGTTATCTCCCAAGCTTTAAACATTTTTTACAATACATTACTTGGCGGTCGCAACAAGGACGACGATGTGGAAAAAGTAATCAGTTTATTCAGGAAAATTGAAACAATTCCGCACAGACGCCCCCAAGTCGCTATTTTCGGTGATTTATATGCGCGTGACAACGATATTTTTAATCAAAACCTGATTCATTGTATTGAGGAATACGGCGGTGAAGTTATAACAACACCTTTTAACGAATTTGTAAAACTTGTCATAGATCCTTACATTCGCCGCTGGTTTCATGAAGGTGAATTTCTGGACATTCTGGTGGCTAAAACTGTCATTACTCTTGTTAATCAGCTGGAAAAAAATTATTACAAATTATTCAATGAATTGCTTCATGAGCCGCATCACGATACCGCCGTCGACTACAAAGAGATATACGATGTATTTAATGTCAAGCTTCAGAATTGCGGAGAATCAACGGATAATTTAATTAAAATTGCAGCACTGATAAAATACTTTCCTGACATTTCTCTTTTTATTCAGACGAATCCCGCTTTTTGCTGCGCCGGACTGATTACTGAGGCCATGGTACCGCGAATTGAAGAATACACTGGGATTCCCATTGTAACCCTTAATTATGACGGCACCGGTAAGAATATTAATCAAAAAATCCGCCCTTATATAAAATATCCCCGGAAAAACCGGAGGTATAAGTCACAGATAAATATTTCCAACACTATTTCCTGACTAACGACCCATTGTAATATGACCCTTGCATTCCCCTGAAGTATGTCTTAAACTATAAATGTGATTTGTGAATAATTCCATCTTTTCATGCAGATATTCAATAGTGTACGGAAAAGTTTACTGATTTGTCCGGAAATGGCATTGGTTTATAGGGAGCATTTGATTCTCCGGTTAAATTAACAAAACATTATCGGGAGGATAGTTATGACTAAATACCTGTTATTATTTACCGCTGTGATTTTTATGTTTTGGGGAACGGCTCAGGCTGATTTTTACAAGTGGGAAGATGAAAACGGCAATATTGTAATTACCGATTATCCCCCACCCGTCAAACCCGGCAAAAAAATCCGGCTTCACAACTATGATTCCGCAAACATTCTAAACGAAGAGGAAAAGCAATCAGAACAAAAAAACAAAGTGGATGTCATCCTTTATACAAAAAATTCCTGTAACGATTGTGATAAAGCGCGGGAATTTTTAAAATCAAAAAAAATACCGTATACGGAATACAATACTGATAACGATAAAGAAGCCGCTGAAAGAAGAAAAGCAATTGATGATACCGAAGACTCCCCTCTCACCATCATCAATAAAAATCAGGTGTATGGATTTTCCGAAAATATTTACAATAGACTTTTAAAAATAAAACCTTAAACAATAAACTACACTTTACGGCGGAAAGAACATTTTTCATTATCCGAATTATCGCATTATTGAAACAAGACGTGGAATTTATTTAAAAATGGATAATACAATTTATTTTTATACGGGAACAGGTAATTCACTTTGGACGACAAAAAACGTGGCCCGGCTGCTTGACAGCACCGAATTGATTCCTATGGTTTTAAAAAATGAATCCGTCATCACTTCCGATACACAAAATGTGGGATTTATTTTTCCTGTGCACATGTGGGGATTACCCTTGCGCGTAATTGACTTTATCCGCAGGATGAAAGTCGACCATACAAAATACTATTTTGCAATAGCGGTAAACGCCGGACAGGTTGCCACTACACTGCTTCAATTAAAGAAGATGCTGCAAGAAAAAGGCGCTGATCTTTCCGTGGGCTTTTCCATCTGTTTACCCAGCAACTACATTCCCTGGGGTGGTGCCGTCAACACGGAAAAGCAGCAGGAACTATTCTCCGCTTCCTTAAATAAAATAAAATTTATTGTGGAAATCATACGAAGAAAAGAAATATACCCTCCGGATAAAGGTCCCTTCTGGCAAAACATCATTTTCTCCGCACTATACAGGCTGGGCTCTCCGCGCATTCCCCGGATGGATAAATCATTTTGGGTTGATACAAAATGTACCGGCTGTAAAATCTGCGAAAAGATTTGTCCTCAGCAAAACATTATCATAACAGAGGGCAAACCATCATGGCATCATCATTGCGAGCAATGTCTGGCTTGCATCCAGTGGTGTCCCCAGGAAGCAATTCAATATGGAAAAAATACCACAACAAAAAAACGTTATCACCATCCCGAAATCAGACTGAAAGAAATGTTTAATTGCACTGTTTTGTCCAACCGGTAAATTCCCCATATTATTTTTCGATAAACAATTGTCTCATTCAATACATATCATAAAAAAGAGCCATAGCTGCCGCCAGGGCATCCATGGCTCTCAATATTACTTTAGCAAATCGATTTATCTACCGATTACATAACGATAGGGATCAATCACATCCCTTAGCATGTGCAATTCTTCTTTTGTTGGTGCGTGATTTTCCACAATCTTTTTTGCCTTTAAAAGTTCAAATCCGCAGTTATCCTGAACATCTTTTACGGAATAACCGGGATTCAGAGCAATCACGCGCATACGTTTTGATTCCGGTTCAAAATCCATAACCGCCATATTGGTGATAATTTTGTATGGACCTGCTCCCAGTGGCAATCCTGATTTTGCCCGTGAATCACCGCCGGAGAGCCAGCCGGGTGTGGTACAATAACTCACCTTTTCCACAAAACGCTTGGAATCCTGCGGTGTCATTACCATCATGCGCCAGCAGAAAGAGCCAAAATCATTAGCACCACCACTGCCGGGGAAACGGACTTTCGGTTTCTGATGATCAGTCCCGATTCTAGTTGAATTGAGGTTTCCATACATATCGATTTGGGCACCGCCAAGGAACGTATAATCCAGCATACCGCGGCATGCGGTCTCCATTATTTCGCACATACCGCTCGCCATAATTGCCTTCCATGTGGTTCTGGAGTCTCCGACGGAAATCGGCATCTCCGGAATTAAAGGAGCCACTCCTCCCGCTTCAAACACAATTATCAGATTCGGAGAATGTATCTTCTGCGCCAGCATTGCTGCAGCACAAGGAGCTCCGGTCCCCACTCCTACTGATGCACCGTCTTCCAACTCACGTGACGCAGTGCAAATCATAAGTTCCATTGTATTGTAATCAGGCATGATTATTTCTCCTTTCTATTATCTCGCACCGATAAACATCATTTCTTTTTGTCTCAACATCTGCATCTTAGCCATTCCACCGTTTTTCAGAATGTATTCAAAGTGGTCTTTACATCCGTAAATATTTTTCTCCAGGAACGCCTTAAATTCTGCCGGATCACTTTCCACTTTCAACCATTCTTTCAGATGCTCTTCATCGGAGAAATATTCACCAAGCATATTACCAGGATAACTGCCGTAAGGAACTTCACAAACGGCATCAACACACCAGTAAGGAATAACCGTATAACTGGGATCACGGCGAATTTCCTCATTGGAAATCAGCTTTTCACAGGTGATGATCAGTCTCTTGGATGCGCGGGCCACATCAAAATCAGAAACTGTTATACCGCGTACACGGCAGTTACCGTACATATCAGCTTCATGCACGTGAATCGCCGACACATCGGGATAAAGCGCCGGCAGAGCAACATACTTTGTTTTAGTAAACGGGCATTCGATTATTCTCCCTGCGCTGTATTTAAAAGTATCCGTACCCATCAGATTACGTGCCGGATAAAAAGAAACACCGGCGGCAGCGGCTTTAAATCTTACCGATAAAGCATAATTGCTCCATTCGCTGACTTTGACCTTGCCTGTTTCCATATATCTGCGGGCATTGGGGGAAAGCCCACGAGCTTCCAATCCGATAATATAAGCTATATCGCAACGGTCAAAGACTTCACCGGCACAAAGGATTTGAAAATCATGAGTTGATGTGTGACCGGCAAATCCCAGCTTCTTTCTCCCCTGACGTAAAATTTCATGACAAACAGCCACAGGCACACGGTTCGCGCCAAAGCCGCCAATAGTTATATAATCACCGTCATGGATAAATTTTGCCACGGCATCTTTGACACTCATGACTTTATTTTCCATTTTACGTGATTTTCCCCGGAAAAAGGCTCGGGCCTTATCCGCATCCGGATCCGTGAAGATATCACCTACTCCTTGTTCAATTACATCCACAGTCTTTTACCTCCTCGTTATATTTTCTCCCTCGACCAAGAGCTGTTTTAAAACCGGATTTACCAATGAGGAACTGAATCCGGCAACCAGAATCACACTTGCCATCTTACAATGCTCGCCAAGCAAACATTACGTTCTATTGTACCCACCTTTTAGGTAAAACCAGTGGATAAAACCTCTCTTCAGTGTCGAAAGGATACCCTAAAAATTATTTTCTTTGCTAAAGAGCAATTGCCGTACTGCTCAAGATTAAGGCAATTGGTTTGTAGCATAATAAGAAAATATATCAAGTGGAAAAAGAGTCTATCTTTTTAAAACTCGAAACCTAAATTTATCTGTGGTTGAATTAATTTAAGCGTCTCCAAAGCCGTTTCCGAGGAAGGATTTTGCAATAAGGAAGGCAATATCCTGCCGGCCCGAGAAAGACTGTCTTTTTTTCCTTTCGAGTAGATTTCATCATCCGATAACATAAAAGAACTAACCTGGGAAACGGTGATTTTAATTTTGCCGAGCATTGATCTTCCAAATATCTGTTTATTATGGTTATTTGTTGACGTCAGATTAATGCCCTTTAATTCTTCGATACCGTCATATTGCCCCCATATTTCCTTAGAATAAAATATTTCTTTTGGCAATATAGTCTTATTTTCATGATTTAATTCAAAATAATGATTGACAGTAAACGGCTGCCAATCAAATGCTATTCTAGGAGGATCAGCAAAAACAACTCCTGAAAAAAGGATAAAAACACCGGAAATAACGGACAACCTGATAAATAATTGCATAACTCTTTCTGCATCTAGGGCAGTTTAATTTTCTGCCCCAATATTAAAGAATCCGAATCTTTCATACTGTTTATCTTACGCAATTCATCTACCTTCAGCGAATTGCTTTTTGCTAAAGAAAAAAGCGTGTCTCCTTTTTTAACAATATAAATCCGGCATAATCCATTAACGTTATTATTTTTGTTGGAATTATTGGATACATTCCGGCCGGTATTAATATCCTGCACGGTCTTTTTTGCCGGTACTGATATTTTCTGCCCTACAAACAATGTATCTTCAATTTTCCGATTATTCAGTTTTAACAACATCTCTACGGAAGTATTAAAAATCCGCGCAACGGAAAAAAGTGTATCGCCTCGTTTTATGCTATACTTTTCAGTAAATATCTCGTTTTGACCATTAACTTTCACCGTTGCTTTTTGCTCGTCTTGGCTAATGTTTTTTTCCACCGCGTCACTGCTGGACGCAATTGATGCTGTTCCGGATAGATATGCGACGATGGAAGAGGATACCGCCTGAGCCAGTTTTTTCTGAAAAGCATTGGTTTTTAATAATTTTTCCTCTTCGTTATTAGAGATGTATGCCGTTTCGATTAAGACCGCCGGGATGTCGGGCAATTTTAAGACCCGAAAGGGAGCTTCTTGAACGCTTTTGTACTTAAGTTCATTGATTTGTTCCAGGTGGGACATTAAGCTACCGGCATAAGTTTTAGAAAGGTTAATTGTATTGGTTTGAAACATATTCAGGATGATCTGATCAGAATCCGTTTTCCCTTCGCCGTTAGGAACTCCACCTATGATATCGGACAAGTTTTCATTTCGAGCCAGCAGCTTGGCTGCTTCATTACTTGCCGCACCAGTGGAAAGACAATAGACGGAACTGCCTCTGGCCTTTCGATTCCGGGCGGCATCGGCATGGACGCTGACAAACAGGCTGGCGTTCAAATCTTTTGCTGTTTGCAGCCTTTTACTGAAGGAAACATAGTAGTCCCCGTCGCGCGTCAATACCGCGCGGTATCCCGGAATTCTATTTATGGCCTTTTTAATTTCCCGGCTGACAGAAAGAACTATATCTTTTTCACAAGTTCCTTTTCTGCCGATGGCTCCGGGATCATCTCCGCCGTGCCCCGGATCAATAACAATTATTTTTTTTTGCTTTATCCTTGAAGATGGCTCTTTAACTGCTTCTTTCTGAACAGGTTGTTCTACAAAGATATCCACCACCAGGCGATCCGGTTTATCCTGAAATCTTTTTAATGGAAAAACCTGGGTTTTTAAATATTTATCCAGAACAAATTCGATCTTAACAGAACTATCAGATAAGGAACGAAGAATCACTTTCTGAATACCCGGTTTATTGATCGGAATTTCAGCAGGCAGCAATGGGCTGTTCATACTTTCTCTGAAATTTAAAACAAGAAGATTTTTTTCTTCCTGAATTTCATAGTCGGGCTCGCTTCCGACATCGATCACAACTCTGGTATGATCCGGTGCCGCCCAGTGACGGATATTTAATATTTCCGTCGCTGCAACACTTTCTGACGACAAAACCGCAGCAACAAAAATTGCCAGACAATAAAAAAATGCCTGAATTGAAATTTTTTTTCTTTCCAACATGTAGTGAAAATAACAAATTTACCCCTCAACTGCAAGAAAAGGTTGTCAGGCAAAAACTGGATCAAATACGGCTGAATAATACAAGAAGACGGCATATTGATTTTTAAAACCTCCGGCCTCCAGTCCTTATGCTTTGTATGATGAAAAGATATTGACAATGTCATTTGTAAATGCGATTTTCGCTATCTGTAATTCAGAAAGAAGAAGCTGAGGACGTACATGCAGGAAAATAGTTTTAAGGAAGCTCTGTTGAATCCCGGAATGTTTCCGGTCAGTTGGGAATTGGTACCGGGCAGAGGAGCCAAAGAAACAGCCCAGGCAAAAGCATTAGCGCTGGCTCACCAAGCCAGATCAGGAGAGAAAATTAATGCTTTGACAATTACGGATAATCCTGGCGGAACCCCGGCTATGTCTGCTGATTTTATAGGCGGTGAAATCCTGAAACTTGGTATCGAACCTCTTGTTCATTTTACCTGCAAAGATAGAAACCGTAATTCCATCGAAAGTGAGCTTTATGCTCTGGATCGGGCAGGTGTCAGAAACCTCCTGATTATGAGCGGCGACTACCCAGTATCAGGCTACTTGGGAAGACCGGCACCGGTATTTGATCTGGATCCTATCCATACTCTGCAACTCATATCTGAGATGAACCGGGGACTGGAATACCCCGGAGTTAAAGGCATTATCCGTCATCAGCGCGGAAATTTCTTTCCTGGAGCAGTTGTTTCCCCTTTCAAAGCGACTGAAGCGGAGCAGATGATTCAATACTACAAACTGGGCAAAAAAATTGCGGCCGGCGCCCAATTCATCATTACACAACTGGGATACGATGCCCGGAAATTTCATGAAGTACTCCTCTTTATGAAGGGAAATAATTTTAACATTCCGCTAGTGGGAAACATTTATATCCTGCCGTTTGGTGCAGCTAAAATGATGAATCGCAATGAACTGCCCGGCAGTGTAGTTCCGGATAAACTTCTGGCTGAGCTCGACCGGGAACGAAGTAATCCCGATAAGGGAGAAGGAGCAAGAATTCTCCGCGCCGCCCGTCTATATGCAATATTAAAGGGAATGGGATATAACGGGGTTCATATCGGCGGG
>MVRV01000034.1 GCA_002068015.1 Smithella sp. PtaU1.Bin162
GTGAACGGGTTATGGATGCGGTGAGCACTTTCGGTAATGTTGAAGATTCGTGGAATATCCATACAGAAAATCTCCTAACATACGCTTGGCATGCCTTCCTAACTGGGGCTTTGAATCCTTCGGTTTGTTTCAGGTAGATATACCGTATCAATACGGGCTTTATCTGTGTTCGATGATCTATGTTTTATCATAATACTTAACGTTTTCTAATAATTAAAAGTGCGTGTCTTGTGTCCATAAAACAGCATTATTCTTCTTCGCTGTTGCATATATAATACTATCTGCCATTGCAAGATTATTATCTCTCCCAATTTTTGCAGTATAAATTGCAAGTTCTCCATCTAGATTAATTACTTTCCCCTGTTTCATATGTGCAATAGCAAATAAGGCTTTGTCCTCGTCTAGTTGAATTACTATCTTTTTCGATCATCTTCCCTTTTTATATCCGTATTGATTCCTTTGAACATTCCCTTGAGTTTCTTCATGGAATGGACAGGAATAAGTTCAATGCGGTTCCCATACATGATTATTTCTAATTTTGTTCCGGCTTTCAGGCCAATGTCCTCTCTCACTTCTTTTGGTATAACAACTTGATATTTGCTTGAAACAACTACTGTCTTCATCGATCACTCCTTTGTTTTCCCATACTACCATCGATCTCGTTTATCAAACTGCTTATTCCCTCGCGCGGCGAAGGCATCTATCCCATAAAGAAAACCACCAATTTTATCCTGGCATCGACCGCCAGATTCCGCATTCTAGGCCCTGACCGCGATTCGGATTTTGCTTGACAGCGTGGACCTTCTATGTGTGAGGTGGCCTCAGTCCACATCTCCCTTCTTTTTCTTCAACTATGCAAGCAAAAGCACTGCTTCCAGCGTATGCATATATAAAGGCACCATCCAAACTATGGTACATGGTTCGATTTCCCGATACCGAGCTTACGTCAATCCACCACAAGGTATTCTTGACCGTCTGGAGCAATTTACCGGCTGTGCCGACGGGTCGAAAGGGGGAGCGCGGATTCGTTGCAACGATTGTGGTCATTCGTACTTTCGTCCCTTTTCATGTAAAGTTTTCCATCTTTGTCCCTCCTGTGACCCAAAGAGGACGCTGCTCTACGCTGAATATTTGGCCGAAGATTGGCTTCTGGATCTACCCTACCCAAGATACTCCGACACTACTTCAGGGCCGACAAGCGCTTGTTCGGCGAAATATCCAGATTGATAGTTTCGTTGCTAACAGAGTTTTTTTCCCTGGCAGCCGGACAAGAACTGCTGTGCGCCTGCGTAGTAAGCTGCCAGTCTTTTGGCGAGTTTGCCCGGTTCCATCTCCATTGGCATTAGGCGCGTGTTCACCTCCAGAGTTGGCACGGGTGTCGGTATAAAAATCGGAGTCTATGCGGAACCTGATACCCTACCCAAATCCGGAACTGTATGCTGAAGGATTCTTGAAGTGTGCCATGAACATAGGTTGACGCCAGGCGGAGACCGGATTTATAATTTCCTGTGTCGGCATTGCCGCAAAATTCCCGAAATGACAGTTCCTATAAGTTATAGACTCACCTACTATAGCGACTAATCCATCTCCCCAACCAAGAACCAGAATGGCCGTACCAGGATGCGAGAACTAAAAGCAGGAGGAAAATGGGAAAATAAACCGTGCTGTAATTATGTCGGGATTCTTCGTTTTTCATTCCTTTAAAGGCATCAGCTGTAATACTGATCCAGTTCAAAATAATGAATACTGCGGGTACAATACTTGCGATGATAGGATTTTCTATTAAAAATGACAAAATCAGGCCTATAAGGTCTTTACCCTGAATACTACACATAATAATTTCTCATATCGCAAATTATTTTATATAGGCAAGGCCGAGCTGTACTAAAATAAAAAAAATCCCTTGAATTGCAATATAACCCTCTAACATAATTGACTTTTCTTCTCGCCTAAACAGCCAAGTCGGCAAAGCAAATATGTAAGATATTAAAAACCAGGCGACATAATTTTTGAAGGGAACCTGTACCGCTTCCCAGGTCCAATAATCGAGCCTGATTGCCAGGGGCTCTAAAATAACATCAAAAAGAACACAAAAAAGGGAAACTACCAGAGCCCCCAGAGCCGGGTATGTAATCCGAAGGTTTTTTCTCACAAAACGGGCAATACCTAAAACAACCAGAGCCCAATTAAAGCCGATGATTAGAGGTACACCCCATAGGTGTCTTCCCAGCACCGGACCATACTGATAGGCTCCAAAGATGAGCCCCGTAGCAACACCGATAACTTCTAGAGCAAAGGTGATCAAAAAGGTTGGTATGGCCCATAGAAGGAGAACCCAGCCCTGCTCCTTTATGGTGACCGCCAGGGCAATAAGGCCGAACAGCAACAGCAGATAGGGGGTAAGATAGAGCATCAGAGTACGGGTCTGAGGCAAAAGGTGTCCTATAAAACCTGCAAAAAAAAATATCCCAAGATTTATGAGATAGACTATTTCAGCATTTTGGAACAGTGTCTTTTTAAATCTCATAGGAATGCTCCTGCAAAAAGGTTCACAATAAACTGAAGAATAATACGGGCCTTGCTGGGTTTAACCTTTCGTTGAAACACCACCAAGGGGTCTTTCCCTATTGTTTTTGCGGTCCACCAGTACATGTCTGCTGCAGTTTTAATAGGCAACCGGTACCAGTAGGGAATGCACCGGTAACCAGAAACCGCACCAACCTGCCACTGGCGGTACCGACTAAGGTGTCCCATCATCCAATGGGAAAACCGTTCCGGATGGGAAGCTGCCCATTGAGGATCGATAATGTCTTCCATCTCCGCTTCTATAGGCAAGTGACGGCGGCCTAAACTGCGATCCTCCGCCACATCCTGTATAAAATTGATGTACTGCGTTGCCCGTCCAAGCAGCCGGGCTGCTTCATAGGCCGTTACTGGCAAATCCATACAGCGGCTCATGAAAAGACCGATCACCTCCGCAGAACCGTACATGTAGACCAGGCATTCTTCCAGGCTATCGTAACGGTTTTTACTCAGGTCCGCTTCCATGGCATCTAAAAATGGTACTATCCAGGCAGGCGATCAAAGTGAATGCTCCGGCCCAGTTCTGCGAAGGCATCGATGACCGCCCGGTCTTCTGCCAAAGGCAGATCTTTTACAGGATGCCGGGGTTCTAAACCTATAGCTTTCTCTGCATAGGTGCGAAACCGATAAAAACCATCTTGGTCCTGTGGCTGAGCATCGAAAAAGTCATCGGCCCGACGGACAAAGGCATAGAGGGTAAACACCCGTTCCCGTACCTTTTTGGGAAAAAAAAGGCTTGAATTAAAATAGGTATTACTATACGTTTGAAAAATTGTCCGCTGAAAGGCCCTCAGTTCACTGGAACTGATAGAGCCCATGGGCACTGTTGGTTCTTCCACCTAGGCATTCCCCTTTACATAATTTGTTACAATGGGGGCTACCACTTGAGATGCAATAAAGGTCATAGGGATACCCACACCGGGATGGGTATACTGGCCTGCAAAAAAGAGTCCCTTTATCTTTTTGCTCCGCATGGAAGGCCTGAACACTGCGGTTTGCCATAGGGTATGGGCCATGCCCAATGCGGTACCCTTATAGGCATGATAGGAATCGGCAAAGTCCCGCTGAGAGAAGATCCGCTCTACCTGAATGTAGGGCCTTATTGAAATACCTAGCCGCTGTTCCACATGGGCTAAAGACTTTTCATAGTAGGTCCTACGAACCTCATCCGTATCGGCTAGACCCGGCGCGGTTGGCACCAGAAGGAAGAGGTTTTCCTTACCCTGTGGAGCCGCCCTACTATCGGTTTTTGAGGCCGCTGAAAGATAAAAACAAGGGTTGTCAGGCCATTGGGGGGTTTTAAAAATACTGTCAAAATGGGCATTCCAGTTGCGGGAAAAGTAAAGATTATGATGGGCTATCTCTGGCACTTCCCGGTTTAGACCCAGGTAGGCAATGAACATACTGGGGGCGAGGACCGCCTTATCCCAATAGGTTCGGCTGTAATTGGCGTCTTGGGGATCTAAAAGGTCTCGATCTGCGTGGGCATAGTCGCCGCACATCACCACAGCATCGGCGGTATATTCCTGAGACTGCCCATGCTTCTTGGCACGGATGGTAGAAAGCCGGCCCTGTTTTTCATCAATATGTTGGACCTCCGTTCCATATTCTATACTCACGCCTAGCTCATTGCAGAGTTTCACCAGCCCCTCTACAAGGGCATACATGCCCCCCTCGGGAAAATAGACCCCATCAGATAGGTCTAGATAAGAGATAAGTGAATAGAAGGCCGGGGCATTCGAGGGTCTTGCGCCGAGGAACACCATGGCATATTCCAATATTTGACGAGCCCTGACATCGGTAAAAAAACGCCGTACATAGAGGTCGAGGGATTGAAAAACATTAAGCCTAAGGCCTTCGGTCATGAGCCGCCAGTTAAGGAACTGAAATATATGCCGGTACTCCCGATAAAGAAAGTCATCCATAGCCGTATTGTATTTATAGCGGGAATTGGCCACATATTCCTCTAGCTTTTTGCCAGCGCCGGATTCGAAGCCTTCGAATACCTTTTTTGTAGCTTCGAAATCGCTGGTAATGGTTACCGGGTCCTGTCCTTCAAAGAACACTTTATAGTGGGTGGAAAGCTTTTTGAGCCCATAATAGTGCTCCCGTTCTTTGCCAAAGAGGCGGAAAAAGCTATCGAAGACTTCGGGCATGAGGTACCAGGAAGGCCCCATATCAAAGGCAAAACCATCTTTTTCCCAAAGTCTGGCCCGGCCTCCTGGGGAATCGCATTTTTCTAGAATGGTAACTTGAGCTCCTTCTTTTGCAAGCAAAGCGGCTGTAGCGAGGCCTGCAAAACCTGCACCAATAACAAGGACCTGTTTTTTCATTATCTTTCTCCCGTTTTTATGAATCGCTCTAGGGGACTATCACAATGCAGACCTATTTCAATCAACATATTTGAGCCTTTTGTGTTGCTCGCAAAAGATAATAAAGAAAGAACTTAGAAACACCCATAAAAATAGTTTACCCCAAAAAAAAGGAGGATACCCCATGGCTAGTATAGCACAAAAAGACCTGTTTAGCTAGGAAGAGATAGAAGAATTAGGCGATGTACACCGGCTTCAGATAGTTTTAGAGAATCTTCCGGATGAGCTGTCGATGGAGCAGTTAGAGCGGGAGCGGGGAGCAGGACGAGATGAGTACCCGATCCGTGCGATCTGGAACCGTCTGGTGGCGGGGGCGGTGTTTGGGCATCCGAGTGTGGCTTAACTACCTCTCCACTAATACGGGGCAGGTCCAATTATACAGAATATCCTTCTGATTCAAGCAGAGCTATTGCTTCAGCAGCGGTATATGTTTTCTTCCTCTACCACCGCATCTTCATAGTCGACTATTTCAGAATCAAGAGCATTCCTCAGTACTTGTTCTTTCGCTGTAAGTACGACTAAATAATCCAATAATTTTGCTAGTATTTTATTTTTCTTTTGTCAGAAAAAATGCTAACGTTGTTATCTCAAGTGAACAAACATGTCCTTGTGTTATTTCCCGCACACAGAAATCAAATGGTTTTATTGCGGATGCATGATCGTTTCTCTTGGCCAGCATATCGATAATTATATTAAGATTAAATAATACTTTTTTCATAAAATATTTTTCTCATTTCATTCTTATCGGGAATTACTTCCTTCTCTAGTATTCCATATAGCTCTTCTGCTTCTTTCGATAGATACTGCCTATCGTTTGTCTCTTTTAATCTTTTAAAATATTTCTCTACAATTGTTGAGATAGACTGTCGAGTTTTTTCTGCGTATTTGTGTGCGAAATTTAACGTTAATTTTTTGTTCATAGGTACCTCTACGTATAAAATATTATTATGTAATTTACAAATACTATCCACGATAGGTGAAACTTGCGGTTTGCTCGTCTTTCCCCTATATACAATATTCAATGTATCCAATAGTATATTGTTGCCCATAATGCTTCACGCCATACTGCAACAAGCCCTTTTGAATCTAAGTATTTCGGATGAAGGGTCCACAACCTCATTGGTTTTACTCTGTATCAACGGAACGTACTATACCTAGTTAGATATAAATAGTATAGTCTATATATGCAATATCGAACTTTTCCAACCATACCTGAGTTACCTGTATCTGCCCTGGGGATGGGAATGATGCGATTGCCCGTTGTTGGGAACAATCAAGAAAAAATTGATACAGAGGCAGCAGAGGCGGTTTTTTGTGCTGCGATCGAAGAAGGAGTCAATTACATTGACACCGCGTATCCCTACCACGGAGGGACAAGCGAACCGTTTACAGGAACCATTATTAAGAAACACAACCTGCGGAAAAAAATATCTCTCGCAACGAAGTGCCCTGTGTGGCTTGTGCAAAACGAGTCGGATTGGGATCGGCTGCTTTCAGAGCAGCTTCAGCGGCTTCAAACGGATTTTATTGATTTCTATCTGTTCCATGGATTAAACGATGAACGCTGGAATACTATTTTAACCCTCAAGGGAATCGAATTTGCCGAGAAGGCAAAGCAAGAGGGGAAGATCCGGCATATTGGTTTTTCGTTCCATGCCCCGCTTCCCATCTTTAAGAAGATACTGGACGGGTACGATCGATGGGAATTCTGTCAGGTCCAATTTAACTATTTTGATACCGATTATCAGGCGGGACTTGAAGGGATTCAGTATGCAGGGAAGAAAGGAGTCGGGGTTATTGTGATGGAAC
>MVRV01000035.1 GCA_002068015.1 Smithella sp. PtaU1.Bin162
TTCAAGGCGAAAGGAACTCCGAAATTATCAGCGAGAACACCGAGAAACGTTACGCAAATGCCGCCGGCGCCTATGGCAAATCCAACCATCAGACCTGAGGCCATACCGAGATTTGACGGCAGCAATCTCTGTGCCATGACAATGGTCACCGAAAAAGTCGATATGACAATCATGCCGACAAGCCCCAAAGCAACAAAGAGAATGGCGCCCTTTGCTGCCATTAATGTAAACGGCAGAAGAATGGAAGATAAAAGCATGGACCAAAACAAATATCGTTTATGGCCCCAACGATCCGCCAGGGGAGCTCCTGCCAGCGTTCCGACGGCTCCTCCTATGAGAAACGCAAAGACGAGTTTACCTGCATACAGAGGATCCCCCTTGAGGTAATTAATATAGTAAAAGGGAATATAGCTAATCAGGCCGAATTGTATCCATGATCTGACCATGACGATGGCGATGAGAATCAACAACCCCCAAGAGGCTCCCTGAGGGGTTCCAGCCGGAACCGTCTTCCCGCTTTGTTCATGGTTTCCGGCAGGAAGGGCGATTTTTTCCCAGTTCCAGAAAAGCAGAACGGCAAATAACAATGCCGGGACAGCCATCAAAGGCAACGAAGAAAGACCGAAATATTGAATCGTATAGACCGTAATAATAGGACCTAAAGCAAATCCGGCATTGCCGCCGACGGAAAAGATGGCCATGCCTGTCACCCGACGTTCTCCTGTGAAGAAGTGGGCCGTTTTATACCCCTCGGGGTGATAGGATGCAATACCAAGTCCGCTGATGACGACCAGTGCGAGTACCAGTATGTAATTCGGTGCCAGAGTTATAAAGGAAAAACCGATTCCGGCACAAAGACATCCGAAGGGAAGAAGAATGGGCTTCTCTTGCTTATCCGTAAGAAAACCGAAGAGGGGTTGGATCAAAGAAGAGGTGAAACTAGCCGCCATCAGGATGACGCCGGTCATGGTGTATGTCAGGTCTAATTTCTCTTTGAGAAAAGGCAGTATGGCCGGGAGGGCGCTCTGGTAGATGTCTGTGATTAAATGGCCCAGTGAAAGCAGAAGCAGTACTTTGAGGTTGAAGGATTTCATGCCATGCACTCTACCATAAAAGAACATTCAAACAATATTTTCAAGCATGCTCTCATTATTTCTATAAATAATTCCATCTGAAATGTTGGGGAACTCTTCAGATTATCGGATGCTCTATTAAAGGAAGAAGGTCGGGAAACATTTTACAGTGTTAAAAGAGGCCTTCGATTTCCTCTCCGCATCTATTACACTTATTCCCGCTAAGATTGAGTTTCACAATCCGGAAACCATGACGCTCAATCAGGCAATTACCGCAATAAGAACAATAGGTATTTTCTCCTTCATCTCCCGGAACATTACCGCTGTAAACATATTTCAATCCGGCAAGTTTGCCGATTTCCCGGGCACGATGCAGTGAAGAAACGGGTGTAACCGGTTTTGTAAGCATTTTATATTGCGGATGGAAACGGCTGATATGCCAGGGTGTTTCTTTTCCTAATCCGGCAATGAAACCGGCAATATCCTTGAGTTCTTCATTGCTGTCATTTAAAGAGGGAATGAGCAGCGTAGTAATTTCCAACCAGATTCCCATTTCTTTCATTTTCTGCAGACTCGCGAGAATCGGTGCGAGCCGCGCCCCGCATCTTTTTCGGTAAAAGTCATCCCGGAAAGACTTTAAATCCACATTAGCGGCAGCCAAATACGGTTTTATCGTTTCAATGGCGGAAGAGGTCATGAAGCCATTGGTAACAAAAACATTTTTCAGGCCTTGCTCCCGGGCAATCCGGGCTGTTTCATAAGCCAGTTCAAAATAAACGGTCGGCTCCGTATAAGTGTAAGCAATTGTTTTTGATCCGCTTTTCTGCGCCCGTGCTGCAATTTCCGCAGGTGCGGCATCCTCACCCACAATCATGAGCGTGGAACGGGGCATTTGCGAAATTTCATGATTCTGACAGAATTCGCAACTGAAATTGCACCCGGCGGTAGCAATGGAATATGATTTCGACCCGGGATAAACATGAAAAAAAGGTTTTTTCTCAATTGGATCAATGTTTTCCGCAACTAATGTTCCATAAACCAGTGTGTATAGTATACCATTTTTATTTTCCCGCACACCGCAGACACCCCGCCTGCCCGGTGTAATGGTGCATCCGTGCGCACACAAATTGCAGCGTACTTTGTCGTCATCCGCTTTTTCATAAAGCATCGCTTCCCGGATCATCGGTCAACCTCCCGCAACATACCCCGGACGGCTTCGGGAGCGGTAACCTGGTTATCATCCTTAAGTTTGTAAGTTGTAGTTACCGGGCTTTGCACAGTGCGGTAAGTATATTTCGCCGGGAAAGCAAACCCGGCAAATGCACCCAGGGGATTTCTCATATAAGGAACCAGTTCTTCCAGCTCTGAAAAAACACCATAAACTATAGCCGGGAAATAAATTACGCTCCCCCATTTTAAATATTCCCGGCCAACCAGATTTCCGATCATTTTTTTTATTTCCTCCACACTGAAAAAATTGATTTTATCAATGGAGGAAAATCCGAAAATCTCCTTCAGCCGCTTTTGAGTTCCGGCCAAAGAGTACTTGTTAATAAAACCCAGAAAAACCCGGCCACGGCAAACCCGGATTGCTTCGGCGATTACTTTTTGAGGATTGCGGGCGGTCTCCAGTGTGTTAATGACCGCCACAATATCAAACTCATCGTCGGAAAAAGGCATGTCCTCAACATCGCCGGCATACAGATCGGCGCTTTTGCCGAATTGTTTACGGACGGATTCCAGTGTTTTCACGGAGGAAACAAGCCCTGTAACCGAGCAGCATTTCTCCCGGAAAATCTGCCAGTGCCTGCCGCCTACCTCCAGCATCCTTTCCCCGGAGGCGGGTTTAACCAATTCCAGAATCAACTCTTTTTGCCGGGAAAAGATATAATCGCCCAAGGATGTTTTTGTCCGCTCATCCTGAAGATCGTTTTTATTCCACTTACAAACCATTGAGCCAATCCTTATTCTGCAATTTTCCAATTGCGCGTATATTTAACCGTCGACGGGATAAATTATACCGCATTTAAAAAAAAATGCATCGGATTGATTCTAAATTCGGCAACTTTTATTGCAAAAGCGGCGGCAATTCCCGCGGCAAGGAGCAAACAGCCGCTGCCGGATTGATCAGAAATTGCACGATCGATCAGGCGCATTCACTGTATCCGCAAAGCCGGCAGACAACACATCCGCTTTCATGTTCGACAATTCCTCCGCAATCGGGACAAGCTCCTTTGAAAAAAGAGCGCTTTTCCTTAACGGTAACACCACCGTTTGCGGACATGTGCGATTGAATTGCCTTGGCCACCGCATCGGCGCAGGACATAACTTTGTTTTCGCCGAACCCCGATGGAGAGTGGCAGGAAATGCCCTGGAGCTGTTTGATGACCTGCCGCGCCTGTATGCCGCTGCGCCAGGCGAGCGAAACCATGCGTCCGATGGCCTCGCTCTGAGATGCCGCACAGCCGCCTGCTTTCCCCATCGTGGTGAACAATTCAAAAAGTCCGGTAGTGTCTTCGTTGACGGTGACATAAAGCGGACCGCAACCGGTTTGCATCTGATAGGTCCATCCCTTCAGAACTTTCGGTCTTTCTCTTTTTATTGTGGATTTTTCAGGATCCGGAACAGGGGCTGTCGCTTTTTCCTCTTTTTTCCCTTTGGAGAGCACCTGCTGATCACGGGAGCCGTCACGGTAAATTGTAACACCCTTGCAGTCGAGTTTATAGGCAAGCTCGTATACTTTCGCCACATCCTGAATCGTCGCTCCGTTGGAAAAATTGACCGTCTTACTAACCGCATTGTCCGTGTACTCCTGAAAAGCGGCCTGCATCTTAATGTGCACATCCGGCGAAATATCATGGGCAGTGACGAAAATATTGCGGATATCTTCCGGTATTTCTTCCATATCATGAAGTGTTCCGTGTTCGGCGATGCGCTGCATC
The DNA here is from genome assembly GCA_002068015.1 of Smithella sp. PtaU1.Bin162. Taxonomy (GTDB): domain Bacteria; phylum Desulfobacterota; class Syntrophia; order Syntrophales; family Smithellaceae; genus MVRV01. The sequence continues at coordinate 4,016 of MVRV01000035.1, forward strand.
AATTCCGGCGAGTAGAATCCTTTTTCCCTGGCAATAGTTTCAAAATAAGGATGAACTTCCACCAGAATATCGTTATCCATAACCTGACGGACATAAGAAACGGCAAAAAGCGGCTCCACGCCGGACGAGGCATTGGCAATAATTGAAATTGTTCCGGTGGGAGCGATCGTAGTCACTGTGGCGTTGCGTACAGGCGGTTCTCCTTCTTTATCATAGACGGAGCCGCGGAAATTGGGGAAGGAACCCCTCTGTTTGGCCAGTTCCTGCGATGCATTGTGCCCCTCCTCATTGATAAACCGCATGACCTTTCGGGCAAGTTCAATCGCCTCCCCGGTGTTATAGGGAATACCAAGCAATATCAGCATATCCGCCCATCCCATGACACCCAAACCGATTTTGCGGTTGCCCAGAGTCATCTCTTTAATTTGCGGCAAAGGGTAATTATTGACTTCCACTACGTTGTCCAGAAAATGGACGGCGAGATTAACAACCTCTTTCAATCTCGTCCAGTCAATTTGTCCTGCCTTGACCATTCTGCCCAGATTGATGGAACCCAGATTACAGGACTCGTAGGGCAAAAGCGGCTGTTCTCCGCAGGGATTGGTGGATTCGATAAGGCCTATGTGCGGAGTGGGATTATCACGGTTGAGACGATCGAGAAACACAATACCCGGTTCGCCGTTTTCCCACGCCTGTGTGATAATCCGGTTAAAAACCTTGCGGGCATTGAGATTTCCCGACACCTGTCCGTCCCGGGGATTGATAAGATCGTAGTTTTCATCTTTTTCGACCGCCTTCATGAAGGCCTCGGTCAATCCCACTGAAATGTTGAAATTATTGAGCTGCTTTTTATCCGCCTTACACATGATGAAACTCATGATATCAGGGTGATCAATCCGGAGAATTCCCATGTTGGCGCCACGCCTGGTGCCACCCTGTTTGATGGTCTCCGTAGCAACATCAAATACACGCATGAAGGATATCGGTCCGCTGGAAATACCGGTGGTTGTTAAAACAACATCATTGGCCGGACGCAGGCGGGAAAAAGAAAATCCCGTGCCGCCACCGGATTTATGAATCAGGGCTGTATATTTAACAGCATCAAATATTTCTTCCATGGAATCACCAACCGGCAACACAAAACAAGCCGACAATTGCCCCAGTTCTCTCCCGGCATTCATTAAAGTCGGCGAATTGGGAAGAAATTCCAATTGAGTCATCATGCGATAAAATTCCTCCGCAACCCCGGCGGTATCGGCATTTTCATTAAACCGGCGGTCGGCGGCCGCGATTGTATCGGCAACACGCCGGAACATTCTGTCCGGATCTTCCAGAACTTTTCCTTCTTTATCCCTGATGAGATAACGTCTTTCCAAAACGGTGATCGCATTTTTTGTCAAATTGGACACAGCAACAGACATCTTCTTTTCCATTAGTTTTTCTCCCTGGAATAATTACCGAATTAAAACAGTTATAAATACCATATGTAGTAAGTTTATTTCACATAAACACAATATATAGATGTTGTCAATAATTGAGTGCGGAAATATAAAAAAATCTTTCGCAGGCTTACCAAATCCAGGATCAGACAGTTTGCCGCGGATAAACAAAAAGAAAGGCAAACCGGAGTAAATCGGGAAGGACAAACGCGACAGCGTCAAAAGCAAGCCGGATATTTTATGTATTAACGGGAATCCGCCAAATCTTTCTTGACACTATTGCTATTCTCGATTAAAGCAAAATCATAGTAAATTTCTCGCCTGTTTTGGAACAAGACAACCACGTCAGAGCAAGGCAAAAACAATCTGGAGATGTTATGGAAAAAATACCCATTACCAAAGAGGGTTTTGAAAAATTAAAAAGGGATCTGGAAATACTGAAAAACAAATCCATCCCGGAAAATATTCGTGATATTGAAGTTGCGCGCGCCCACGGTGATCTTTCGGAAAACGCCGAGTATACGGCGGCAAAAGAAAGGCAATCTTATCTGCATGGAAAACTGCAGGAACTGGAAAATAATCTGGCCATGTCCAATGTTATCGCCCTGCAGAGCAAAACCAGCGATAGAGTTGTATTCGGCTGCTATGTGACGATTGCCGACAGTGATAACGGTGATGAAATCAAATATCGCCTGGTCGGTCCTCTGGAATCAGACATTAATCAAAATAAAATTTCCGTGACATCACCGATCGGCAAAGCACTGATCGGTAAAAGCATCGGCAGTGAAATCAACGTTCAAGTACCGGGCGGAATGCGTAGTTTTGAAGTAATCGATATTTCCCTTGATTAGTGTTTCTTCAAACAGATCTGCGTTCCGCTACTCCAGGATAATCGAGGCATCAACCGCCACGGCCCCCGTCGCCGTTATAATCAGCGGATTGATGTCGACTTCCGCTATCCGGGGATGGGCAAGCCCGATATTGCCGAGGGCAATCAGAATAGCCGCCAGTTTTTCCCGATCCAGCGCCGGGGTTCCCCGAAAACCTTCCAGAAGTTTTTTCCCGCGAAACCGTTCGATAAGATCGAGAGCATCTTCCCGAAAGAGTGGTGCCATCGCAAAGGCGGTTTCCGCAAAAACTTCAGCCATGACGCCGCCCATGCCCAGCATGACGGACACCCCGAACTGGGGATCACGCATCAGACCGCAGATAAGTTCGATTTTCCCCTCCGCCTGTTGTTGCAGCAACACTTTCCCCCGTTGATTCATTTTCTCCATTAATTTTTGAAATGTTCTCCCGGCGGTTTCCTTATTGGAAATTCCCAGCTCAACAAGTCCCATTTCCGTTTTGTGCACTCCTCCGGGTGTTATCCCCTTCATAACAAGCGGATAACCGATAGAGTCAAGAGCCAAGAGACATTCAGTCGGATTTGTCGCAAGCTTTTCCGAAACCACCGGAATACCGTAAACAGAAAGGATCTGTTTGGAAATATATTCATCAAGCGGTCCGTGAACGGATTCAAGTATTCGGCATAAATCCGGAGGCAGGGTTATCCGGGAGGAGTCTTCGTTTTTTGTAACTGCGGATTCGGGCGACGGTCTTTTTCGAAAAACGGCGCTCAAACATTCAACGGTACGGCGCAGTTCCGGAAAAGCCGGGATTCCCAAAGACATGGCTTCCGTCTGGGCACGAAATGCTTCATCGCGTCGCCCGGAAAGCCAGATAAAAAAGGGCTTGCCTGCCTTTTTTGCCTGAGCGTCAAAAGCCGCAAGATTAAATGTAAAGCGGGAATTGCCGGCAAAGGCCAGGAGCAATACCGCATCAACTCCCGGATCGTCAAGCACTGCCTGCACCGATTCTTTGTAAACATCAACGCCTGTTCCCATATTTTTTTCTATAGCGGGCCAGATATCGACGGGATTGGTGGGCGGCATCCAGTCGGGGAAAATTGCTTGCAGAGCGTTTTTCGCAGGCACGGCAAGCTCGGCAACAGATAGCTTCATTTGATCTATAAAATCTGCGGCAACAATACCTGCGCCTCCACTGAAAGTTATAACAGCCGTGCGGCCTGATCCGGAAGGACGCTGTGGATAGGCATCAAGAGTCCGGCAAAGATCCATCATCTGCTTGAAATCATCCGCCTCAAAAACACCGCTTTGCGCCAGTACGCCCTCCAGAACCCGGTGATTGCCCGCGAGAGACGCCGTGTGGCTTATCGCGGCGGCGGCTCCCTTAGGGCTCTTCCCGCCTTTCAAGACAACAATCGGTTTGGTGCACTGACGGCAAAGTTCAGCAAATCTGCGACCTGCGGCAATGGATTCCAGATAAAGCCCGATAACAGAGGTCTCCGGATCATTTATTAAATAAGACAGAAGATCATTTTCATTAATGTCCGCTTTATTCCCGATGGAACAGACTTTACTGATGCCCATTATATTGTTACTCATTATATCCACAAGGAAACTTGCAGAAAGCATCCCGCTTTGCACAATCAGCGAAACCCGTCCGGGAATAAATCCTCTTTTTACGGCGTTATGATCCATGAAGGAAAAAAAACGGCCGTTTATCGCATCCACTAAACCCATGCAGTTCGGTCCCCAGATACGGATGCCCGTTTGCTTCCTGATCCGGGCAATCTCCTGCTGCAAGTTTCGTCCTTCTGTGCCTGTTTCGGCAAATCCTCCCGATTCTATCATCACACCGGGAACGCCGCAGCGGGCACACTCCTCGATGGCGGCGGGCACTTGAACTGCAGGAATAAAAATAATCGCCAAATCCACGGCGACGGGGATTTCCCGAAGAGATGGATAGCAGCGAAGCCCTTCAATCTGCTGATACTTCGGATTAACCGGATAAATTCCCCCTTTAAAACCGGCCAGCAGATTTTTCACGATGGCATTGCCACCTTTAACCGGATTGGCTGTGGCACCGATTACTGCAATCGTCTCAGGTTTAAAGAAAAAATTCATAAGCTTCCCTTCGGACAAATTATATACAAATTTAAACAAAAACGGCAGCACACTTTTCTAAGTGTGCTGCCGCCAGTTCTTTTAAATAATAAAATCCTTATTTTCCGGCAACATTTATACGGGTTATCGCTCTCACCAGAGCCGCATGAATTCTTGCAAATTCAGCACTGTCTTTTTCAATCTGGGACAGGCGTGCTTCCGCTTTTTCTTTTGCTTTTTGAGCCCGATCTTTATCTATGGTATCGGATCTCTCGGCAGTTTCTATGAGCACTGTTACCTTACCACCCGTAACTTCGGCATAACCGGTATTAACGGCATAATAAGTTCTTTTTCCTTCTTTTTGAAAACTCAATTCTCCAATATCCACGGAAGTCAAAAAAGGTTCGTGACCGCGCAGCACACCGAATTCACCTTCCGTGCCGGGAATGGTAACCTCTTCCACTTCTCCCGTAAATGCCATTTTTTCCGGGGTTACAATTTCCAAAATCAATTCGTCCGACATCTACTTCCTCACTTATTGGGCAAGACGTTTGGCTTTTTCCACTGCTTCTTCAATACCGCCAACCATCCAGAATGCCTGCTCCGGCAGATCATCATGCTTGCCTTCAAGAATTTCCTTGAACCCGCGAACAGTATCGGCAACCGATACGAATTTACCTTCCGTTCCTGTAAATTGCGCCGCTACAAAGAAGGGCTGAGATAAAAATCTCTGGATCTTACGGGCACGGCTGACTGTCAGTTTATCGGTTTCCGAGAGTTCATCCATACCGAGAATGGCTATAATGTCCTGCAAATCCTTGTACTTTTGAAGCGTTACCTGCACCTGACGGGCAACCGAGTAATGCTCCTGTCCCAGAACATTGGGATCAAGAATACGCGATGTGGAATCGAGCGGATCCACCGCAGGATAAATACCGAGCTCGGCGATCGGACGGGACAAAACGACCGTGCCATCAAGATGCGCAAATGTTGTTGCCGGTGCCGGGTCAGTCAGGTCATCCGCAGGCACATAAACACACTGTACGGCGGTAATGGAACCTTTGGTCGTTGAGGTAATGCGTTCCTGAAGTTCGCCCAGATCCGTAGCAAGCGTAGGCTGGTAACCGACAGCTGAAGGCATGCGTCCCAGAAGAGCCGAAACTTCGGAACCGGCCTGGGTAAATCTAAATATGTTATCGACAAATAAAAGCACGTCCTGGCCTTCCACATCCCGGAAGAATTCAGCCGCTGCGAGTCCGGTGAGCGCAACACGGGCACGGGCTCCGGGAGGTTCGGTCATCTGGCCGTAAATCAAGGCGGCTTGTTTGATAACACCTGATTCCAGCATTTCCCGATAAAGATCGTTGCCCTCACGTGTTCTTTCACCAACACCTGCGAAAACGGAAATACCGCCGTGGTGCATGGCGATGTTATGAATCATCTCCATCATAACAACCGTCTTGCCGACACCGGCGCCGCCGAACATGCCCATTTTACCGCCGCGAGGGAAGGGAACCAGCAGATCGATAACTTTAACGCCTGTTTCCAGAACATGCACTGAGGTATCCTGTTCCAGAAAAGTCGGGGATTCTCTGTGAATCGGCGCCTTGTGCTCTGCATTTATCGGTCCCAGACCATCAACCGGTCGGCCGACAACATTCACGATTCTTCCGAGACATTCTTTTCCTACGGGAACCATGATAGGTGCCCCGGTATCTTTTGCCGCCATTCCCCGGACAAGCCCGTCGGTAATATCCATCGCTATACAACGCACAACATTGTCTCCCAAATGCAGCGCAACTTCAATAATCAGATTGTCTTCCTGATCATTTATAGCAGGATTGGTTACGGTAATTGCGTTTAAAATACTGGGCAGTTTTCCCTCTTCAAAGGCTACGTCGACAACCGGCCCGATTACTTGTACGATCTTTCCTGTATTCATAACTATCTCCTCACCAATAGTCGTATTAATAAATTTCATCCGCAGCAACAATATACTGCAAAATTATATCTTACCCTTTGGCCAAAGCCTCCGTACCGCCTACAATATCCATCAATTCCGCCGTAATTGCCGCTTGTCTGGCCTTATTCATTTTCAGAGTTAAAGAACTGATCAGCTCTTCGCAATTGCTGGTGGCATTATCCATTGCCGCCATCCGCGCCCCGTTTTCACCGGCCGATGTTTCCAAAAGGGCGCGATAAAGCAGAACGTGCACATACATGGGCAAAAGCTTTTGCAATAACGTTTCTTCCGACGGTTCATAAACATAATCAAGGTGAGTTTCCGAATCGTTTTCGGTACCTTGTCCCACGGAAGGAAGAGGAAACAATCGAACAACCGTCGGCCGCTGCACAGACACATTAACAAATTGATTGTAAATTAAATAAAGCTCGTCATATTCTTCTTTGATGAAAGGGTTAATAACTTCATCGGCAACAGAAACGGCCAACGTCATATCGAATTTACTCAAAACATCAACCCGCTGCGCGATTATATTTGCCTTTTTCCGGAAATAATCCCTTCCTTTACGTCCGACGTTGATCAGTGATATTTCTTTGCCTTCGCCGCTTTTTTCCCGTAAAAATCTTTCCGTCGATTTAATTAAATTAGTATTAAATCCCCCGCAAAGACCGCGATCGGAAGTCATGCAGATTACACGGATTCTTTTCGGCTCACGGACAGCCAGAAGCGGATGAGCTATACTTTCGACACGCAGAGCAAGACTGTTTAACACATCCATGAATTTGCCGGCATAAGGACGAAAATTTTCCATCCGCATCTGCGCCGATTTAAATTTCGACGCGGCCACCATATTCATAGCGCGTGTAATTTGTTTTGTTTTCTGAACAGCGCCGACTTTTCTTTTTATGTCTTTCAGTGAGGCCACTGCAAAATTCTCCCCAATGAGTTAATTTTTATTTATTCGGCAACAAAGACCGAATCAAATTCCGCAAGCATATCTTTCAGCTTCTTTTCCAACTCCGGTGAAATAACTTTTTTCTCTTCAATTTCCTTCATTATTTCCGGATATTTGGATTCAGTGAAGCTCAACAACTGCTGCTCGTAGGAACGCACTTTTTCCACATCATACTTATCGATAAAGCCTCTGGTACCTGCAAAAAGCACTACAATTTCCTTGGAAAGAGACATTGGCTGGAACTGGGGCTGTTTCAGCAATTCCACGAGTCGGATACCACGATCGAGCTGGGCCTGGGTTGATTTATCGAGATCGCTGCCGAACTGAGCAAAGGCGGCTAATTCCCGGTACTGGGCCAAATCAAGTTTGAGAGTTCCGGCAACCTGTTTCATTGCCTTAACCTGAGCGGCGCCGCCGACACGGGACACCGACAAACCAACGTTGATCGCCGGACGGATACCGGAGAAGAAGGAGCTGGGTTCCAGATAAACCTGACCATCGGTAATGGAAATAACGTTGGTGGGAATGTATGCAGAAACGTCACCGGCCTGAGTTTCAATAACCGGCAGAGCCGTCAGTGATCCGCTCCCCAGTTCTTTACTGACACGGGCGGCCCGTTCCAGAAGTCGTGAATGATTGTAAAAAATATCGCCGGGGAAAGCTTCGCGTCCAGGAGGACGGCGCAAAAGCAGAGAAATCTGCCGGTAGGCTACGGCCTGTTTGGACAAATCATCATAGATAATCAAAGCATCCTGGCTGCGGTCACGGAAATACTCACCGATGGAACAGCCGGCGTAAGCGGCAACGTATTGCAGGGTCGCCGGATCTGAAGCGCAACCGGCCACAACACAGGTATAGGACATGGCGTCATGTTTTCTTAAATTTTCCACAACCTGGGCCACGGTGGATTTTTTCTGACCAATGGCAACATAAATACATTTAACGCCGGTATCTTTTTGCCGGATGATCGCATCGACGCAAATTGCCGTCTTACCGATTTGCCGGTCGCCGATGATCAGTTCTCGCTGTCCGCGCCCGATCGGCGTCATGGCATCAATTGCCTTTAAACCAGTGTACATGGGTTCATTAACCGGCTGACGCTGAATAACGCCGGGAGCAACCATTTCGATACGGCGGTATTCCTTGGTTTCAATCGGTCCTTTGCCGTCCAGAGGCCTCCCTGTTGCATCAATGACGCGGCCGAGCAGTCCTTCACCGACCGGAATCTGCGCAATCTTTCCGGTTCTTTTGACTATATCGCCTTCCTTAATATGCGTAACTTCACCCAAAACCGCGACACCAACATTGTCGGCTTCCAGATTGAGCACCATTCCTAAAATGCCCCCGGGAAATTCCAGAAGTTCCATGGCCATTGCATTTTGCACACCATAAACTCTGGCAATGCCGTCGCCGACGGATAAGACTGTTCCCGTCTCGCTTATATCCAGCTTTTTTTCATAGCTTTTAATTTGCTCAGAAATAATTTGACTGATTTCTTCCGCCTTAATTGTTTCCATGCCTTATCTTGCCTCCCCTAAGAGATTCCTCATATTATTCAATTGATTTTTGATGCTGCCGTCGTAGAGTGTATCGCCAACCCCGATAACAATTCCTCCTAAAAGGGCAGGATCTTTTTCCACTGTCATTTCCACCTGTCGCCCGGTTAATTTTTCCAGGCTGGAACTGATGTAAGATTGCATTCCGTCAGAAAGAGGAAAAGCGGTCTTCAAATTGACCCTTACTTTTTTCAGCGATTCATCCATCATCTGCCTGTAACAGTTTTCAATATCCGGCAATAAACCGATGCGTTGCTTATCAACAAGCAGCTTTAAAAAATTGACTGTCATATTGGAGAGCTGAAGTTTGTCGAGTATCTTTTCCACAACACTTTTTTTGACTGCCTGCTCAAAAACAGGATTGGCCAAAAACACCCGCAAGGCTCGATCACCGGCAACAATAGAAGAAAATTGCTGAAGATCGTTATAATATTTTTCCAGTTGTTTTTCTTCTGCCGCAATTTCAAAAAAAGCGCGTGCATAGCGTTTGGAAATATTACTGATCAATTTTTATTCACCACCTTATCAATGTATTCCCGGACCATTATTTCGTGATCCTGTGCGGTGATGTTCTTCTTTAAAATTTCTTCCGCCATTTGAACGGAAAGCAACACCGCTTCTGTACGTAATTGATCAGATGCTTTTTTTAACTCCTGCTCGGTTCGCATCTGGGCATCTTCTTTCATTTTCTGGGCAATTTTTTCGGCATCTTCAATAATTTTCTGTTTTTCGGCAACACCCTGGGCTTTGATCATCTCAAAAATACCGTCGATCTCCGCCGAAGCCTTGTCTATTTTTTCCGAATACTCTCTGAACTTTCTTTCCGCCTCAGCTTTCTGTTCACTTGATTTTTCCAGAGAGTCCTTAATAGACTGACGGCGTCCGACAAAAAATTCTTTTATTTTGGCGGCCAGCAGCCAATAGAGAAAACCCACGAGTACTACAAAATCAAGCGTTTTCCAGAAAAAATCCACCCATTTGCTTCCTTCATGACCACCTTCTCCACCTCCGGAGGCATAAACAACTGAAGTCACAAGAAAGAGCATAGCGGCAAACCAGAAAATTAGTTTTGCTGATTTAAATAAATTTTTCATTGAACAGACCTCCCCATAACCTTCTGGGCGATCTCCAACGATAGCTTCCGGGATTGACTATCCAGAATCTGGCGGGCGGCCTGAATTTCCTTATTCATTTTGTGTTCAAATTCCTGTGTTATGAGCGGAATTTCATTGCGGACAGCATCAATAACGATTTTGGCCTGATCCGTCCCTTCTTTAATTATTGTTTTCTTCAGGTCGGAAGCGTTGGCTTTGGCCAGTTTTAGTTTTTCTTCGTATTCAACTGCTTTTTTATCGACGGATTCATTGAAAAGCCTGATTTCATTTTCCAGCTCATCGAGCTGTTTCTTGCGGCGTTCCATAATGGAAAGGATAGGTTTATAAAGAAGAACATTGAGAATATAAATTAAAGCCAAAAATATTATCATCTGTATAATCAATGTGTAATCTGGGATAACTGTAACCACGGCTTACCTCGTATCTTTTGTCCGTTTATTAATTAAAATTATAATTCATAAACACCAAATAATATTGATTGTTTTTTGTTTATTGCGAATATGTTTTCATTTTGAGGCATTTCAGAAAGGTTACTCCTGATAAGTAAAACCGCGCGTTACTAATCATAACCCTTTTTGCTTGTCAAGCATTTTCTGACTGCCGGTCTATTTTTATAATTATAGCTTTTCCCCTAAGCGAGAGCTCCGGTTAAACCGCTTCCGCAACGGTTACTTTTTTCTCCGTTACTTCCGCCATATGTGATCTGCCGTCGAAGAAGGCACCCTCTTCCATAATGAATACGGGCGTTCGGACATCTCCGCAAAATTTACCGGTGGAATGGATATTGATTTTTTCTTTGACGTCGATGTTTCCCTGAACATCTCCACCGATATAAACACTGTTTACGGCGATATTGGCTTTGACCAGAGCACCTTCACCGATAACCAACGAACCCTGTCCGTAAACTTCTCCCTGAAAATCACCATCGATGCGAACGGCACCGTTAAAAATCAGCTTGCCGATAAACTCGGCACCCTTGCCTAAAAATGCCCGGACTTCCTCAACTTCCTTCTTCTTTTCCCACATACTCTTCTCCTTGCAGATTGATAAGTGTTTCAGCGTTGTAAAATGAATCTACGTACGCTGACATTCATTAATAATCCAATCGCCGTCAGCAAAACAATCATCGCCGAGCCGCCATAGCTTAAAAAGGGAAGCGGAATACCAACAACCGGTAATATTCCCAGAACCATGCCGATATTAATGAATACTTCCCAGGAAATCAGTGCAGTTATTCCAAATGCTATTAATGTGCCTAACAAATCTCTGGAATGCAAGGCAATTTTCATTCCCCAGAGAATCAGCGACATAAACAAAATAATTAGAACCAAAGCTCCGGCAAAACCCCACTCTTCGGCAAATACCGAAAAAACAAAATCCGTTTGTTGTTCCGGCAAGAATTTAAGCTGTGTCTGGGAACCTTTTAAAAACCCCTTACCGAAAATTCCTCCTGAACCGACAGCAATCATCGATTGAATGATATGGTAGCCGGTGCCCAGAGGATCATTTTCGGGATTGAGAAAAGTAATTAATCTGTCTTTCTGATAGTCTTTCAAAAAATGCCATCCGATCGGCATCAGCATTAAACTTCCGGTTAAAACAACAGCAAACGATTTCCAGTTCATGCCGATAAAAAAAACCATAGATGCAAAAATAATCATTAAAATTAAAGCCGTGCCTAAGTCCGGCTGTCTTAAAATCAACACAAAAGGCACGAGAACAATTAAAAAAGGAATAAAAAGCTCTTTCAAGGTATAAGATTCATTGGATTTATGATCATCAAAATACCGGGACAAAGCGAGAATTACCGTTAATTTCATTAATTCCGAGGGTTGAAACGAAAAACCGCCGAGGGATATCCACCTCTGCGAACCATGAGTCGTATAACCATAAAATAAAACAACCACCAGAAGCGCGACGGAAATGCCGTAAATAACATAAGCGCCTTCACTGATTACACGGTAATCAACCAAAAAAATAAGCATCATGAAAAACGAACCCAGTAAAACCCATTGGATCTGCTTTAAATAAAGGGGAATTTGTCTTTCGCCGATGCTGAAACCGGCGGAATAAATATTGATGATACCGATGGTACAAATACCCAGAACAAGAGCCAGAAGCGTCCAGTCAAAGTATTGAAAAATCCGGCGATCAAATTTCAAAAAAATCATAATTTAACTTACCTGATGGATTTTTTCTTACCGGCAACGGATATTGTGATCATTAATCCGTGGCTTCCGCAAGCCGGCCTTGTACTGCCGCCTGCGGCTGTGCCATGCTCTTCTTTCCTTCAAAATAAACATCCAGAATTTTGCGGGCAACCGGGGCGGCGACTGTTCCGCCGTGCCCGGCGTTTTCCACAATTACAGCCACAGCGATTTCCGGATTGGTCAGCGGCGCAAAGCAGACAAACAAGGCATGATCCCGGTGAAATATACCGATTTTTTTCTCGCGGCGTGCTTTTTCATTTTCCGGCAAACCGATAATCTGTGCAGTTCCGGTCTTTCCACAGACATCAGCATCAGGTCTGCGGGCGGCTCTGCCGGTACCGCCCGATTCATTGACAACACCCCACAGAGCACGGCCCAGGAGATCAAATGTTTCTTCACTAAAAGGTAAATCGCCTCTTTTTTCCGGTAAAAATTCTTTATACAAGCTGCCGTCGGTGGATTCTATCCTATTGACCAGACGGGGCTTCCATACGGTACCGCCATTGGCAAAAGCGCTATAGGCACAAACAAGCTGCAGCGGAGTAACCAGATTAAACCCCTGACCGATTGATATGGAAATGGTTTCACCCGATTGCCAGGGCTCTTTCATGCGCGCCAGTTTCCATCGCTTTGTCGGAATTAATCCACCTTTTTCATTAGGCAGATCAATACCTGTTGTTTCACCCAAGCCAAAAAGCTTGGCATAATGAGCTATTTTATCTACGCCCAACAATCTTCCGACATTATAAAAATAGACGTCACATGATTCGACGAGCGCCCGGTGCAGGCTTATCTGGCCATGCCCCTTCTTCTGCCAGCAGCGAAAAGACCGGTTGCCGAAATCATAAAAACCATTACAGAAAAATTTTGTATCCGGGGTAATTATCCCCTCCTCCAGCGCCGCCGCGGCAATAATCAGTTTATAAGTCGATCCTGGCGGATACTGCCCGGATATCGCCCGGTTGGACAAGGGAGTTAACGGATCATGAACAAACTTGCTCCATTGTTCACTGGAAATTCCGCTATTGAATAAATTAGGATCAAAAGACGGCGAACTGACCATAGCCAGAACCGCTCCATTACGGGGATCGAGGACAACCGCCGCACCCGCCCGTCCATTCAACGCCTCCCAGGCGGTCTTCTGTAAATCGGCGTCAATGTTCAGGACGACATTATAACCGGGAACAGGATCGATGCGTCCAAGATTTTTAATTTCCTTGCCGTAAACATTAACCTCAACCAATTCGGCACCGCGGCTGCCCCTGATATAAGGATCCAAGTGTTTCTCCACACCATGTTTACCTAAAACATCGCCGGATAAGTATTCATCATCTTTTTCCAGTTCCTCTTTACTGATTTCTCCGGTGTAGCCTATTACGGGAGCTATCGTTTCGCCGTTCAGATACAAGCGGACAGGAGAAGCATCAATATAAATACCCGATAAATCCAACGCATTGGTTTCTACCAGAGCAACTTTTTCCATGCTGACATTTTTCTCCAGTCTCACCGGAAGATAGGGTTTTAATTTCCGGGAAAGCGGCTGGTCGTAAGAAAATTCCAGCGATCTGAGTTTGTAAAGGTCTTTGAGCTTTGCAATCAGGTGGTCGGGATCCTTCCCGCGACTCGGCATGTAGAGTACATCAAACGAAGGACGGTTATCCACCATCACCCGTCTGTTCCGATCCATAATCAGGCCGCGCAAAGGCATAATTTTACGAAAGCGAATGGAATTATTTTCCGATCTTTGCTTTAAATCATCGCCTTTGATAACCTGTAAATACCAGAGCCTGGACAAGAGTACGGCAAGGGCAACCATTATCAAGACTATGACTATTTTAAGTTTCGGCCGGAATTCGGCCGGTTCCGGTCCGTTCAGGAGATTGTGCCGGTTTGCCATAGAAAAAAACCTCTACACGACGCATAATGTAAAAAAATGCCGGGGCAAGCAGCGCGACTATTAATACCTGCGGTAAAAAAGCAATCGGGATACCGCTCGCCACATCAAATCCATAGATCAAATTGTAAAACAAAACAACTATAACTCCTTCCAGCAAAGCACAGACCAGTGTAAAAAAAGCGATGAAATGCATCTTCTCGGTGACAAGCCGCGCCGCCACAAAAGAAGAAAAAAGAAAAATAAGAACATAAATAAAAGTAAACAAACCTAAAATGGAACCGGATATACAATCAAACATAAAACCAAGAATCAACGCCGATGCTGTTCCTTTAATCAAACTCAGGCGAAATCCGGCATACACCACTACAATCATCGATATTTCGAGGGTCATCGAACTCGCAAATACTATGTCGGCAACCGTATTCTGCAGCACAATTAACAGTATGGAAAAAAAAGGCCACAAGAAATAATACATCATTTTTTCTTGCCTTTCTCTTCATCATTATTAAAAGTTAACACTACCACCTCTTCGACATTGGAAAAATCAACAGACGGAGCAACGTATATTTTTAAAAAAAGACCTGTTTCCTGTTTGTTCACATGAGTCACCTTTCCAATCATCAGGCCTTTGGGAAAGATTCCACCCATTCCGGAAGAAACAATGGTATCGCCCTCTGTCACATCCTGGGCTTTAGAAATATATTTTAATAAACAGCCGCGTGAACCGGCTCCGCGAACTATCCCCTGTGTGCGGTTTCTCTGAACAACGGCATCAATGTTACTGCTTTCGTCAATAAGCGGCAGTACTTTGGCTGTCCTCCAGGAAGCATTAATCACTCGACCCACTAACCCGGGACCGGCCATTACCGGTTGACCGGCATCAAGCCCGTGTGCAGTGCCTTTATTGATCAGAATTGTTTTGGAAAATGAAGTCTGGCCCCGGCCAATAACGCGGGCGGTTACCAGATCGAAGTCATGATCATCTTTAAGGGCAAGGAGATTGCGTAGCCTTTGTGCTTCGAGATATCCTTCCTGATATAAAACCAGCTGTGATTTCAGATCATCAATTGTCTTTCTGAGATTTTTATTTTCTTCCCCGATTTTTACCAGTAAAAGATAGCGGCTCCAGGCATCGCTCACACCATTCACGGCAACATTCAAAACAGTCTGCAGGGGAGCCGCCACAGCCAGAACAATTTTTGTTACCAGACCCACGGGAGATTTTTGCTTTACATTGTAGGAAAGAGCAATAATAATCGCAGCAAAAAGAACAATTATAAAAATGATGGTTTTAAAATTCTTAAAAAAAAACATTTTTTACCTAAGCAGGAGAATAATGGCTACGCCGTCTCCGGCGTTATTTATTACAGTAGAGCATGAGGATGAACACGATTTGGTTTATCAATCCAAACGGGATTCGCCACTTAACATCACATTGCTTCATCTTTACCTTTCATACTTGCCGGCAAATTCCGAAAATGCTGTGCACAAAATCCTCATTACGCTTCCAAATCACAGATGATACCGCGTCGGTTTAGGAGAGGGCGGCAAGGCATATTAAGTAATACATTGAGAGAACCGACAAGGGCAGCGCGTAAATTTGGAATTGGAATTACACCTGTATAGTAACCTCTTTCAGTACATCCAGTTGATCCAGAGCCATCCCGGCACCCCGGGCAACGGCGGAAAGAGGATCGTCGGCAATTGTTATGGGTAATCCCGTTTCTTCCCTGACGAGCACATCTATGTTTTGCAGCAGCGCTCCACCACCGGTAAGCACTATACCGCGATCAACGATGTCTCCGGCAAGCTCCGGCGGCGCATTTTCCAATGCATCTTTGATGGCATCAACGATAAGAGTAACCGGTTCGGTAATTGCTTCCCGAATCTCTTCCGAGCTGGTCTCAATGGTTTTGGGAATACCGGAAATCAAATCTCTGCCCTTGACATCGATTGTTTTCATTTCTTCCCGCGGATAAGCACAGCCGATTTCTATTTTGATGATTTCCGCAGTTCGCTCTCCGATGAGCAAACTGTATTTACGCTTCATATACTGGACAATTTCTTCATCAATTTTATCACCGGCAACCCGCACTGACTTGGAATAAACAATACCGGCCAGCGAGATAACCGCAACTTCCGTAGTGCCGCCCCCGATATCAACGACCATGGAACTTGTCGGTTCGGCAATGGGAAGTCCGGCGCCGATTGCTGCGGCCATGGGTTCTTCAATCAGATATATTTCTCTGGCTCCGGCGGATTCCACCGTTTCCCGCACCGCCCGTCTTTCCACCTGTGTAATTCCGGAAGGAACGGAAACAATAATCCGGGGGCGCACCAGGGATTTACGGTTATGAACACACAGAATAAAATGCTTCAGCATGGCTTCGGTAATGTCAAAATCAGCAATAACACCATCCCGCATCGGGCGGATAGCCACAATATTGCCGGGAGTACGTCCCAGCATGTTTTTCGCTTCGTTGCCGACAGCAAGGACTTTCTTCATCCCCCGGGCATCTTTATGCACTGCCACAACCGAAGGTTCATTTAAAACGATCCCTTTTCCCTTTACATAAACGAGGGTATTGGCAGTACCGAGATCTATAGCCAGATCATTGGAAAATTTTCCCAAAATATAATCGAAAAGCATCTTTCCTCCTGTATTTTTAATGCTTTAAAATAGCGGTTTCTTCACGGGATTTTTCTATACCGTATTTCCTTACCCTAAGCAACGCCTTTTTAAATTGTGTTTGCATTTTGTAAATGACTGTAATACTAAAACAAAACTTTTGTTATTCTAAAATGGATATTTTTAATTTGAGGTGACCTTATGCTTAAGTTTTTGCGCCGTAATGCCCGCAGCTGGATAATGTACATAATTCTGGGAATCATCATTTTCGTTTTTGTGCTTTACTTCGGGTCCAATAGAGGCAGCCGCACCGCGCAAGCCATTGCCGTAATTGATGAAAGAGTGATCTCTGAAGGTGACTTCGAAGACGAATACAGGAAACTGATGGACATGGCCCGAATGCAATACGGGGGCAATCTTACTGCGGAAGCGCTCAAGAAAATGGAGCTCAAGAAAATAGCCTA
>MVRV01000036.1 GCA_002068015.1 Smithella sp. PtaU1.Bin162
GGACCATGGTCGTGGGGAACCGCATGGCCTTTTTTACCGACGTGCTCGGGCATTCTGCGCTGGCCGGGATCGCCATCGGAATTCTGTGCGGCTTCCGCGATCCGACATGGCCCATGATCATGATGGCCGTGGTACTGGCCGTGCTGGTCAATGTGTTCAAAGGCCTGACCAGGGCGTCCATGGACACGGTGTTGGGCGTCTTTCTTGCTTTTATGGTGGCCCTGGGGATCGTGATCCTGAGCCGTCAGGGCGGGTTCGTTAAATACACGAAGTATCTGGTCGGTGATATCCTCGCGGTCTCTCCGCTGGAGATTGTCTGGCTGGGATTCATATTCCTGGTCGTTTTCGTGTATTGGTATTGGGCGGCGAATGCCCTGATCCTCACCAGTATTAATAGTTCCTTGGCGCGCAGCCGGCGGATCAGGACTTTTTTGGTGGAGACGGGCTTTACGATCCTCTTGGCCGTTGTGGTTATGATGTCGATCCGTCTGGTCGGGATCTTGATTATCAATTCGCTGCTGGTCTTGCCTGCGGCAGCGAGCCGGAATTTTTCGCGCAGTATGCGGGCGTACACCGTCTGGGCTGTCGCCTTTAGCGTGGCATCGGGGATCATGGGGCTGATCGTTTCGTATTATTGGGGGACAGCCTCGGGAGCCACCATAGTCCTGTTTTCGGTGGGATTCTATCTGGTATCGGTATGGGCAGGGCGGTTAACATCCAGGTTGGGGAAGCCCCCTGGATGTTGAAGAAGGTGGGGAAAGAGTTTGCGGGAGTGTTCTCAAGGAGGATGTGATGAAGAAAGTAGTCCTGGGTCTTATCTTTTTCAGTCTGCTGGTTGCCCCGTCGTTATCTTTTGCCGGCGTGTGTTACCGGGGGGATTGTATAGTCGGGTCTTTTGACCAGACCCCGATATCCTATTCCGTGAGGGGCCAGGGGGAAGTGACGCTGGTCTTCATCCACGGCTGGAGTTGCGACGCCCGTTACTGGAGCGCGCAGGTCCCGTATTTCGCTCCGCGTTATCAGGTAGTTACCGTAGACCTCGCCGGACACGGGCACTCGGGTTCTTCGCGTGCCCATTACACCATGGGGGCCTTTGGGGAGGATGTGAAAGCGGTCGTAGATGACCTCGGTGCCCGGCGCGTGATCCTGATCGGGCACTCCATGGGCGGGACCGTGGCCGCACAGGCGGCGGTCCTTTTGAAAGAGCGCGTCATCGGCATCATCGGGGTGGATACCCTCCAGAATGTCGAGCCTGAGGTCACGCAGGAAAAGGCGGACGAAATGTATAAACCATTTACCGTCGATTTCCGTCCGGCCGCTGAAGGGTTTGTGCGCGGGATGTTCCCCGAGGGGGCGGACCCGAAGCTGGTAGACTGGGTGGCCGCGGACATGTCTTCCGCACCGCCGGAAGTAGCCACCAGTGCCATGCGGGATCTGTTCGGGGGCTTTGTTGCAGGCAGCAACGCTGGGCTCTTCGAGCAGATCAGCGCGCCCGTCGTCTGTGTCAATGCCCGCCAATGGCCCACTGACGAGGAAGCCAACCGCCGGCACATGAAGTCATTTGCCGTGACCTACCTGGATGGCGTGGGGCATTTCCTGATGATGGAAAAACCGGAGGAGTTCAACCCGGCCCTGGAGGCGGCGGTAGCCCGGATTGTCGGGCAGGGCGGGAAATGAGCGGCCCCTTCCGTTATTTCCGTTTTTGACATCCGCTGAAGACCGAGATGATCCCCAGGCGTTCTTCGCGGCAACGGGTTCGAAAATCATGTAACAATTCATATGACTCCGTTGCGGTGGGCGAGATGAAGTGCGGTATCGCCAGGCAGGCTGCATTCGGCGCCCGGTCAAGGAGCAATCCCGCGTCGGCGGTTTTTTCTATTTTGATTACGGGTCGGGAACTGTAGTAGCGGAATAAGTGGGCGGTCGGTTCTATGCTGCAGAGGAAAGGGCTGTCGCCTGAACGTTTTTCGGCCAGGCGCGTGGCTTCCCGGAAAGGCTGGGAATATTCGTTAATGAGGGCGGATGTCCCGTTGGACCATGTGGATAGCATGGCGGCAGAGATGGCCATTAAAGTCGCAGCAGAGAGGATGCGTCCATGCCGAAGGCCCAGGACCCTTTCGGTCCCGGCGGATATCCCCAACAAGATGAAAGGCAGGAGGCCCGCCCAGAACCGTTCGTAAAGAAAATAGGGGCGCGTAAGCCAGATCGCCACCGGCATCAGGATGAGCAGGATGAAAAGGATGTCAGGGCGCTGCGGATGGGTTCTGAACCTCAGGCCCCCCACGATGATCAAAAGGAAGATCGGCAAGGCGGCGGCCCAGTGCGGAAGGGCGAGCAGACTGCTCCACAACTGCAGGAGGAAGGATCCGGAAGCCGGCGGGGGTGTTTGTCCGGACATTTCTATCAGGGGCCGTAGGTTCAGGAAAGAAAGCGTGATGCCTGCCAAAGCCAGTCCGATGCCGCAAGCCGTCCAGGCGGCTGCCGCCCCGGGTGGAAGTCTCTCGGGGGTTCGCCGGTTCAGGAGCGACAGGATCGACAAATGGATCATGGCTGCGATCGGAAAGAAAAGGAAGAAAAGATGAAATAACCCGCCCAGGATTGCGGTCACGGCGAGGAGGTCCCTTTTTCCTGCGGCAGGTCTTTCCAGTGTCTGGAAATAAAAAAGGATAAAAAGAGTGCTGCACAGGACATAACCGGAGTAGGCGCGGCCGGTTGTGCTCCAGATGACGTGTGCGGGGGAGATGGAAAGAAGCAAGGCGGCCCATAAGGTTGTTCTGGGAGAAAGCAGGGGCCGTGATGCCAGCCATACGGCGGTGATCGTTCCGATCCCGAAGATAAAGGCAGGGAGGCGGAAAGTCCATTCCGCCGGCCCGAAGAAGTCCCTCGAATAATAGCCCAGGAGGTTGTAAAGCAGGTGGTTGTTCGTTGTGACTGGAAAATGGCTGAAGAAATCCTGAATGGGTTTCAAATGGTGGGTGACACTGAACAGCTCATCGTATGAAAGTCCGCGGAGCATGAGGGGCCATCTTATGATGATCCCGATGATGCAGATGAGGAGGCCCCAGAAAAGTTCCCGGGAAGCTGGCGGGAGGGGGGATACCTGTTGGGAGTCAGGATTGCTGCGGCGGAGGATGAGGCGTCCGCTTGTTCCGAAAACCAGGCAGAAAAGGCCTATTCCCGTGGCAATGGGAAGCAGGGCTCCCGCGGCGTTGGCCAGGAGGACGACCGTCTTGGGTTCGATCTTCGCATCGGGAGAGAAAAGGCGGGTCAGCAAAGGAAGAAAGGTTTCGAGCAGAACCTGGGGCGTTATGAGGGAACAGGCGAGGCTCAGCGAAAGAAGGGTAGCTCCGGTAACGGCATAAGTTGTCGCCAGGAGGCGTGGCCAGCGACCAGGATTCTCTATTGCAGGTTGTAACCTGATTTTATTCATTGGAAAGACCCGACAAAAAGATGATATCTCCCCCTGGGGCCTATTTCTACACATATCTATTGATATTTCGAACGGCAGTCTGCCTTGATTTTTCCTGCCGTTAAGTCATAATCATTTATCTTATATGGATGGCCCGCAGGTCCGAAAGGAGGGGGTTTGAAACTCGGAATCTTATTTTTGACGCCATTATTTCTTGCCCTTATGTTTGCGTTCGCATTGGCTGCTCAGCCTGAAAACTCCCTCGTCGTTCCCGACAAGGTCGGACTGTATTTAAGCCCGTCCCATAAAGAAAGCGATCTGCCGGCGCTCGTACTGACTGCTTTTGCCGGAAGCGGCTGTGATTATGCCGGGAGCCTTCAAATAACCCATGCTATGAAGCCGGGGCAGCCGAACGTCTATACAAAAGGCGGAAGAATCGACATATGGGACATTAACATAAACGGCTACGAATTCAGGAAGGAAAGCCGTTCAGTCGACAGGAGTTGTCCGGCGGTGATAACAGAAGCCCGTACGGTCATTGAACTGTCCGAGGTGATGCGTAACAACCCCCAATTGCAGCTGAGAATTATCCTGAAAGATCGGACGAATGATTTTGAGCTGAAATATTACGGAGGCGTTGTTTACCTTGATCCCCTGGAGGCAACCAATGTGGTCAGCTGGAATCCTGCCGAGAATATGCCTGAACGGCCGCAGGGGCTGGGGTTTCTGACGGCTCCTTTTATAAATCAATTAGCCGAAATACGTGTTAGCGGGACATATGCCAACAACTCCGATCTTGCCGCGAAATTGCGCGATTATGTCCGTAGCGCGGGATATGATCTCATCGACGAGAGAATTCCAGGATATCCCGGGAAGGGCCCTTTAGATGAATGTATTGTTTTTGTCCCTGATGGAAAAGAAAACCCGGATGAATTTAAGATTATCGGCCGGATCGGTTATCATGAAGTTCCCGGAGGAGATCAAATGATTGAGGTCGGGCTCATAAAGAAAAAGGCGGTCAATCCTCTTTTTGTCCGTTACTGAACAGATTGTATCTGCTTTTCGGATGGCCGGTGGCAGACTTAAGTAATGCGATGACAGGCCCGGTCGAATCGGCGGGGCGTTCTAAGAAAGGGTTAAAATGAAACAATGGTACGAGTCATTATTCGAGAATTACGCCCGTCAATATGACAAAGAAAGCTTTGTCCGGGGGACGGTGGGCGAGTGTGATTTTATCGAGGCTGAGGTCGGGCGAGACAAATCCATCAAGATCCTTGATATCGGATGCGGCACCGGTCGCCACGCAATCGAGTTGACGAGAAGAGGGTATAAGGTGACCGGCGTTGACCTGTCCGAATCCCAGCTTGAAAGAGCAAGGGAAAAATCCCGGGAGGCGGGGATGAAGATCGATTTTCAAAGACATGACGCCAGAAAACTCCCCTTTGAAGGCGAGTTTGATCTGGCGATCATGCTTTGCGAAGGCGGGTTTTCTCTTATGGAAACGGATGAGATGAATTTCGCGATCCTGAAGAGCGCGGCTAAAGCACTTAAGCGCCCGGGGAAATTCATTTTTACTACCTTAAACGGCTTGTTCCCGCTGTTCCATTCGGTCAATGACTTCTATAAGTCGGCGCAGAAAGAAGGCCAGTCCCAGTGCAAGGAGTGTTCCTTTGATCTGATGACGTTCCGCGATCATAACACCGTTGTCTTTGAGGACGATTCCGGCAAGAAAAAAGAACTGACGTGTAACGAACGCTATTACGTGCCCAGCGAGATAACGTGGCTTCTCAAAAGCCTTGGATTCAAAAAGATCGACATCTTTGGCGCGAAGCTGGGGGCATACTCGAGGAACAACAAGCTGACCACGGACGATTTCGAAATGCTCGTCGTTGCTTCAAAATTATAGGAGGGAATTTGTCTCATCGGGCGGACTTTTTGGGAGAATGATGTGGTAAAATGAGCTAAATTTGAAAATTGCGTTCAAGAGAGGTGCGGTATTTGTACCATTAAACGGCGAAGTGCTTTGCCGAGATCAATAACTTGCAAGAAGGAACCCCGATGGAAGATTGATAATCCAATCGGGGTTTCGCGCTTTTAAAGAGAATATAAAGTCAGTCGAATGTGATAAAAAGTCAACTTGAGCTTTTATGCACAAAATTGAGTCTAACGTGAATCCAGGAGTATAAATAAGATGAATACAAAAAGAAACATTCTTGATCTTCAAAAGAGGCAATTAAAGTTAGAAATTGAGTCAATTCGTCTAGCCATTCAACACGGAGCCGTGAAAGGAGCGGAGGCGGAGCTTGCTTTTAGACGATTTCTAAGAAAACACCTGCCTCAAAGGTATAAGTTGTCGTCAGGTTTTGTTGTTAACGGTAATAGCGTATCGAGTCAGCACGATATTGTGGTTTATGATGATCTTCTTAATTCTCCATTATATTTTGAGGGTGGTTCAGGGTCGTTTTTAGGGGGTGCTGTCTATGGTGTTATCGAGACAACAATAGTAAAGCTTGGGAAACAAAAGCTAGAACAGGACATAGAAAAGATTGCAGCGTTAAGAAGGATGTTTCCTGCGGGAAAGATGGATTTTCAGAAAGTTATTTCCCGTCCCATTATTGGTGAAGATGAATTAAAAGAAAATATTGAATATACGTTACAATCTGGCCAGTCAATTGTAGAAGAAGTTGTGATTTCTTCTCCGCCGCGACCGAGGACGTTCTTATGCGCATTGGATGGGGCAGATTACGGATCCGTTGAAAATTTATCACAGGTTGTGTGGGAATTGACCAAAAAACACGACGCACATATACATGGTTTATTAGTTTTAAATAGCAACTGTCCCGATTGGTTATTAGCGACAAAAGCCTTTTCCAATTATGAAGTGGACATTATCCAAGAAGATGCCCTTTATCGGTTTGTAGAAAATATGCGTCGTAGTTTTCAAGGCATGTATGTGGGCAAATATCCAGCTGCGGATGTTGAGCTTTGCTGAGATGGGGTGAGAAATAGATATGGCATCGGATTTGTCGTTTGTAGAGTTTATCGCCGAACAGATGAAAGAGGCCGGACCGGTTACGTACCGGAAAATGTTCGGGGAGTATGCCCTGTATTGCGACGGAAAGGTCATTGCCCTCATTTGCGATGACCGGCTGTTTATCAAACCTACCGACGCGGGCAGGAAATTTATCGGGGCTGTTGTCGAGGCTCCGGCCTATCCGGGAGCAAAGCCGAGTTTCCTTATTGAAGACAAATTTGAAGACCGGGAATGGATCAGCGGTCTGGCCAGGATCACCGCCGACAGTCTTCCCGGGCCTAAACCTAAAAAGCAGAAGGCGGGCCGGAATAACAGGTAAATGGTCTATCAGGACTTGCCTAAAAGTCTATCTATTTACCTACGGCTTGTGGATAAATATCGGGCATCGCGTGCGGGAATATATGAAAGACGCCAGATTTTGTTTTATCCCACACCCGGAAAACCATGTCCGGGAGGGCAGGGATGAATGGTCTTCGGATGGGATTCCGACCACGCCTCGGAGAGGCGAATTAAAAGGAGCCGTCTCCGTGAGGGCGGGGGGCCCCATCCCCGGGATCGATTCTTCCGGTAGTTTCTTGATCCCCGGAATAAATATTCTTATTGTGGTGATATGGTTCCTCTTGTCGCCTGGATCCGCTTTTGGGGAATCAGGGCCATTAACTGTGGAGCAGGCGGTATCGATTGGCCAGGAGTATCTGCAGGCCGGCCCGCTTTACACGAGGCTGGACCAAACCAGGAAGCCCCGGGCGGAGGCGCTTGCCTGTAAAGATAATAAGTATTCTTACAGTTGCGGCCCTTATAACCACCAGCCTGCCCAACAGGGATATTCAAACTATTGGGTTTTGGAATACGCGTTGAAACCTGAGCAGGCCATTACGCTTAACATTGGGAACTTACAGGCTTATTGGCTGTTGATTGATTTGGACACGGGGAAGGTGGTGGAAAAGGATGACTTTGAAACGCAGTGGATGGTCACATATCTTTTGCAAAAGATGTGGGCCGGGTTGGAAGGAGAGAAACAGGCCGATATATTTCAGGCAGGATATTTCCTTTACTGGTATCAGGGGGAGCATGCCAAACAATTAAATGCGTCGTTGACAGAATTTCCTTGGATGCCCGATGAAATTTTTAAATATCAGCTGTTGAATGATTTGGGGGCAGCATTTTACATCATGGGGGAAGCGTCCTATTGGAAGCAGGATTATTGCGTAGCCAAAAAAATTTTTAAAATGCTGATCGATGATTTTGGGTATGCGCAGATATATTCATCCAGGTGATCCTATGACATCGAGACCGCCCAGACAGTTAAACCCGGGTTTTTCATTAGCCCCCTCGCCTTCGCTTCGGGGCGGATTGATTATTGTTCTGTCTTTAGTTAGTGTTATCTTCCCGGCTAGGGTGGAAGCTACTGGGCATTGGAAACCGGCGGAAGCAGCCGCGCAGCGTTTACTGGAGATGGAAGATAAATGCGTCAGCCAGGACAAGACCGATAATATCAACGCGAATGCCGGGGATATTATCGGTCTTGTCCTGGCATTCGCGTTGATATTATCGGTCTATCAACGCGAATGCCGGGGATACAAAACCTGCCCCGGTAACAACAGTTTATCATTCCGATAAGACGGGAGGGGCAAAGGGGGAGGCCGATAACCGGCGTGTGAAAATACGGACGACCCGTTTGGGTCTTTTATGGCTGGGCTGGACCTTTTTGTTGGCGGTTCTTTTGGCGAGGGCTATTTTGCGGATTTGGCATGGGAACAAAAGGGAGAAACCAATGTTTGACTTTGAAAAACCCTGGATGGCGATAGAGGAGAAAACGAGGGTTTCTTTTGAAAAGGAATTGCAGAAGGAATTGGGAGAAGAACATCCGTTGTATCAGAAAGCAGTCAGGGCTATTGCTCGAAGAGAGGATGGCGATGATGTTTTATTTCTCTTGGATCCGCAAACAACCGAATGCGCTGTGGTTCATTTGACGTGGCAAGGCTGCAGAGATTTTGACGAGAAATGGCCTATGGCAGAAATATTCATGTCCCTGGATGAATTTAAAGTGAAGAGAATGCTGCCGGATCATGATGAGTTTTGTGACTAGGATCGGTGGGCAGAATATCGTTGAGCCGGGCCGAGACGGACTTTCTCGTAACTTCCGGCTGGGCGATGGTGGCGTTATCGTACGGCATTGCTGGGGTTTTTAAGTAAAATTTACTCTTATCAGGGAGCGCCTTATGAACGTTGAAGACTATAATCGCTTGCCGGATGGATTGACACCGAAGGAAGTGCGGGCTTATTTGACGACATTACTTAAAGAGTCAGAAGCGGAAAATCCAGACGTTACGGTAGAAAAGCTGATTTTGTTGGGTGAAAGGCAATGGCATACGTATGAATTGCTGCCCAGAGGCATGAGGTCGCAATTGCAGGAATGGATAATAAAAAATTGGACGGATGGCTCAGAGAAATGCTTGGAAAGCTTTCTCATCATCGCTTGCGACTATGCTTTAGATAAAGAAATATTTGCTCAGGCCCTTAAACGATATCATGGCAAAAGCGCGGGGGAATTTGAGCGTGATTTGGCCAATTCAAGGGAAGATTATGTCGACCCCTGGTGGTCCATGAAGCCTTGCCAATAGACTGTTCGGTGGAATCCTAAAATACAAATGGGGGGCAGGATGCGTAAAGTATTTCTCATAGTGACATTTTTGTTGTTTGGAGTTTCTGCCGGACATTGCCAGGTATTGGATCCGGCAAGTAAAGACTTGCTGGCAAAATCCTTGGAAGAAAAAAAGAGCCAGCTTGCCGCGGATCCTAATAATCTAAAGGCGGCTGAGGAGTTTGTCATGGGCTGCGCAGTGCTTGAGAAATGGGACGACCTGCTTCCTGTGTATCGGCAAATTTCTTCAAGGATGAGTGAGCGAGAAAAGCAAACAATCGATTTGGCAATACTTTTATTTCGAACAAAACAAACTGTAAAATTTTCCGTAGAAAAGGATGAGGCATCTAAAAGTATGCCATATGCGGCAACGGGGACCATGCGTTTATTGAAAAACAATCCGATGGAAGGAGTTCCCGAGGAGGCGCGGAAGATGATAATGGAATATTTCGCAAGAGGGGCGAGGCTCTTTCAGGAAGGCAGAATTGCAGAAGCGAAAAATGAATATGAGAAATCATTGGCATTGAAAGAGACCCCGTTCCCGTGTTTATTCATCGGTTCTTCATTGCACGCTTTGGGCAATCCTGCCGAAGCGATTGGTTATCTAGAAAAAGGCATCAGACTCGCCGGCGAAGAGAATGTGACGCCGTATTTATGGCTGGTCTTGGCGAATGCTTATGTCAATAATGGGGCGCCCCAGAAAGCGATCTCTCTTTTGGAAGATTGTGTTAAGAGAGATCCTGGCGACGTGTTTTTGTTGTATCAATTGGCTGATTTTTATTTCAAGAACCATGAAGATGGAAAATATTTGCATGTTTGCGAGAAGATTAAAGCGGCAGATTCAATAATTTTCTCCCTTATGGAGAGCACTTGCGTAAATAAGGCTGATTTAAAGGGGAATTAAAGAAAGCATCGTATCCGTTCATCGGGTTCGCGAAGAGGGGATGCAAAAAGTTCTGCTAAAGATGCAGAAACGACCCGTAAACGACTGCGACCGTGTTTTGCTGACGTCCGGTATGCGTTCGTATAGGATGATCTAGTATGAGGGATTATTTATCCTGTAGCCAGAAAACCATGACCGTGAGGTCATGGAGCTTCATAAAATAGGAGCCATGGATGGGGAACGGTGTTTATGTAGGGCTGTTTTTGGTCACGCTTGCGACTTTAAGCTTTGAGATCCTCTTGACGCGTATTTTCAGCGTGACCATGTGGTATCACTTTGCTTTTGTGGCGATTTCTGTCGCCATGTTCGGGATGACTGTCGGGGCCATAGTGGTCTATTTGTTTCCTCGTCATTTTACAGAGGATAGGGCGGGACGCCAGCTTGCCAGTAGTTCCTTGATGTTTTCCTTGGCCATTATTGTTAGTTTCTTGACACAGTTAAGCATCCCGTTTGTCCCGGGACAATCCATTGCCGGGGTAAATTCGCTGGTCTTTACATATCTCGTCGTAGCAGTCCCGTTTGTGTTCAGTGGAGTATGCGTATGTTTGGCTTTAACAAAATTTCCGGGGCATGTCAGCAGGTTGTATGCATTCGATCTCGCCGGCGGAGCAATGGGATGCGTCCTTTTAATATACATGCTCCGGATCACCGACGCGCCCACGGCAGTAATCGTGATAGCTGCGTTTGCCAGTTTGGGATCGTTCTTCTTTACTTTTGGGCAACGGTCTAATGGGCTGAGGATAATTGCCTTTTTGACGACAGTCGTACTGGTGTGTTTTTCGATCATTAATACCATTTTAGTCGCGCAGCAATCTTCCCTGCTGCGGATAACATGGGTCAGGGGTTCTTACGAAGCGAGGCCTCTTTATGAGAAATGGAATTCCTTTTCACGCGTTGCGGTATGGGGAGATCCTAACGTGCCGAGATGTCCCGAGGTCCAGGGCCTCAGTCCAGTCTATCAGCGGGGGGAAATAATTAAGCAGCTGCATGTGGATATCGATGCCAACGCCTCCACCGTCATGACGGCTTTTAACGGGGATTTAAGTGGGCTGGAGTATCTGAAATACGATATTACTAATTTTGCGCATTATATACGGCCAGATTCAAAGGTACTCGTGATCGGAACGGGTGGGGGCCGGGATATACTTTCCGCTCTGGTATTTCAGCAGCAGTCGGTCTTGGGGATAGAAATTAACGAGGATATAATAAAAATACTTAACAAGCAGTTCGGCGACTTTTCGGGCCATCTGGATCAGAGGCCGAACGTGCATTTTGTTAACGATGAGGCACGCAGCTATATCGCCCGGACAAAAAGCCGGTTCGATATTATTCAGGCTTCGTTCATTGATACTTGGGCAGCGACCAGCGCCGGCGCATTCGTGCTTACGGAGAATTCGCTTTATACCATTGAGGCATGGAAGATATTCTTGCATCATCTTACTCCGCGGGGGGTGTTAACATTTTCCCGCTGGTATTATAGGAATCTGCCGGGGGAAATGTACAGATTGACTTCGTTGGCGAGCGCTTCTTTGATGGATTCAGGTATTAAAAACCCCCGTGGTCATATTGTCATAGTACGCCGCATGTTTGGGATAAAGCAGGATGCCCCTCTGGGGGCGGGTACGATGCTGGTGAGCCGGGAGCCTTTTTCTGATCAGGATATCGAAGTCGTCGAAAAGATGGCTCGCGATTTGCAGTTCGAGATTATGCTTACTCCGCATTATGCTGCGGATAAGACGTTTGAGGCGATCGCTTCCGGTAGAGCCCTCGATACAATCACCTCAAAATTTCCGATCAATATCGCGGCGACAGTCGATGATAGCCCTTTCTTCTTTCATATGCTTCGATTGTGTAATATTTTGGACTGGAAAAGCCTGGGGGTTGGGGAGGCGAATGCGAATGCGGTCTTTGTTTTGGTTATGTTGTTGCTCACAGTTACGGGACTATCGGTTCTTTGTATCATTATCCCCCTGCTTTTAACGACCCAAAAAACAACATTGAAAGGCGCATTGCCTTTTTTTGTGTTTTTTATGGCTATCGGATTTGGTTTTATGTTGGTGGAGATCTCGCAGATGCAGAGATTGATCGTGTTTTTGGGGCATCCCGTTTATGGATTGTCGGTTGTGCTCTTTTCGCTGCTTTTATCCAGTGGGGTGGGGAGTTATTCAACGAGGAAGATTAATGATCTGCAGGTGGAGAGGTCGGCATTTGTGCGATTATCGATTTTGTTAACTATATTGTGCTTGTTTGGAATAGTTTCCAGGAGCGTGTTGAGCATGTTTGAGGCGTCGCCTAACGAATGGCGAATCATTTTGTCGGTGGGGATGCTTTTTGTCCTCGGTTTCCTTATGGGAATGCCCTTCCCTCTTGGAATGCGGCTGGCATTTATGCGGTCGGCGGCCATAGCTCCTTGGCTTTGGGGGATCAATGGGGCGACCTCTGTTTGTGCATCCGTATTGGCTATTATCATAGCTATTAGTTTGGGCATATCGACGACATTCTGGGTGGGGTTTGCCTGTTATTTTATCGCCTTAATCGCTCTGGGGGGTATGACATTGAAAAGGCCAGCAAGTAATTAGATATAAAAAGTGTTTCTCATGGCCCCGGGCTTGAAGCAGGAAAGCGGAAGCGGCTGACCGGTGGATGCACTGGTATACGACTTTGACGAAGTTTCGAATGAATATCTACGGCTGATAAAACATGGTAATGGAGAATGAAGAATGCAAAACATAAAGATATTGCATGTGGGTATTGTGATTCTTTCGTTATCATTTAATGGATGCGTTTTTAAATCTATCAGTGGGCCAGTGGATTTGCTTGCAGGAGATTTGCGAATTAACTCAAACAAACCGATAAAGAGAATTTCTATTGTTTGCCAAGGGAAAGATGATGGAAATGCGCCAGACTTGTGTAAACAAATCCTGCCTCTTATTCGAGAGCAACTTGTAAAGGCTGAGTATGTTGTGGATGACTCAGGCGATTCCGATTTAATGATAAAGTTATCAGTCCGGAGAGATTGCTACCCAACGGATTATGACCTTTATGCTTTTGGTATTTTCAGAACGAATTATCAATACGGGCCGAGAGCTTGTGGTAATACGATTAAAGTTTCCTTTAGAATGGGTACTGAAGAAGCTCAAAAAACGTATGGTGTCTATGAAAAGATGGGGTCGTCAAAACAACCATCTGATGTGGAATCATCTACTTTACGAGCGGTTCTTGCAATAAAAGAAGATATTGATTGGATTTGGATAAGGAACTAATCTTTATGGTCCAATTTCCCGGAATTGTTTTTAGGAGAGTGGCCAGAGCTCACAGATGAAGGGGCATCGTTTAAGCATTTGAAAAGTCGTGTACGACCTGACATTAGATATAAATGCCTATAATGAAAAGCGATTGAAGGAACAATCGGCCCATTTGAAAGCCCTGCAGCGCACAGTTGAGACGCTGGCCGACTTAAGCGAACGCAAGGCGTTGACATCTGATGAAGCCAAAGGCTTGTTTGAAGTTATCCGCGATTACGGCTACGGTCTGGATATTTTGGATGATTACGATTATGGCCGGGTTAAGGCGAAGTCAACGGCCACGCCTGACAGTTATCATTTGACCTACGAGGATGCTGTTTCCCCGGCGGAATTTTTTTCCTTAAAAATGCCAGACACACACATGGACTTGAATTAGTTGAAGTGGATGAGTTTTGTCGGCAGAAGGCAGGAGGCTCCAATGTCTATCACAAAATGGTTGGTGCTTGTATTTTTATTAGGATGGAATTCTACGGCATTGGCGACTGAGGTGGCAACTCAAAAGACTGCTGATGGCTGGCAATTGTTAGTCGAAGGTAAATTGTTTTTCATCAAAGGCATGAGCTATAGTCCCACGTCGATCGGCGAAAGCGCGGATGACGGGACCCGTCGCAACTGGATGATCGTGGATGATGACAGAGACGGGCGTAATGATTATGCCTACCAGACGTGGATCGATGAGAACAAAAATAATTACCGAGATCCTCAGGAGAAAGAGGTGGGCGATTTTGAGCTTATGCGTCAGATGGGGATTAATACTATTCGTATTTATCATCATCTGTCAGCCGACCCGGGACTTCAAAAGATTAACGCGTATTCGGGCAAATCATCAAATTATCCGCCCGATTTCCCTCCGGAAAAAGAGAAGATGCTTCTAAGGGAACTTCATTCCCAATACGGCATTTGGGTAGCCATGGGGGATCTTCTCGGTGCGTATAGTGTTAGTTCGGGGGCTAGCTGGGATGTCGGCACGGATTACACCGATCCTATCCAACAAGCAAACATGTTGAAATCCGTGGAAGAGATGGTGCGGACACACAAAGATGAGCCCTACATATTAATGTGGATACTGGGCAATGAGAATAATCTGCAAGAATTCACGCATACCCTGGCGAGTCGGCAACCGGAGGCCTATGCTCGATTTGTAAATAAGGCAACAATGTTGATTAAAAAGATTGATCCCAACCATCCTGTGGCCATTTGCAATGGCGCTTATGGTCTCCTTGAATATTATGCTAAGTATGCGCCGGCGGTGGATATTTTTGGGCTAAATTTCTACAGCGACAACGGGTTTCATGAAATGTGGAAGAACATTGCAAGTATCTATGATAGGCCTGTGCTGTTAACTGAATACGGTACTGGTCAGCCGATGGTCATTGACGGTAAAATAGACGAAAATGTACAGACTCGTATTCACCTTAGGGCATGGGAAGATATTGTCCGGCACAGCGTGGGTTCAGAAAAACCGGGTAATGCCATAGGCGGTTTTGTTTTTCAATGGGTTGATGAGTGGTGGTTCGACGGCAATAAATGGGGTCAAAATATAAACCCCAAAGGTGACGGATGGAATCACGAATATAACGGCATGTTTTCATTAGGTTCTGGTTCTGCGGGTTCTCTATTGCGTCAACCGCGAAAGGTGTATGGGGCATATCAGGAATTGTGGAAGAAAGATTAAAGTGGTTTGCGATAATCACCCGGTCTTAATATGAAAGGTATGGACTACATAAGGTGTTAGGGCCCATGAACACTTAAAGTGCAAATTCATAACACTATGGAAAACAAAGAATTAAAAAATAAGGTCTCCATGCTTACCTGCGGTTGACCGATAGTTACGCTGTAGGGCTACTATGGAAGGGATTCTGAAGAGGATTGCTGATATGGGATAATGCCGGTTGTAGTATAATTGGATAAATTTATTAATTCCCCGCATTATTGAAACGAATGAAGGTGACCGATGGATTTGGAACGATTAAAACTGGCAATAGCAGAAGGCGAAGGCCTTGCCTTGTAAAAACAGCTGGCTTGAAAGAGCCAGTGTTTAAATTCGATTCAACATTTAAGGTGACGTTCTACCGCGACTCGGAGTATGCGCTTAAGAAGAACACTGAAAAGGTGACTGAAAATCAGCAGAAGATTATCGCCGAAATGAGAAAGAATCCGCATGTTACAGCGGTCGAACTTAAAGGGATAATCGGCATTTCAAGGAAGAGCGTTCTTGAAAACATCTCGAAGCTTAAAGCGAAAAAGATTATCGATAGAAAAGGCCCGGACAAGGGCGGGCATTGGGAGATAGTCGACAGAGGATAACACGGTGGCACTGACACCATATCGGATAGAGCAGGTTAAGCAAAAGATAACGCGGATCAGAAAAGCTCTTGCTGCCGAGAAAAGGCGGTACGGGTGTTATGATGACAGTCGCGGCATCCGGTATCTACCACCGGCGCTGTATATACAAATCGCTGATTTCTCAGGCGGGTTCACATACTTGCGCTGGTTTCATAAAAATTTCCCAGATGATTGCGGTCTTCCCGACTTCCTGTTCGAATGGATGCTTATCCTGTTCATGAACGAAAAACTGAACGACGCTGAAATAAAAGCGTTCGAGACTTTCTGTTCAAACACCTATCTTCTAGACCGGTTCCTTGATCAGCCGAGCATCTCCGTTGAGAAATACGAATGTTCAAACATGGAAGGTGAGGCGTATTGTACGTATCTGAAGTATTCCTGTGCCGATGATTCTTTATCGTTATTTGTCACATGGCTACGGGGCGTTATCAAATCGAAGAAATTCGTCAACCTGAGCAGCAAATTTTTCACTATTCGCAAGCAACTGTTATCTGAAAAGGACAGGGCCATCCGTTCGGCGCTCCTTGAACAAGAGAGACAACTCAAGACGGAATTTGTTTCGTGGAATGACAAAACGATTCAATAAGAAAATTTATACTGATTCTGGTGGATATTTTTAGGAAGATGCGAATGATGAAGAATATCAAGACATATCCGGCGATTTCTTTATCGGAAGAGCGTCAGCTAATCGCACAGGCACAGAGAGGCTTATCAAAAAGCAAAGACGAATTATTATTGCGCCATTTGAAATTCTTAATTTTTCGGATTCAAAGAATTGTATTTCCTGCTTTTTTGCGGAGATTTGGTGACGACCTGTTTGCAGAAGGCATATTGATTCTTCATGCGAAAATCCATGACTATGACCTTGCGTATTGCAATAAGAAAGGGGAACCGAGGCCGGTCAGATTTCGATCCTATGTTTGGAAACGAATCGATGGGTTCATTATCGACTATTTGAGGAAAGAAATGCTTTATTCTGGGTATTTGGAAAATTATGAATATGAAAGTGTTGATTAAGACCTACGGCTGACCATTGGCTGCACTATAGGGCGACGATGGAAGGGATTTTGAAGCGACTTGCTATCATAAATTGGGGAGATGTTAAACAAAGATGAGAAATGTTTTTAATTCAATCAGCAAGTTCATCAAGCGTTTTACGGGAAGGATGCCTAAAAAGAAAACTCCTTGTAGCTACGACCCGTCGTGGGTGGTCAATCTGGCGGAATCACAAATGCCGGAAGACGCTGAATTGATAAATGAATTAAAGAAGTGCACTAAAGTGGTGGCCTATTGCGGCTGTGGATGCGGCGATCCATATTTTGTTCGTCCACATTCAGAAGACTGGGTTTTCGATCATAATGTTGTTCTTGAAAGGGAAGACGGAACTGATGTTATTTTGGATGTTATGAAGAATGGTCGCATTGGTGGTATTGAGATCGGGGAATGGGATAAGAAGCATTGACCTGATGTATGCGTAGGTATCAAGAAAGGAATAAGAAAGTTTCCTGATTGACCTATGGCTCGTTTATGGACAGTATTGTAATTAGATTCTCGAGACAAATTTATGGCTGATACACTTAAGATAGCCCAAGACGTGTTTGCAAGAATTCAAAAAGAGTTTCCTCACCTTTCAATGCGTATACATAACGACCAGCCAGTTGAATTAAGCATGGATATTCCAAAGCAGGAGGGGCTTAATTTTGATATATATTTAAATTTGCAAAACAATGACGAGCTGCATTTAATGGCGGGAAATTTTTTTTGGTTAGAATGGTTTCCGTGTACCAAGGGGGAGAAAGTTGAAGAGTACTTGGCCGCAGTTTTGGGATTGATTTCAGGAAAGTATCGCATCTGTGAGCATTATCGAGGGAAGAAGGCGGTTAGAGCTGAATTGCAGGTACAAGGAAAAGATGGAAAGTGGAAGACAATTGGAGCATGGTCTAAATTGTCATTGCCATTTCCCTGTAGAAAACATTATCAAATATTGCAAAACGTTTCTTAGTCGTACTCGTGCATCTAATAGATAGAGCCGATAGACGAATGTGACTTACATAACACGATGATAAACAATACATTACAGAATAAAATATTTCTTGTTACTTTCGGCTGGGCGATGGATGCGCTACAGGCGTACGATGGAAAAAACAATGGCGTCGCTTGTCAGTTGGCTTGAATAAATTATATGAAACCGGCATAGACTTATTAAACGATTTAATAGACATTTGTTAATAAAATGAAATGTATTTACTGTCTTCAAAAAGATAATTCTAAATTCAAAAATAGGGAACACGTCCTGCCTCAATCGTTTGGCAAATTCAGGAACAATTTAGTCTTAAACGGGATAGTCTGCGACGACTGTAATGAATTTTTTGGGAAAAACCTTGAAGTGGCTTTAGCAAGGGATACTTATGAGGGCAGTGTTGCTCGCTATAAATTCGGGATAAAACCCGTCAAGGAATTCAAATTTTTTGGGAAAAACAGCCAAATCATAACTAAGATTGAAGACGGCGCATTAAAAGGGGCGTATGCGTATCGGGAATATGACAAAAACTCAGGCAAAATTGTTATAAAACCAGTTCCTCAAGTTGGTTTTCTAAAATCGGGCACAGAAGAGTATGATTTTTTTCCTTTAGATAAGATACCGAGTGCAAAATTTTTCGATAATAAACGTTACTGTATCGGCACAGAAAAAGGATTCGCGGTATTAGGATGTGACCAAGAATCAGCAAATAAGGCATTACAAGACAAAGGCTATTTCTTAATGGGGGAGGCAGCACGAGAATCTATAACTCCCGGTCAATCCAGAATGTTTGGAAGAATTGACCAGACGATCATGCGAGCAGTTGCAAAGATAGGATTTAATTATTTAGCTTCCCAAGAAGGTCCTGATTTTGTATTGCGGTCAGATTTTGATTCTATACGGAAATACATTCGCTACGGGGAAAGTTTAAGCCATTCGGAGCCATTTATATCTAAAGAGGCTATTACTCCTGATGAGAAAATAGATGGCTATCGAAGACTTGGACATGTCATTTTGATAAATCGTATGCCCAATTCTTCGGCTATTTATGCCTTTGTTTCTTTATTTAACCTGGCGACGTATTCTTTTTGTCTGACGGAGAATATTTCAGATAGTCGAGACGTTATTGTGGGGCATTTGTTCAGGATATCTGATGGCGAAATAGAAAAATTTAATTTGAGAAGAAGTAGGGGGGATGAACAATAGTCACACGCGTTCATCTCGAAGACCGATGAATGCGTAAAGGATATTTACGTAACATTATGGAAAATAACGAAGTAAAAAATAAAAAAGTCTACCTTCAAACCTATGGCTGACAGATGGACGCGCTACAGGCGTACTATGGAAGGCGTGTTAAAGCGGATTGCTGAGATTGGGTAAATGCCTGTTGAATCTTACTGACAGGCTTTTTCAGTGTGTTATAATGTTGCATAACGTACAATTCCGTAAATCGAGGTTTCCCTTATGCTTCTGAAAGACTATCTGACTGTGAGGCAGGTCTCAAAAGAGCTTGGGCTTTCTGAATACCGGATTCGGCAATTAATCCGCGAAAAGCAGATTAAAGCTGTAAAAATCCGCTATTGGAAGGTTAAGAGGGAAGACTTAGAAAAGTTTATTAAATCGAGGAGTAATCTTTAGGATATGCCAGTTAGTAATTTTGATGGGGAAACCTTTGTTGCCTTCATGGATATATCAGGCTTCAAAGAATTAATGAAGAAAGATAATAGGGCTTGGGAAGCTCTCAATAGCTTTTATTCCCTTGGTTATATGGTTTTGGGTGATAGGACTACAAATATTGTTTCTTCAAAAGTTGAGGGTATTTTTGTATCAGATTGTGGAATCTTATTTGTTAATAGCAACGGAACAGCGATTGAAAAATTGAATTTATTACTCAAGAAAGTTATGGAGATTAACAAAGGGATGTTGTCACGTGACTTTATGCTGACGACATCAATAGCATATGGGCATTTTAAATATCAAAACAGAATTGAATTTGAGG
Source organism: Smithella sp. PtaU1.Bin162 (assembly GCA_002068015.1). Lineage (GTDB taxonomy): Bacteria > Desulfobacterota > Syntrophia > Syntrophales > Smithellaceae > MVRV01. The sequence continues at coordinate 19,701 of MVRV01000036.1, forward strand.
GTATAGAAAAGAATGCGGTTTATGGTGGGGCTTATCTGGATGCCTATGCAGACGCTGAGATTGGCAATCCGCATATTCAGCCGGGTCAATGCAGAATAGTAAAGAATAAATTGCCTCAGGAAGTTGTCACTGAAATTGAGACGGCAAGGGATGGAATATTTGAAAAAATTGAGAAAGAAAGAGAACACTACTATTTTTACTGGAATGTTAGCCGAAAAACTGAAATTGAAGATTTCAAAAGCAACTATCGTGATTCGTATCGCTTGAAGTATCAGGGAATGCTTAAAGCGCTTAAAGGGAATTGATTTCTCTCGTTTCTTCCTAAGAGAGAAGATTTGGAAAGGTTTATTAAGAGCCGCTGTAATGTTTAGGCATAAAGGGGTATTTTAATGGCAATAAAGAAATCTAAGTTATATAGCTCTCTATGGAAAAGTTGCGACGAGCTTCGCGGTGGCATGGACGCTTCGCAATATAAAGATTACGTCCTTGTCCTGTTGTTTATCAAATACATTTCTGATAAGTATGCAGGTGTTCCATATGCGCCGATTACTGTTCCCAAAGGTGCTTCTTTTAAGGACATGGTTGCCTTAAAAGGAAAGCCAACAATTGGTGATGACATTAACAAGAAGATAGTTGGAAAGATTGCCGAAGCAAACAAGCTTACAGGCACAATTGATGTTGCCGACTTTAACAACTCCGATAAGCTCGGCAGCGGTCAAGAGATGGTCAAGAAGCTATCGAACCTTATCGCCATATTTGAAAATCCTACATTAGATTTTAGCAAGAACAGGGCAGAGGGCGATGACATTCTCGGGGACGCTTATGAATATCTGATGCGAAACTTCGCGACAGAAAGCGGCAAGAGCAAGGGACAATTCTATACACCTGCTGAAGTAAGCCGTGTAATTGCAAAGATAATCGGTGTAAATGAAAAATCTTCTCCGTCCACGACGGTGTACGACCCGACCTGTGGCTCAGGCTCGCTTTTATTAAAAGTAGGTGATGAGGCAAAAAAGAGCATCAGTTTATACGGACAAGAAATGGATGTGGCGACGGCAGGCCTTGCCAGAATGAATCTTGTCTTGCACAACCACGCCTCAGACATACTCAGCATCAAGCAAGGCAACACAATAAGCAATCCTCTGCATTGCGATGAAAATGATAGGTTAAAGACATTCGATTTTGTCGTTGCAAATCCACCTTTCAGCTATAAGTCATGGAGTAGCGGGCTTACGCAAGACGACGGGACTATAAGCGATAAATATGAGCGGTTCAAGAATTACGGTGTCCCGCCAAAGAAGAATGGAGATTATGCTTTTCTGCTTCATATAATCAAATCATTAAAGACAAAAGGCAAGGGCGCGTGCATTTTACCGCATGGTGTTTTATTCCGTGGCAATTCTGAGGCTGAGATACGAGCCAATATTATACGGAAAGGTTATATCAAGGGGATTATTGGGCTTCCTGCCAATTTGTTTTATGGCACTGGAATACCTGCGTGCATTGTTATTTTAGACAAAGAAAATGCCGATAATCGCAAAGGCATCTTCATGATTGATGCCAGTAAAAGCTTTATTAAAGACGGGAACAAGAATCGTCTCCGCGAACAGGATATTCATAAGATAGTCGATGTTTTTAATAATACTATTGAGCTTGAGAAATATAGCCGCATGGTCTCAGTCGTGGAAATCGAGAAGAATGACTTTAATCTAAATATCCCGCGATATATTGACAGCCAAGATGAAGAGGACATACATAACATCGAGTCGCACTTGCTCGGCGAGATTCCTTCACAGGATATAGATGAGCTGGAATCTTATTGGGAGGTTTGCCCATCATTAAGGAAGGCATTGTTTAGTAAAGGCTCTCGCGCAAATTCTGTAAAGCTTCATGTGGCGAATGATGCAGTAAAGGAAACCATATTTTCAAATGCTGAATTTATTGCGTATGGAAAAAAGGTCGGCGGTGTATTTAATAATTGGCGCAACAAGACAGTCCCAAAATTAAAGAAGATAGCGGTAGAGGACAAGCCAAAAGAGTTAATAAAAGACATATCAGAAGATTTACTTTCAGCTTTTTCAAATCTTAAACTGATAGACAAATATGACATCTACCAGCACCTCATGGCTTATTGGCAAGAAACCATGCAGGACGATGTTTATGCGTTGGTCGATGATGGTTGGGATGCCGGGCATGAAATTGAAAGGCAAGAGAAGAAAGGCGAATGGGATGGCCGTGTAATACCCAAATCGTTAATCATTGCTCGTTATTTTTCATCTGAACAGAAAGCTGTTGATGAGCTGGAAGCCGGGCGTGATGTGTTTACTCAACAGATGGAAGAGATGGCTGAAGAGCACGGCAGTGAAGGCGGCCTGCTATATGAAGTTAAGAATGATAAAGACAAGATTACTAAAGCTCTTGTGACAAAACGTTTGAAGGAAATTAAGGGCGACAAGGACGCGGAAGACGAGCTTAAGATTCTCGAAAAATATCAGGCTCTTTTAGAACAAGAGGCTGAAGCTAATCATGCAATTGATGCGGCAAAAAATGCGCTTGGCAAGAAAGTTGTGGCTAAATATAAAGCCCTGACTGAGGCAGAAATAAAGACTCTTGTCGTCGATGATAAATGGATAGCGACAATAGAAAAAGATGTGAAGGCGGAAATGGAACGGATTAGCCAGCGGTTAACAGGAAGGATTAAGGAATTGGTTGAGCGTTACGAAAAACCATTGCCGAAGCTTGCTTCTGATACTAAGAAATTAATGGATAAAGTGGATAATCACCTCAAGAAGATGGGATACAAATGGTGACAGAAGTTCCCAAAGGATACAAAAGGACAGAAGTTGGAGTGATTCCCAAAGACTGGGACATAGACTTTGTGGGGAATCTTGCTTCAATCACAACTGGCTCGAAAAATACTCAAGACAAGCGTGAAGATGGGCAGTATCCATTTTTTGTCCGTTCACAGATTGCAGAAAGAATAAATTCATTTTCCTATGACGGGGAAGCAGTTTTAACAGCAGGTGATGGGGTTGGGACAGGGAAGGTTTTTCACTATATAAATGGCAAGTTTGATTATCATCAACGAGTTTATAAAATAAGTGATTTCAAGAAAAAATTGGATGGAAAGTTCTTTTACTTCTATTTCAGTAATCATTTTTATGCCCGAATTATGCAAATGACTGCAAAATCTTCCGTTGATTCTATAAGAATGGAAATGATTGCGGATATGCAAATTCCATTACCGTCATATTCTGAACAAAAAGAAATTTCAACAGCATTAAATGATATTGCCCTTTTAGTTGACGATTTAGGAATGCTTATAAGAAAGAAGAAAAATCTAAAAAAGGGCGTAATGCATGAACTTTTGACTGGAAAAAAGCGATTGATTGGATTTAAAGATAAGTGGATAAAAAAACGCCTTGGCGAGATTGCTGAAATTCGAGATGGAACACATCAAACCCCTGAATATGTAGCCTCTGGAATTCCGTTTTATAGTGTCGAGAATGTAACAGCTAATGATTTTAAGAAAACAAAATTTATTTCTGAAAAAGAACATTCAGTCTTAACAAAAAGTTATCGAATTGAGAAGGGTGATATTTTGATGACACGAATTGGCTCAATTGGTGACTGCAAATATGTTTATTGGGACGTTAATGCAAGTTTTTATGTAAGTCTTGCTTTATTAAAAGTTAAGAAAGGCTACTCTCCACAATTTATCGCGCATTATTCACAGTCAGCTTATTTCAAGAAAGAAATAGAATTGAACTCGCTACAATCAGCCATCCCAAAGAAAATTAATCTCGGGCAAATATCAAACGTCAATCTGGAAATCCCAGAAACTCAAGAAGAACAACAAGCCATCGCCCTGATTCTTTCAGATATGGACGTTGAAATTGAGGAACTTGAGCAGAAACTTGATAAATACAAGGCAATCAAGCAGGGATTAATGCAGGAATTATTAACCGGAAAGAGAAGGCTGGTGACTGCCGAATGAATATAAGAAACTATTACCGCGTCATGCTCGGAAGGAAAAGTGCTCATGCCGAGGAATGCTTTAAAGGCAATTTTATCGGCGTTGACTTCGAGGTAAACATGAGCCTCGAAGGTAAATTGCCGGAAGACTGGCGATTATTCAATAAAGAATTTGTCCCGATATTTCTTAAGAATCATCCTAATAAAACCAAAGTCTCGGCAGGCCTTGCTTGTGGTGCATTATGGACAGTGGCTAAAGGTATCAAGGTCGGTGATATTGTCCTTTGCCCTAACGGCTCGGGTAGTTATCTGGTCGGTGAAGTGTTGGATGATTACAGTTACCATCCAAAGGAAGTTTTACCGCATAGAAGAACAGTAAAATGGTATTCGAAAGCTATCGAGCGCGCTTCAATGAGTCAGGCTTTACAAAATTCAACCGGCTCTATTGGTACTATAAGCACTATCACTAAGTTTTCTGAAGAGATTGAGCGGCTGATTGCTGGCAGTGCCCCTGCGACAATTATTGCGACTGATGATACAGTTGAAGACCCGTCGGTGTTTGCGCTGGAAGAACACCTCGAAGAATTTCTTATCGAAAACTGGAAACAGACTGAACTTGGTAAGAACTATAACATTTATGAAGAAGACGGCGAGCTTGTAGGCCAGCAGTATCCAACAGACACGGGCGCGATTGATATTCTTGCTATTAGCAAGAACAAAAAGGAGTTGCTTGTTGTCGAGCTTAAAAAAGGCAGGGCAAGCGACCATGTCATCGGGCAAATACAAAGATATATGGGCTATGTCCTTCAGGAATTAGCTGAAGATGGTCAGGCAGTTAAAGGGATAATTATTGCGCTGGAAGATGATATTCGTCTCCGTCGCGCCCTCGCTGTCACAAGAGATATAGAGTTTTATCGCTATCAGGTTAGTTTCAAACTTTTTAAAAATTAAAAGGAATCACCAATGGACGACGCCAATTCAAGCCAAGTAGGGCAGGTTGAACGAGTTACCCAAAATCGTATAGTTAAATTACTGACGGGCAAGAAGCTCGGCTATGCCTATCTTGGCAACTGGGAAGAGCGTCCCAACAATAGCAACATTGAGGAAGAATATCTCAGGAAATATTTATGCGAGTGCAAGGATAAGAATGGCAGAGGGCTTTACAACGACACCCTGATAAATAAGGCAATCGACAAGTTGAGGGTTGCGGCGAACAATTACAATGAAAGCCTTTATACCAATAACCAAAATGTTTACAACCTTCTACGTTACGGCGTCAAAGTCAAGGCTGAGGCTGGCGAAAATTTCGAGACAGTCCATTTAATCGACTGGCAGAACCCTGATAAGAACAATTTCGCGATAGCTGAAGAAGTCACTGTTCAGGGAAATCATGACAAAAGGCCGGACATTGTTTTGTACGTTAACGGCATTGCGCTTGGTGTAATAGAACTCAAGCGAAGCACTGTATCAGTCGGTGATGGAATAAGGCAAAGCATTGTTAATCAGCAAAAAGAATTTATCCAATTATTTTTCTCAACCATCCAGTTTATATTTGCGGGCAACGACACTGAAGGCCTGCGATATGGAACAATCGGCACTCCTGAAAAGTATTATTTAAAATGGAAAGAAGAGAGCAAGGAAAAGAACTTGCTCGACAAATACCTGCTTATTCTTTGTGATAAGCGCAGATTCCTCGAAATAATTTATGACTTTATTGCTTTCGATGGCGGGATTAAGAAACTCTGCCGCCCACACCAATATTTCGGTGTAAAAGCGGCTCAGGAATACGCAAGGAAGCGCGAAGGCGGCATTATCTGGCACACGCAGGGAAGCGGCAAGAGCCTTGTTATGGTCTGGCTGGCTAAGTGGATTCTTGAAAATAATCCCTATGCCAGAATTGCAATCATGACAGACAGGGATGAGCTGGATAAGCAGATAAAGCGTGTCTTTGAGGACACAGGTGAAGAAATCTACCGCACAAGTAGCGGCAAAGATTTGATGAAGCAGTTAGGCAAGGCCAAGCCTCGCTTAGTGTGCAGTCTTGTCCATAAATTTGGCAGGAGAGACGTTGAGGATTTCGACGCTTTCATTGAGGAATTAAAAAATTCTCCGGTCAAGACTTACGGCGAGATATTCGTTTTTGTCGACGAATGCCACAGGACACAATCCGGCAAACTGCATAAGGTCATGAAGACAATATTGCAGAACGCAATCTTTGTCGGTTTTACCGGGACACCACTTCTTAAATCCGACAAGAAAACCAGCATCGAGGTTTTCGGCAAATATATTCACACATACAAATTCAATGAGGCTGTCGATGATGAAGTGGTCAGGGACTTGGTTTATGAGGCAAGGGATGTCGACCAGCAAATCACGTCACAGAAGCGAATAGATGAATGGTTTGAGGCAAAGACCAAAGGGCTTAATGATTTTCAGAAATTAGAACTAAAGAAGAAGTGGGGCACGATGCAGAAAGTCTTAAGCAGTGCTTCCCGGCTTCAGAAGATAGTCAATGACGTTGTTTTCGACTTTAATGTAAAGCCCCGCCTAATGTCTGGATATGGCAATGCGATACTTGTTGCAGGAAATATCCATGAAGCGTGCAGGTATTATGAGCTGTTCCAGAAGACAGAACTTAAAGGCAAATGCGGCTTGGTTACTTCTTACAATCCGTCAACCAAAGACATCACGACCGAAGACACTGGCGCGAACACTGAAACAGAAAAACAGGAGATATACAAGACCTATGAGGTCTTGCTAAAAGACATAAAAGCTCAACCGGGCAAAAATAAGGCAGAGACTTACGAAGATAAGGTGAAAGATAAATTTATCAAAGAGCCCGCAAGTACGAAGTTGCTTGTTGTTGTTGATAAGCTTCTCGTCGGGTTTGACGCTCCGCCATGCTCGTATCTTTACATCGACAAGAAAATGCAAGACCACGGTTTGTTTCAAGCAATATGCAGGGTAAACCGCCTTGATACTGATGATAAGCAGTTCGGATACATTGTTGATTATAAAGACCTGTTTAAGAAGGTTGAGAATGCCGTAGCTGTCTATACGGCAGAGCTTGATTATGACGATTTTGAAAAAGAAGACGTGGACATCCTTTTGAAAGACAGGCTTGAAGTAGGCAGGGAACGGCTCGACGGCGCGATGGAAGAAATCGGTTTGCTATGTGAACCAGTTCCCAAGCCGAAAGACTTGCTGGCATATATCCATTTCTTCTGTGGCGACCCAGAGAACCCGGACGATTTGAAAGACAATGAAGTTAAGAGGACAGCCCTCTATAAGCACACAGTGGCATTCATAAGGGCATACGCAAACATTGCAGGCGAGCTGGAAGAGGCTGGATACACAAGGAAAGAAGTCGAGGATATTAAGAAAAACTTAGACTTCTATCTTAACCTCCGCGAAGAAATCCGAAAGGTTAGCGGCGAGACTATTGACCTTAAAACATACGAAGCAGACATGCGGCACTTAATTGACAACTTCATTGCCGCTGATGAGCCAAAAGTCATATCAGACTTTGAGAACCAGACACTGCTTGACCTTATTGTTAAGTCCGGGATTGCTGATGCTATAAATTCGCTTCCGAGAGAAGTGAAACAAAATCAGCAGGCAGTTGCTGAGGCCATTGAAAACAACGTTAGAAGGAGAATATTCAAGGAGCACTTGATTGACCCTGCTTATTTTGATGAGATGTCTAAATTGCTTTCCGAGATAATCAGGGAGAGAAAGAACGACGCTGTCAAATATACGGAATACCTCAAAAAGATAGCGGACTTGGCTAAAAGAGTCAGCAACAGAATGCAAAAGGACACGCCGAAGAGCATTAAGACTCAGGCACAGCGGTCTCTTTACAATAACCTCGGCAATAATGAAGAATTGGCTCTTGCGGTAGACAAGGCAATCCTGCGCGTCAAAAAGGCAGATTGGAAAGGGAACCCATTTAAGGAAAACGAAATCAAGGCCGCAATCCATAAGGTTTTAAATAACGTCGAGGAAGTGGAAAGAATATTTTCAATAGTGAAACAGCAAAATGATTATTAAAAGCGATAGAATCAAGCTCGGAAGCATTTCTTTAGAGGTTATCCGTAAAGACATTAGGAACGTTCATTTAAGCGTATATCCTCCGACGGGTAGGGTGCGCATAGCCGCTCCAATGCGGATGAAGCTTGAAACTGTTCGGGTGTTTGCTATATCGAAGCTTGGCTGGATTAAGAAACAGCAAAATCGGTTTCGGAACCAGAAGAGAGAAACCGCTCGGGAATATCTGACACGGGAAAGCCATTATTATTTTGGTAAAAGATTTCTTTTAAAAGTAATTGAATGCAATTGCGCTCCAACAGTAAAGATAAAGCATAATATTTTAGAAATGTATGTTCGGCCAGATGCCTCGAAATCAAAAAAGAAAGAAGTCTTAGACCAATGGTATCGGGAAAGATTAAAAGAGCAAGTCCCTGAAATTATTTCTAAATATGAAAAGGCGTTGAAAGTTTCGGTTGCCAGCTTTGGAATTAAAAAAATGCGGACTAAGTGGGGGACATGCAACAGCGAGGCAAAAAGAATCTGGCTGAACCTTGAGTTGGTAAAGAAGCCATTGCATTATGTTGAATACATAACTCTTCACGAGATGGTTCATCTTATTGAAAGGCGGCACAATTCAATATTCACGGCTTATTTAAACAAAATAATGCCGCAATGGAAGAGTTATAAAGAAGAGCTAAATCGTGCTCCATTAGGGCATGTGAATTGGGATTATTGAGATTATAAAGCGGGCTGTTTTTTAATAACATATTTAAAGATAGTAGCATTACCGTCGATTTAAACAATTTTATGGAAACTGAAAAGATAAACATTGGATGCCGAGCGAAAGAGGATTTTGCTAATTTCCTCGAAACTGCCGAGATAAAAGATATTTTCCCTTCTCGCGTTAAAGGAAAATTTTTGCTCATTAAATATACAAATGATGCAAGCCGTGAAACTGACTTTTTGAGATATGTTTTTGAGAATTTGCCACTGTATTCATTAAGCAAAGAGGAAAGGGATTCACTTGAACCAAACACGATACTTCGTCTTTGGAAAACTGCTGTTGATAGGTTTGTCAGCAATAGTAAAACAGGTGAATTTGGTGAAATTATTCTTTTTCATCTTTTAGAGTTGTTTGAAGGTGCAGTGCAGATTGTAAATAAAATGGCTCTTAAAACTTCTGGTGAGATGCATGCTCATGGTGCTGATGCCATTCATTTTGGCTTGGATGGAAGTTTGAAAACATTGTATTTGGGAGAATCCAAGACATATCAGTCTTTTGGCGATGCTCTCAATAAGGCATTATCAGACATTAATAATTATCATAAAAATGGCGGGAGACAGTTTGACATAAAGCTTGTTTCTGGCAACCTCCCCGAGGATATTCCCGAAGAAACACGAAAAATGATTAAGGATTATCTTAATCCCTGCAAATCTGACCTTTTTGATTTTACTGAAGCCCATGCAGTCTTTATCGGCTATCAATATGACAGTTTACAATCTATCGAGCAAAATCATCGCGGCGTTGAGCTAATAAACAAAGCATTGGAGTTATATAGAGAAAGTATTAAGCAGTATCTTGCGGATATTGAGTCGAAGTTTAAAGAGTTTCCTGATTTAGCGAACAAGAATTTCCTTTTCTTTATTATTCCGTTTAAGGATTTAAAAGGCTCACGGGAAAAATTTGCAAAGGCTGTTGAAAATGGCAAAAAAGTCGATATATGAAGAATTGTCCGAGGAGATATTGGGGACTCAAAAGTTTAAGGAGGCTTATGAGGAGCTCTTAAAGTCTCAGCATATTGCAACAAAACAACAATCCAACCTCACCTTTGACGGCATCAAATTCTTACTCCAATCTGCATCAGTTTTTTCCTTCTCAAATGATAATTGTAAGAGGCTGGCATATAAAATCGCGACTATACTCTCGGAAAATTATTCTTCTGAATACGACCAAATAAACCGAATTGTCCAATACATAATCATCAGTTGCGGCCAAATTCCTGTCATAAGAAAGAACACAGAAGAGAACAACCCTGATTATTTCTCAGTCTATAAAGAATCAAATATTCCTTTCAATCCAGTCTTGTTTCGTCATGTCTTGCTGAAAATGGCGAATAACCAACTGCCTATCCAATTTGAAAAGAATGATGTTTTTCTCACGGATTTTCAGTCGAAGACATTCCAAGACTTGGAGAAGGGCAATTCAATCAGCATTTCCGCACCAACTTCCGCAGGAAAATCGTTCCTTTTAAAGGCTTATTTAGCAAAAAGGTTTAAGGAGAAAGAAAAATTTATTGTCGTTTATATCGTTCCCACACGGGCATTAATTGCACAGGTGCAACGTGATTTTAAGCGCGGCTTATCAGACTTTGATGTCCCCGATGTGTTAGTGACTTCATCTGCAAACTATTCCAACGGCAGTGCTGTTAATAAGATGTTCTTTGTTCTGACACAGGAGCGATTTCATAACCTGTTATTTGATACAGAATTCAATGAGGCTTTAGATGTGCTGATTATTGATGAGGCACAGAAAGTTTCCGACCCCGGCAGAGGCATATTGCTTGAAGAGGTTATAGAGGAAGCGTTAAAACGAAATGACGCTAAAAAGGTGGTTTTGCAAAAAATATTTCTAAGCCCTTTCACAAAGAATCCCGAAAAATTTGCTGAGATGTTTCACCTAAAAGATTTACAGACCGAGAAGACAAGGCTTTCGCCTGTAGCACAGAATCTTCTTAGCGTAAATATATTAGACTATTCCTGTGAAATTAAGTTAATTTCTGAAGACTTTGAGAAGGAAATTGATATTTATAAGACAGCATTTACAGATGAAGAAATAGGCCTCTTATCAAATAGCAAAGATTGGCCACTGCTTTATTCTGCAAAGAAATTTGGTGCCGAATTTAATATAGTTTATTGTAATAGCCGTCCTAAATGCGTTAATTATGCAAGGATTTTTAGCTCGATGGAGGAAGTAGTTAATTATCCAGAAATTGATGAAGTTATTGCTTTCTTGAAGGCAAACATCCATCCAGACTATTTCCTTATTGATTGCTTAAAGCATGGGGTAGCTTATCATCACGGTGGCTTGCCAGTCCAAGTCCGGAATTTTATTGAAGCCCTATTTGCTGGTAAAAGGTTGAAGTATATTTTTTGCACAAGTACACTGCTTGAAGGTGTTAATTTGCCTGCTCAAAATATTTTTATTTACAAGCCCAAACAAGGAAGGGCTGGCATGACATCTCTTAGCTTTTGGAATCTTGCCGGCAGAGCAGGCAGACTGCTTAAGGATTATTACGGTAATATTTTTTGCATAAATATCAATGAATGGACGGGCTATAAACCAGACCCGAAAGACATGGAACATGAAATTCAAAGCATCCTTGAAAGCACGGTAATTAATAAGAACAAAGAAATTATGGACTGTCTTAAACAACTTTATTTTACCGAGAAAAATAGGCCAATCGAGCAAGCACTTACTAAATTTATCATCCATGAACTTAAAGGGGGAAGTAGCGACTTCATAAAACGCCTTATGGCGCGAAATCCAAGTTTTGAAGAGGATAAGCTTAAAGCCATTCAGAAAGAAATCGAAAGCATCGCTGGAACAATACAGTTGCCAGCCGCTATCGTTCAAAAGAATTCCTCGGTTAATCCTTTATTACAACAAAAATTGTTGGAACAATTTCGGAAAGAAGCTCCGCCTGTCCCGTTACATCCTACTGAAAAAGGCGGCTTAGATAATCTTGAAAAAATATATAAAATTATTGATGTTCTTTTTCGAAATATAAATGATAGGCGAAATGAATACTTTGCGCCGTTCACATATCAGTGGATGAATGATGGGAACACATCGGAATTGATAAAATTCAAGATATATACTCTAAGAAAGGAAAGCGAACCTACGGTCGAAATGATTAATACCGCGATAGAGGGTCTTTTTGATGATATCAGTAATATGCTCCAATTTGAATATCAGCGCTATCTAAAATGCTACATAGATATTCTTTTCCATTTCTATAAGGAATCCGGCTACGATACTTCTGGTATCTGTGACTCATTACCGATGTATCTTGAATATGGGACGTTTAAGAAAAATGTTATGGTTTTACAATCTTTAGGATTGTCTCGCACAACTGCCATCTCGATTAATTCATTAACGGATGACGAATTCGCTAATGATAAAGATTGCCTCAGTTGGATTCATTTGAATAAGGGTGTATTAAAAAGCAGGTTATCGCCTTTACTCTGGAAAGAACTTTCTGATATTGCCTAATAAACACATTTAATCTTTTAATATCGCATTCCTAATCTCCTCACCGTCGGAAGTAAGCTTGTAAATCCTTCCTGTTTTATTCGCGGGCGTTAAGCAGACCGCAATCCCTTTCCTTGCAAAACTCCGGACTACGTCACTCGCATTATTCATGCTGATTTTGTCATTATACTGCTTGCTTAATTTATGCAACTGGCTTGGCGTAAGCTCCCTGCAAAATGCCTTTAATATCGCTATTCTTTGTTTCCCGCCGACAACCCATGCGTAGAGATTAAGATTAACCATTCATATCATTCTAATTTCTGAACTATGCCCTTATAAACCTTGCACTGAATCCTTTGGTGTAAATCTGCTCAATAGCTTTAAAAATTGCCCTTTACTACCAAAACTAAAAAAGAGGGCCTTGTGAGGTGCGGCTAATGGATAAAATAAATGAAATCAAGGCTCTGGTTGAGCAGATAAGAACGGACAGGGAAGACCTAAAGAGAAAAGGCGAGCTTACCGAGAGGGGCAAGGGGCATCTTGATATTGTCGCTTTGATTGAAGAAATTCTGAATAAATAAAATCCTGAGACATTCATAAAGAATGACTTGCATATTCTTAATAATTATACCCTCCAGCTTAAAAATCTGTCCCTTTTTATTCTTATTAATACAAATAATATAAGCATTATATCGTCGGAGAGAATTACTTTTATATACACTATTATGTTTATAGTAACTTGGTGATTCCAATGAAAAAAGAACACGAAGCAACATGGCGGCAAATAGCAAGAAGTATATTAATCTCAGTAGGCATACTTGGGCTTAGCAGCGCATTAAAAGCATTTGATTCGAATTTGTCTGAGGCAATAATAAATGGTGCAGTGGGTTATGCTTTTGTTTACATAGCTGTTAATAAAATTTAGTCAGAACCAGCCGCCGCTCACCCTTTCACTTAAACTTTTCCCTGCAACGTTTGCAGGTCGTTCTATCGAACTAAAAGTTTAATGTAGGGTTCGCTACATGCGGCTGATTCGCTTCATGGCCCCCGAAGTTTCGGGCAGAAAAAAACTTCGGAGGGATTAACCATGAAGCAATTATTGGAATTAAAGGAACCTTTGGGAATAATAGACAGCTCGTCTGCGCTGTTTAGTAAAATCAAGCGAATGAGAATAAATTATTCTCAGGAAAATGCGATTTTCTTTTATCTCGACACAAAAAACAAATTGATTAAGAGCGAGGTCTTGTTTAAAGGCGGCTTGAATTCCTGCAACATTGACCCGCGAACCTTGTTTCGAAGAGCGTTGAAGCTTAACAGCAACAGCATAATCTTTGCTCATAACCATCCATCCGGAGACTTGACGCCATCAGATGAGGATTGCAGGATTACCGGGAGAATCAGCAAAGCCGGGGAGATTATTGGCATTTGTCTTCTTGATTCAGTTACATTCAATAAGAAGGAATATTACAGCTTTTGGAAAGAGGTGGAAGATTGAATGTTCCTGCTGATTAAAAATCAGCCCGCATATCAAAGATATACGGGCATTTCTTCTGCATGCAAACGAACCTTTAACCTGTCTTAAGAATAATTATTTTCTTTAAATGCCTTGTTCCATTCCTGCCGGAAATCTTACGGATATATAGAGTCGCTTCGCCCCGCGCAAACCCCTTAACTTAAACTTTTCCCTTCCTGTCGGAAGGTCGCCTGCGGGCTAAAAGTTTAATGTGGGGTTCGCTTAAAGGGGCTTCGCTCCATGATTGCAGTCAATCACCTTGAAAGCGGGTGATTGACTATGTCAAAAAATTTAAATACAAATGAAGAAACACATGAAAGTATGGCAACAGCATTACCGGAATTTAAGGGCTATACAGTTGATATACGGTTAGGGCAGTTTAGAAAGGTAAGCCGCAAAGATAACCCGTCAATTGAGTTTTTAGACTTCGATAGTGCGGAAGGGAAAAAGCTTGTTATTGAATACATACAAAGCCTTGATGAGTTCTCAATGGATGCAGATATTCCAGAACCTACTGATGGTAGCTGTTCTCATAAGCATATTGAATTGATTGGTAAAGTCTTAGGTTATGACATTGCCAGATGTATTAAATGCGGGAAGCATTTTGTTTAATTATTTTCTTCTTTTTTCCCGGATGGATAGAATCTATAAATAATCGTATGAGGCTCATCTGGTATCTTATTTTTTAAGTCCTGCTTTGAATATTTTTCAATCACGACTTTATCGGGTGTGTTCAAGTCGCCATATACAAGATAAAGCCAAAAGTTTTCATGTTTTTTATATGCTTCGTATTCAGACTTCTCAATAGAAACAGGGGCTTTCTTAACTCTGTATTTGACTTCAACAAGCTTGGTTTTTCCTTTTAAATCATAACCTTCCAATGCTTTTACCTTTTGAAAATCTTCCTCTGGCTCCATTTGCTTTATGATAGCTATTGCCTTTGCTTCCTGATTCATGTTTTCCGACATAAATGTGCTTTTGGATACCCATTATAAAAATTTATCGCAATACTTTTTATTCAATATTGATGTCGCTTCGCCCCGCGCAAACCCCTTAACTTAAACTTTTCCCTTCCTGCTGGAAGGTCGCCTGCTGGCTAAAAGTTTAATGTGGGGTTTGCTTAAAGGGGCTTCGCTCCACGACTGACAACCACCTTCACAAGTGGAGGTGGTTGTGATGTATCTCATAACCCAATATAAATTTTTTAATGAAGAGGGACAGTGCAACACTGTCACAGAGAACAAAGACGGTAAGCTTGTTTGTGACTGCATTGAGTTTGCCAGATTTGGCACCTGTGACCATTCTGTTGTTATAGAGGCAGAACAAGTCCCTCAGATATTTTACAGGCGATTAAGATAATCGCCTTTTTTTATTGCCGCCTAAATCTTTATAAGGGGGGCGATACCCCCATATAAAGATTTCCCCTCGATAAATCGAGGGTCGGCGGACGAGACTGCCTGACTCCTGACCTGTTTCCTAACATGATTCTTTAAGGATACAACTTTTCTATCATAACTTCTTATCTTTCAAACATCTTCTTAGTATCTTACGATACTAATATGTCCAGTGCTTCGTCAGTGTAACGCTTAAAAGCATAATCATTTTTCAGTGATGATATGGACAGGCAAGATTTATTGCAGATAGCAAAGGGAAGCGGATTTGAAAGTATTGAGAAATACGTTGAGGAGAATCTGCACTATTTGAAACCTGAAATGAGAAAGCTGTACCGGATGATATGTCCGGGAACAAAAAAATAAATAATCAGCCGCCTTTAGCGGCCAGAATTCTTTCCATCATTTCTTGCATTATCTGCTCTTTTATGCCTTGCATGTCATTCAGTTGTTTTCTGAGATTTAATATTTCTTCATCCTTTTTTATGTCCTTGATGATTGCATCCCTGCTGACAATATGTTTGCATTTCGGGCAGACAGTCTCACTGAATCCAATAAGCTCGTTGCAATAGGGGCACTTCCTAACCTCAAAATTTGTTTTAATATTTTCAGTATTTTTCAAAAGTCCTCGTCTCTGTAATGCAATCTTGAAAGCCTCATCCTGATTGCTCATGTCATAGGTTTTTAGTTGCTTTGTACTTGTCCATCTTGCCGCATGCTGAATAGCCATATCGCTTTCGCCCCGAAGCCGCCTCATAGTCACACCATTTCGTTTAAGGCTGTAGCATGTTATTGGCTTGTTAATGCCCAATGTCCTGCATGCCTGTTTTATGAGATTATTAATCTGCCCCGGTTTCAACTGTTCGCCACGGTTCTTATTGCCAGTATTTATGAAAAGAAAGGCATTCTTGTCTGATTTCAGTGGATGGACATTCAGCCATTTAAGCAGATAGGGGAAGCTGTCTATACATTGCAATAAACCGATGCCTTCCTTGCCATGCTCGCTGATAAAAAGTTTTGCATAGTTATCGTGTGTTTCCACGTCTCTTAGTTTTAAATAAAGCAACTCCTGAGGTCGGGCAAGGCTTTCAAGTGCTAACGCTAAATATGCCTGAATCCTTAAATCAGACGAAAAATAATTCAGGATACTTTCAAACTCTTCATAGCTGAATTTATCCGAACGAACCTTTTCTCTGCTCTTGTCAATCTTGGGAGATAGATGCCTGACAACGTAAGGGACTAAGGTTTCATCCTGTCTCCCGTGGTTATCCAGTTCAGGGAATAACAGCCGCCACATATGCCGCAAGTCAGTGATAAAAGTTTCTTTGCTTTTCGAAGTATTGTATGTGCGGTGCATCACTGCCATAAGAGTGTTTATATCTTCACGGGTGCATTCAGAAAGGTCTTTCTTGATGTGATGGCAGATTAGTTTCATGCCTTGCATTAGCCTTAACCTTCTGACGAATGAAATGTCTTTTGCATCGAATAGAAGGCTCAGCTTCTCAAAATACTTAAGATTGGCTGGATTTGAACAGCAATACTTTCTGTCTTGGGATGGTGTCGCCAGTTCCTTAATATTTGCTATAAAAAGCTCATATCTTTTCTTGCTTCCATATATATCTTCTTCTGCCATATTTATCACCGGAGGGTAGTTTAGTTTATAAATTTTGCACTGACGCATTCATTTGAAGAAGATATGCGGGGGAAGCGCAGACCTTAGACAATAGAATGCGTGCGTGCTAATTTCATAATATTTTTGAGCAACTATAAATATTTTTGTGTTGTCTGGAATATAAATGCTTTGATTTAGAAAGGGTGGGGTCAGCGGATAATGCCTTCAATCAATGATTCAATCTTCATCATCGCAAGATTTATCTCTTCCCGGATTGTGAGAATCTCGCCGCTTATCTCTGAGATAAATTCGCCGTTCTTCATAACTAAGCTCATGCTGTCGTCGATGTCCTTAAACATTACCTGAATCCGTTCTATGTCCGCAAGCAGGCGAATGGCCTTTTCCTTAGCATCTTCTGATTTTAAATAAGCCCGCGTCTTTGCAAGCTCATCAAATTCCTGCGCCATGCTGTTTAGGGCAGTCAATCGAATCTTTATCCCATGCAGGGCGTATTCATTTTTGTAAAGGTTATTTGCGATTGCAGTGTTGTTGATAGAGATGTCCTGAGAAAGCCCATAGCCCTGAACAGCACGTTTTAGTGCTTCTTCCGTTATCCCGCCGATTTTTTGCATAAATAAAAAAAAGAAAAAGTAAGATATAAAGTTTCCACTGAATCATCACTGCTTAAAACCGTATAGAATCCGGTAATAGTCATCCCTGTAAGATTCCAGAAAATGAGTCATCTTCTGATTAATCTCTTTCACGTCACTTGCCATTGACTGGACTACTTTTTCAAGCGATTCCTTAGCCATTATTAACCCCGCCAGACAAGACTTTATCCATGTAGTTGACATGAACAATGTCAGTCCTAATGGTCTTTATAATCAGCCATTTCTTGTCTTTAGAAAGGCTTATCTTCCTTGTGAGGATAGGCTGTCTGTCCTCATAGGTTCTTTCTTTTTTTGTTTTTGCCATTTGTTTTTCTCCATCACCGCTTTTTCTATTCAGAAGTGATTACCGGGGGATATATAGCTTTTACACTGAATCAATGACGGAGAAAAAAGTAGTTATAAAATATGAAGAAGTATTTATGCGTTAAAAATTCCAAACTGGATTAGGAGAATGATTGCTAAAATAATTAAGGTCGTTAGGCTTCGCCCGATTGTATCCCAATAATCAACCTTCTTTGATGTCATTATTATAGTTGCGATACCTACAACTAAAGGGAAGGCTGACAGCGGGATTTTAAATAGGTATAAAGATGGATGAAAAATTAGTATTGAAATTCCTGTAACGATTAATCCAACTCCATTAATTATTGCAGAACTGCGTTTAACGTAATGTTTCTCCTTCAAAAAATTAATCGCCGGACTAACCATAGACAGTAAGTTTATGATGACGGGAATTGGTAAGTTTTCTATTGCCATAGGGGGATGTAATATACCTATCTTTATAAATGTAATGTCTGATTTACGAGAAGGACAGGCAGTTTATAGTCCTGCCCAGGACTTTGCTTTACGAGTACCAGAAAGTGCCTTTCTCAGTTTCATGGTATCCGTCATAGCTTAAATCCCTCGCCAGTTTTTCATAGTCGAGATAGCCTTTAATGGTATCGGAAAGGTTTCCAAAACAGCCTTCTTCGACTAATTCTTCTGCCACATCTTCAAGCGTCATGTCCGGGTAGAAGGTCACGTCCTCCTGTTGGCTGATTGCTTCTTCGCGTTTGCATCCGATTACGTCGAGCAGGAAAGTCACCTTTTCCTGTTCGTGCTCATCCAAATCTTGCAGTTGCCTTGCAAAATCATTCAGCTCATGAAGATTTTCATATTCACCGATACTGAATGGAGCTTCGTAATCTGTGATGAAATATTCTTCATCACTGCCGAGGACATCTTTGACAGCTTGTTTCAAGTCGTCTTCTTCCATCGGCAAATCAAGCCATTTCCCGAACAGCTCGCCTGCGTTGTAGCGGGCAAGGTTTGTAAGGTAAATCCTTACATCCATAATTCAGCTCCTTTCTTACACCCGGCACGAAGGGCATTCGCAAAGCGAATAACCGCAACAGGGGCATAACACACAGCCTTCTGCATGATGAAGCTGGCTTCCGCATTCCGGACAAAATTCCATCGAAAACCTCCTCTTTAGTCGAACAGAAATGAGAAGTATTCTTCCATTTCTATCAACAGCTTAAGTCCCTTGTTACTATCGAATTCAATAAATTCGATTCCCATGTCTCTGCCGATTTTCCGAAATTGCCTTAAGCGTTTATCAACGGTGTAACCATTGAAAACAGGCAATTGAAACGGAACATTGCCGTCCATAAAGTCACCTCCTTTCTTTAGGTCATTGGTGCTTTTTTGCGGGTTGCTTTATGGACTACGGGAAGGGAGGGAGGTATTTAAGGATTACACTGACGGGGAAAGTGGTTTAAGAAGAGTAAGATTTATATATTCTTGTCTATGAAACTAAAAAATAGGGGGCGATTATAGATGAAACATTGCGTCAAATGTAAAACTAAAGATACCGACGATTCTAAATATTGTAAAAATTGCGGAGACAAATTAATACATGAAAAAGACCTTGAAGCGAAGAAACCGAGTGAGCACTACGAAGAAGCTATTCACAAAAAAAGCTCAAAAGCATGGATTTGGTTTCTAATCATAGGAATTTTATCAGTCGCAGTTGTTGCAATGGCAACAATTCAGATTCCTTATATTGAGAAAGTTACCTATACCGAAAATGTTCCAGTGAACAAAGTCGAAAAATATTCAGATACAGAACCCTATACTGATAATGTATGTAATAGCGTTGACATAAAATATACGACAAAATGGGGTCAATCAGAATCTTCTTGTTTACAACAAAAATGTGCTCAGAATACTCAAGATTGCGTAGAAACGAATTGGCTGGGAAATTGTGTCCGATATCAAGACCGATGTATACGTTATGAATGTGAACAATATAGGATTTACTGTAAGTTGGATGTAAAAAATATTGATGATACTGCTGGGGCGTTTTCTTTAAAAGGTTATGTTATAGACGCGAATAACCAGAAAATCTATGTTCAGGATGTGAGTATATATGTTCAGGCGCAAGATACTGTGACAGCTATTTGGACTTACGTTTATAATTCTCCGGCAATTATTAACAACTGCATATATGACAGTTTGAAAGTTTCACAGAGAACTAAATGTGAAAATGTTATTAAAACAAGAACCGTATCTAAAGAAAGGACTGTTGTGGGGTCAGAAAAAGTTGAGCGACAGAAAGAGGAAGTAAAATATAGAACAATTATGGAATCATTGGGATGGATGTAAATAATATTATATCCCCATATATCTTAAAAATGTCCGGCATTATTAAGAATGTCTTTTCTTGATATAGATTGCTGGCTTTAGAAAACGATACTGACGATGACTTCTGCTGGATTCTTTCTTAATTAGTAAAACGGGTTTTCGGGCAAGAGATTTTTTGCCATCATTCATAAAAATGTCAATCTTGTGCGCGCCTGACAATTTTAAAATTGTCAGAAGTGTGGGTAGAAGGCTTGCATTAATCAAAGATGCGACTTGGCTTAACGGCGTCCAGTCTTTCAATTCAGGGAGGATTTTCAAAATATCAATGACACGCTTGGCTTCGCTTTTTTCAAGATGGAAATAACTCTTCTCGCCAGTTTCATCCTCATAAAACACAATCCTTAGTTTTGGCTGTTCCATTTCTTCATTTTCTCTCTTAGTTGAATATCATTTACCCTTTCATGGATGAACGGCGGCCTGATTTTTATTAAGCAGTTTCTTACACGGCCTTTGACTTTTGCTATTGCCTCGCCGAGTTTTAGAAAATCAAGGAATACAATCTCGTCCTGCTTTAAAAAGAGGCTGTTCGCTGTCGCCTCTATGTCCTTTTTTGTCTGGCAGGCGAAATGCGCCTGCACTTTTGCATTCGCAAGGACATAATTCGGAAGTTCTGATGTCTCCTGCGCTATTGCTATTAAGCCAAGTCCAAACTTTCTGCCTTCACGGAATATTGTCTTAATCACGTCGCTATTAACCTCTTTTTCAATACTGCTTTTCGGGAGCATATTCGGAAACTCTTCAAGGAAGATTGCTGTCCGTATCTCGTTTCTCTGGGCTTCACCCTTTGACAACATGCAGAGCATTAAATATGTCAGGAATAATTCCTGAAACAAAACTCGTAAATGTTCGGGTGTCTCAATGTCCATTTCAAGAATGGTTATGCCGTTTCTGTCAATAATGTCTGTTGAAAGGTCAAGAGGCTCGCGAGAGCCGAATAATTGTTTGATTGACTCCCTCGTTAAGTCCTTTAAAACTCGCTCAGCCGATTGTTTCCATAAAAGTTCTCTTGCTTTCGCAAACTTGTTCTTGATTCGCTTTCTTAAGTCGTCAGCATTTGGTAATAGTTTTAATATCCCGCTTTGAAAATCACTCATTAATCTTTCAGCTTCATTCTCAATAAAATCCTCAACGCCTTGTCCTGCAAGAAGTGACTTCTGCAACGGCTTGCTTGATGCAATGCCGAGCCAGCTTGAAAACTTAATCCCCGGAGGAGGAGAGAAGAACATATTCCATGACAAGGGAGCGATGTCGTCTCTTCCGATTGTGAATACTCGAATGTTTTTAATAAACGGGTAATCTTCTTCCGGGAGCGACAAGAAATTTCTCCATGTCCTGTCCCAATCAAAGACAAGGCAGTTAATATTTTTCTCTGCAAGCTCTTTTAACAGGCTATAGGCAAGAGTTGTCTTGCCCATACCAGAGAGGCCAGTAAGAATAATATGGTTCTTAATGTCCGTATAATCGAGAAATAGCGGGTATATCTTTCGGGGGTTATGGTCTGGATATGTGCCGTAGCAAATATCGGCAAAAAATATCTCGCCTTTGCCGAAGCATTCATCTTTTGTTGATGGCGGCAATATGATTTTATTGTTCAGGAGGTTATCATTAACTAATTTCGCGGCTGATATGCTTATGATTTTTTCTAACCGCGCTTTTCTTTTTTCGTCGCTGATTTGATACAGGAGCTTAAACTGCTCAATTTTATTTTTGCCCCAGATTGGTTCAAGCCGGACAAGCAACTTATCAATTTGCGATGTAAGAATCATCCTTCATCATGCCCTTTTCCTGTTTTCCTTTCTGGTAGCTGTGAAACAATGTTATGAAATATCTCATCTCGTCTTTCAAATCCTTCCAGCACTGCCGCTTTTCATCAATCAACTGCTGATATACGTTTGATAATTGCGACGTTAGTGCACTCTTCAATCTGCTGACGTTCGGGTAGCGGGGGAAAGGGACTTGCGCCTCTATTGCCAAGATTTCATTTCGTGTTGTTTGCCAGCTATTCTGCAACAGATAACTGATGTCACTGCTCAAATGGATTCTGTATGCGATAGAAAGGGCGGATGTCTTAAGCTTGTCTAATGCTTCTTTTGAATCCTGATTAACAATCTTTTCAATGTCTGATTCTGTTTTCGGTTTGATTAGAGGGGAGAGCTGTTTTTTATGATAGCTGTAGCTTAAGTAAGCCTTATCAAGCATGTCCTGATATAGAGACATTGCCTGTCTTTCATAAGTCTTGAATATCATTTCGCTTTCACCATTGGTTAATAGGTGCAGGGTTCTTTTTATAGTTAGCACTGAATGACTGCTGACAAAGGAAGTGTAAAAATCCGCTTAAAAAGTGGGGAGGCGCGGGGTCGTCTGTTCGGTTAAGGCTTTGCGTTCAGTGGGAAGTGGTGCACGAATGTATAGCACGATGTTAATGCGTTGTAACTATCTTGAATCATAGGTAGTTACGATGAAAGCATGAGTGTTTTCAATGATTTACGATAGTAAATAACCTCGATTTCCCCTTGTTTTCTCTCCTCGTCCTACATGGCATTTTTTCACTAATCTTGTTATCTTTCAAACAGCGCGCGAGATTTTGAACACAATTTTTTCAAAAAGGGGTGATTGCCATGAAAAACAGGATTAAGCACAACTGCATCAAGTGTCTTTCCTGCGGAGCTTTGATTTATTGTACGGATTATCAGGAAACACAGCATGGTGGCTGGCATTTTCACCATGCAGAACAGAAAAAATGCCTGCGTTGCGGACAGGCATTGCAAAAAATCAGCAGGAAAGGAGGTGAGACTGGATTTTGGTTCTAAGGATAGACAAAAAATAACAGATTCTCAAAAACAGGAGGTGTGTCATGGCAGACAGAAAAAGATGCAATCACTGCGACGGACGGGGCTGGACATCATGGTCGTGCTGTAACGACGAAGCACTGGGCGGCCACAGTAATTGGGGCGGGAACCATCATGTCAAATGTTGCTCGTGCGGTGGAAGCGGCTGGGAAAAACTGCCAGCTTTTCATCCTTTTTAAACAAAACACAATAGAGATACGGCCTCGCTTCCGGGGCGGGGCTGTATCTCACTTAAAAAAGGAAAATACAATGCACTTAGAAGATAGGGACAAACAAATATTCAGTTATCTGGCAAAGTTCCACTGCCTTACAGCAGAGCATGTCGCTTTACTATTCGGGATGAATATAAAGAATTGCCAGCGACGGCTTAGAAAACTTACTGCCCGAAATTACATTCAGTTTATCCAGTCTCCGGGAATATCAGCAGGAAAAAGTCCTTATCTGTTTTATCTTGGCGAGTCTGGCTGTGAATTAATGAATATCGAGTTTAAGAAACCGCGATTAACAGTAAAACTAAGCCACCAACAGAAGAACACGGACATTCTTGTAAAAATAATTTCTGATTTTAGGGACAGCGATATTCTTTGCGAGGTAATTCCTGAGCATATCCTGCGTGAGGAACAGCCGTCAATAATTCCTGACGCCGCGTTCATGCTACAGCGCAAATCAAACGAAGCAACAAAGAAGCAGGCATTGTTTTTAGTCGAGAACTGCGAAGGCACAGAGATTATCAGCTCTAAGTCATTCAATCAGGACATAGAAAAGAAGTTTATTAGCTATGTCTCTTATTTTAACGATGGCGACACTTTACTTTATGACAGGCTGTTCGGCTGTTCATTTAAGCGTTTCAGGGTTTTATATATTGCAAGCTCATTACAAAGGCAGAACAGTATCTCGAAAATAATTTCAAGCCTTGATAGTGACGGGTTTATCTGGATTACAACGATTGAACTGTTGGAGCAGAAAGGGATTAAAGCAGAAATCTGGCAAGTGCCGGGGACAGGCGAGAAAGAAAGGAGGCTACTTTGAGCAATAACTATCCTTTCATTCATTATTTCGTCGAAGAGGCATTAAAAAAGAAATCACTTTGCGAGCTTCGCAACAAGGACATGAATAAATCCTGCCATGATATTAATGCTGAGGCTGTTTCGCTTATACCGCGATTAATTTCAGAAGTAAAACCTTTCGCATGGAAATCAGCAACAACATTAAATTTCTATCCTGCAAAAACATTCAGTGAAAACTTTCTTGAAAAGGCAGAGCAATTCATTGAATCTTTGCATAACTGCGGCCAGATAGTCTTTGAGATTCAAGGCAACTGCAAGGAAATCACGTTTAGTTTTCATGCAGAGCAAGAAGACATAAAGATTATTGATGCCGCATTAAAGAATTATTTTCCTCAGTCTTACACGGAATTAACCACTGACAGCAATATTGAAGACAAAAGCGTTGTTTATGACTTTGTGCCGGATATTGACGCGCCTTTTTATAAAAGCATGACTTCATATCTTGGCTTTAAGATTAGCCCGCTTAATTTAGTCCCGCAGATGTTTCTAAAGATTCCAGAAGGGAAGACAGGAGTGTATCAGGTCTTGCTTAGCCCGATTAACGGCAATATCCATGAGATAGTCGAAGAATGTGTTGATATTGAATGGATGGGGCGGCATGGAGATGAAAACAAAACCACGCCGAGCTTGCAGGCAAACGCAATCAACAAGAAGCTTGAATACAAAAGCCCGGAATTTCGGTCTTATTATGCAGTTTCATTTCGCTTAATCCTGCCGGATGATTCGCTCAAAAATTTTGTTAATGCCTTTATTGCGAATTATGTCTATGGGAAAAAATCTTTTGAAATTATCACAGATTACACGCAAGAAAAAATCAGCGCAATGCTGAACAATAAGGCGGTGTTTCATGCTGGCTTTCTTGCAAATTCCCATGAGACAGCAGGAATTTTGCATATTCCATTTGGCTTAATGAATGAAAAAGCCTTTGATGATGTATTGCAGACAATCCCTGACGGTGATTATCCCTACATAATGTCGCGTGAAGCAGATATTGAAATCGGAAAATGGGCGTGCGGTAACAGCACTCTGCCGGTCTATCTGCCAATTCAAAGATACAATCCGCATGTCTGGCTGATGGGAGTCCAACGCTCTGGAAAATCGCTATTACTCAGGCATACAGCTTTAGAGAAATTTCAGAATGGCGAGGCTGTTTTTGTCATTGACCCTCACGGCGACCTTGCAGAAGACATCATTAGAAGAGTAGATAAAAAGCTGATTCCAAAAGTTGTTTATATCGACTTCGGGCTTAAGGATTACACGCCATTATTAACAATCCGCGAGAACCTTGATGTTCAGTTTATAGGCGCAGGAAAATTCAGCGACGATTTAAGCGCGAGCATGGAAACAATATCCAGCACGAGGAATAATTCGTCATGGTATGGGCCAAAAATGGCTTACGGGTTTGCCTGCATATTTTATCTTTACGCTTCTGTCCCTGAACTTAACTTTGCTGACCTTCGCCAGCTTATTTCAAAATCTCCACGCGGGCAGGCAATGCGGGAGAAAATTAAGGCAAAAGTAAAGCATCCGGTTGTTATTAATTTTCTTGAAGAAATTCAGCACAGCTCTTATGACTCGATGCAACCAGTTTTAACACGGCTTGCGCATCTTCTGCTTGATGAAAAATCTCTTCGCTTTTTTACCATTGAAGAAAGCAAGAACCAGATTTCACTAAAAAATTCAATGGAAACAGGGCAACTTTGCGTGATTAACCTTGCGTGCGGCATTATCGGCAGGCAGAGGTCTTCGATGCTTTCAGGGCTATTTGACAGCATTATTAACAACCTCGCACTGCAAAGAGCGCATATCCCTTTCAGCAAGAGAAGGCCAGTCACACTGATTAAAGACGAGTTCTATCTTGGCCCCGGTGATTTGGATTCACAACTAAGTGGATTATCCAAATATCAGCTTTCCGTGATTTTCGCACACCAGTATCTAAATCAGGTTGAGGGCAAGACAAGGGATGTCATGGAAACAGCAGGGACAAAAATATTTTTCAGGTTAAGGCCGGAGGATGCAGAAGTTATCGGCAAGCATCATAAAATTCCGCCGGAGGAATTGATTAAATTAAAACCGTCAAATGCTTATGTAATCAGGGACAACGAAAAAGTCCGAGTGCAGACTGTTAAGTATTCGCCGAGTGAATATGACTCTTCTCAGGAAATTAAGGAGATGAATTTAAGGAAATATTACTCAAAGCACAGCGATGACGGTATTGCTGTGAAAAAGACAACCGAGAAGCGGGACTTTGACACACTTTAAAACAGGAGGTGGTTATGCCTGAGACAAGATTTGAAGTTATTATGCAACACTTAAACCCGAAAGCCCTGATTGCAAAAATTGAGATTCCACACGACACAATCCGGGCATCGTATCCGCTTAAATGCTCGGTTGTCCGCTCAAACAGGGAGTTTCAGGAAGCCCTGATTCATTTCATGCAGTATTACTGGCAGGCACGGTTTAACACTTCTGCGCCTCCTGATGTCTGTCTTGGCGATGCCCTGAATTACATCAAGGGAGCTTTCGGGAGCGAGGACAATGCGGCATATATCGCTTTATCTGGAACAGAAGGAGGCTTGCCTGCTGTCCTCAATGCAATAAGCGAAGGCTGGAAGAGAAAAGACACGGACAACTATATTGATTACATTTTAGACAAATACTGCGACCCGTTAAACTTCGACGAGGTTTGCGATTTGCTTGGTGACTTTAAGAAAGCTCTCAAAGGTTTTGCGCCTTATTCGTTCGATTATGTTTCTCCTGCTGAGCTATTCAAGAATCACCGCAGGATTATGAAGGATTACATTCTGTCGCTTAGGAAATACAAAAATTTGTGGGCGTATTAAGAAGAGTAAAAGAAGGAATCGGATAAATGATACATAAACATCATAAATCCACGCGAGGCTGGGACTCGATTGAGTGCAAGATGCGCTCAAAAGGGTTTTCTGATATGGAGATTTCAGAAGCCCGCGAATCCTTCTGTAAAGGCATTGAGCTTTTATCAGGGCTTTTTCTTAATGTAAGGATGAAGAAATAGGTTGAGAATTTTGAAATATGTGATAACATATGAAAAGCTATGAAAGACAAGAAAACACGCTATCACATGAAAGATGTTGCCGGGATTCTCGGCGTATCCACGCGGACAATCCTTAATTGGGAGCAGGCTGGAAAAATCCCAAAGGCCAAGCGCGACCCCATGAGCCGTTACAGAATTTATTCAGAAGAGGATATTACAGAACTTAGAAAGATTACAAACCGATAAAAAATATGAAAGTAGCCCTTTATACAAGAGTTTCTACAGAAGACCAAGCGCGTGAGGGATTTTCTCTCACTGTGCAGAAAAATTATTTGATTGAACATGCAAAAGCTCAGGGATGGGAAATATTTTGCAGTATTCCCGGATGTCAGGTTTATGAGGACGACGGTTATTCCGGCGCGACAATGGACAGGCCAGCACTTAGAAAACTCTTATTTGACGCTAAAAATAAATTGTTTAATGTCCTGATTGTCTATAAACAAGACAGGCTTACGAGAAAATTAAAAGACACATTAGCTATACTTGAAGACCTCGACACTCTTGGGATTGGGTTTCGTTCAGTAACAGAGCCGATGGACACAACAACCAGCGCAGGAAAATTCGCGCTTCAAATGATAGGCGGTTGTGCTGAATTTGAGCGCAACAGGCTTATTGAAAGAATTTTCCCGGGCATGATTGAAGGCGTGAAAAAAGGCCACTGGCAGGGCGCGAGGTATGCGCCCTACGGATACACCTATAATAAAACCACCAAGAAACTCGAAGTAAATCCCGCAGAAGCAAAAATCGTAAAAGAAATTTATTCAAAATATCTCTCCGGCAAAAGCACTTCCCAGATTGCGGCGCATTATTATGACATGGGGATTCCGTCACGGCAGGGCGGGAAGTTTTATACAAAATTTATTTCTGACATCCTGAAAAATAAAGTTTATCTTGGCATGATTGTCTGGAACAGAAAGCGGTATGAGAAAAAAGAGAAAACCAAAGGCGGAGAAGGCAAAGGCTATAAATATGTAAAGAATGACCCGTCGAAGGTTTTGGAAATCAAGAACACGCATGAGCCGATAATAACAGAGCAGGAATTTAACGCTGTTCAAAAGCTTCTCGACAGGAACAGGAATAAAGGCATAGTTAGATTTAGAAATACAATCTATTACCTGTCAGGAGTGCTTAAATGCAACGAATGCGGGAGAACTTATCGCGGACATATGGCAAAAGTAAATCATCGCACAGGTGAAAAAAGAGCATGGTATCACTGCTCATCAAAAGAAGCCTATTACATGAAATGCAGTAATAAGTCTGTTACCGCAGATTCAGTCAATGAACAGGTCTGGGATATTATTGACGTGATTCACAAGAATATTGATGTCCTTGAAGAGATGGAAGATGTAATTAAGCTTTCAGTGGAAGAGCCTGAGGAATGCTTCATTGCCGAGCTTGAAGAGAAGCAGAAGCTTTTATCGAAGAACATTGAGAAGCAAAAGGGGCTTTATGAGGTCTATTCAGAGGATAAAATCAATATCGAGATTTACAAGGAGCGGGCTGGAAGGCTTAGTAATGAAGAGAAGAAGCTCAAAAGCGACATTAAGACAATCCAGCTTAAAATCCTTGAAAAGCGCAATTCAGTCAATGTAGTTAAGGAAACGCAGGACTTCCTTGTTAAGTTAAGAAGTATGCCGAAGGATGAGCATTCAGATTTTGTCATTAAGTCATTCATGCGGATTATCTTTAAGGGAATTTATATTCACAACCAAGAGGTTGTCAAAGTAGAGCTAAACCAGCCGTGGAAGCTTTGCTATGACGAAGGGTTAAAATGGATAAAACAAGCGGAAAACAACGAGAAAACAGCCAAAACAGAGAAGAAAATCCGAAGAAGCTACGTATCCTTTTGCGTACATTCGGATGTCAAATGAACGAGTATGATTCCGAGCTGGTGCGCTCGATCCTGGCCCAGGCGGGATACTTGTTCACCGACAACGAGGCTGAGGCGGATATCGTCATGCTCAACACCTGTGCGGTGCGCGACAATGCCCATCGCAAGGTCTACGGGAATGTCCACGAGATCCGCCATCGCCGAAAAGGCGGCAAGCCGTTCTTGATCGGTATCCTCGGGTGCATGGCCACGGGGCTGCGTAAGGAACTCCTTGAGAACAAGGAGCTCGCGCTTGACTTTGTCGTGGGGCCGGACAGTTATAAGCGGTTGCCGGGGATACTGGATCATTTGATTGGGCCAGGGGCCCGGGGCGGGGAACGGGGACGGGTGCAAGCAACCCCTGGGGGAGCGGTCTTGGTGACACCGGAGTCCGATCCGGCCGCAGGCTACGACGTCGCGCTTTCCGAGTTCGAAACCTATTCGGATGTTTACCCGATACGTACCCCCGGGGTCAACGCCTGGGTGGCGGTCATGCGCGGTTGCAACAACTTCTGTTCTTTTTGTATCGTCCCGTACACCCGCGGTCGCGAGCGCAGCCGTCCGGTCGAGAATATCGTCGAAGAGGTGCGCCGGCTGGCCGGCGAAGGGTTCCCGCAGGTGACGCTTCTGGGCCAGAACGTCAATTCCTACCATCATGACGGGCAGGATTTTGCCGGACTCCTGGAAGCGGTATCCCGTATTGAAGGCATCCGCCGTATCCGTTTCACGTCTCCGCACCCCAAGGATTTCCCGGACTCGCTTATCCGGATACTGGCGGAGAATCCGAAGGTTTGCAAACAGATCCACCTGCC
>MVRV01000037.1 GCA_002068015.1 Smithella sp. PtaU1.Bin162
GTTTTAAAGGCGGTCAATACCGGAATTGAAAAAGGTTTCGAAGAAGGGAATAAAGCGGAAACGGAAGGCAATGCCCTGGTCGGTAAATCAAAAGATGCCCTGGAAGGATTTTCCGCTTTTCTGGAAAAGAGAAAGCCCGACTTTAAAGGGGAATGAATGCGGTTGCTGGTATAAAAACTTTTCCGGCCGGGAGAGATTTCGAATAAAAAATTGCAACAGGAGATTATTACAATGAAAGCGGAAGACGTAAAAAAAATTGCCGTAATCGGTGCGGGTGACATGGGGCACGGTATCGCCGCCTCCTGTCTTATGGGAGGTTATGAAGTTGTTTTGCGGGATATCGACCGGAAATTTGTCGACAAAGGTGTGGCTCGAATCAAAGACAGCTTTGATAAATTCAAGGAAAAGGGAAAAATGACGCCAGCGGCATATGCCGAAACATTGAGCCGCCTCACCTCCGGAGTTGATTTGCAAGCTGCCGTACAAAGTGCCGATTTCATCGTGGAAGCCGTACCGGAAAAGCTGGAACTGAAAAAGAGCGTTTTTGCCGATCTGGATAAATTTGCGCCCCCGCAGGCGGTGCTTGCCTCCAATACGTCAAATATCAGCATATCGGATATAGCTTCCGCCACATCCAGGCCGGAAAAAGTAATCGGTTACCACTTTTTCAATCCCGCCATCCTCATGAAGCTTGTCGAGGTGATCAAGGGGAAAAAAACTTCCGATGAGTCAATTGCCATAGGCTGTGATATCGCCAGAAAAATCAATAAAATTCCGGTTGTTGTTAAAAAAGATTCACCCGGATTTATTTTCAACCGGGTGAACGAGCCGACGGGAGCCCTCTTATCCAAAATTCTGGAAGCAGGGCGTCCCGCACCGGAAGAATTCGATGCCGCCATGAAACCGGTTATGCCTATGGCGCCTTTCGAACTCATCGATTATGTCGGGATCGATGTCGCCGTTCACGGCCTGGAATATTTCGCCGCCGTGCTTTCCGGCGATTATAAGCCATCGGAGGCCCTGATGGATTATATGAAAAAAGGAAATCTGGGCAAGAAGACGGGCAAAGGCTTTTATGACTGGTCACTCGGCCGTCCCAAGATTGATTTGTCCAAAGCGACAAAAGAATACGACGTAACCCATCTGATCGCTCTTCAGGTGAACGAAGCTACGAAACTATTGGAGGAAGATGTGGCAAACAGTCCCAAAGAAATAGATCTGGCTATGGTGAACGGCAGCGGGTCGCCCGCAGGGCCTTTTGCTCTGGCTCAGAGCATCGGCTATCCGGTGCTTCTCAAAAAACTTGAAGAGCTCCATAAAAGATTTCCTCTGGATATTTTTAAACCGACGAAGTCCATGATGGAAGGAAGCATCAAAATCTGATTGCTGAAGATTCATGATTCTGTACAAAACAAAAATGAGGATAGATAAGAGGAAGTGGCTATGAACAAAAGAGAAGTAGTATTTATCGACGGAGCGAGAACTGCTTTCGGTACGCTGGGAAAGACACTGCGCAATTTTACAATGGAGCAGCTGGGCGGTATCGCCCTGAAGGGTCTGGTGGCTAAAACAAAAATTATCGAAAAAGGCGGACATGTGGATGCGTTATTCGCCGGATCGGCAAGTTGCGGCAATTCCGCATTGAACCCCGCACGGTGGGTTACTCTGGCCTCCGGCCTTCCCGAATCGACTTCGGCTTCCTATGTGGAAATGCAGTGCGGTTCGGCAATCGATTCCATCAATCATGCCGCCTGTAAAATTCTTGCCGGTCAGGCCGAAGTCATCATCGCCGGCGGCATGGAATCATACAGTCAGATGCCCTGCAAATTTTCCATGTCTGTGGAGCCTTTCAAAATGATTCCTCCCATGCCGATTGCACCTTCATTGTCTCCGACGCTCGATCCGGCAACCATTAATATGGGACTGACGGCGGAAGCACTGCAGAAGATGTACAAAATATCGCGCGAAGCGCAGGATGAATTCGGGTTGCGCAGTCAGGTATTGGCAAAAAACGCAATCGCTGCCGGTTATCTTGACGATGAGATTGTTCCGGTGATGGTCCCGCAGGGGAAAAAGCAGCCGCCTCTGGAATTCAAGGTGGATGAGCACCCCCGGATGACTTCTATGGAAGCACTGGCCGCGCTGCCTCCGGCTTTTATCAAGGATGGTACGGTTACTGCCGGCAATTCCTCCGGCCGCAATGACGGAGCCGCCTTCGTTCTGATGATGACACGGGAAAAAGCCGAAGAATTGGGGTACAGGCCCATGGCCAGATGGCTGGCCTCAGGCGATGTGGGCGTAGATCCCAGGATAATGGGGATCGGTCCCGCTTATGCCATTCCTCAGGCGCTGAAACGAGCCGGACTTAAGCTCGCGGTTATGGACGTTATGGAATGCAATGAAGCTTTTGCCGTGCAGAATCTTGCGGTTATAGCCGAGCTGGAAAAACAATGCGGCAGCAAGATCGATATGAACAAGTGGAATCCCAACGGCGGCGCCATTGCCTTTGGCCATCCGAACGGCGCTTCCGGAGCCCGGATTTGCATTTTTACAATGAAAGAACTGATCCGCAGAAGCGACAGATACGGATTCTTCAGCTCCTGCTGCGGCGGCGGATTGGGTGTTGTCACAGTGATTGAAAATCTGCAGCGCTGACGAAATCTCAGGAAAAGCGCCGTCGATAAGAGGAAACGGAAATTGCAAACATAAAAAAGGAAAAATATGGCTGAAAAATTTATCAGTGAAAGAAATTTAAGATTTCTGCTTTATGAAGTGTTTGATGTGGAATCCCTTCTCACGCATCCGCGTTATGCCGATCACAGCCGTGAAGTTTTTGAGATGATCCTGGAAACGGCTTTGCGAATGGGGAAAACCATTTTCAAGCCGCTTCTTACGGAAATGGACCGGCAGCAACCGGAATATGTCGCAGGTGAAGTGCGTGTTCACCCGAAGGTGCGCAATATCATGCGGGAGTGCGGCGACGGCGGCTGGATCGCCGCTACCGCCGATTACGACCACGGCGGGCAGCAACTGCCCATGATGGTGGGCATGATGATTCCCGCGGCGATTTTCAGTGCCGCCAACTATTCGGCCGGCGTTTATTCCGGCCTCACCGCGGGCGCCGCGGCGCTGATAGCCGGTTTTTGTCCGCCGGAGACACAGGAACTGTATCTTCCCAAGATGTATGCGGGCATCTGGCAGGGAACAATGGCGCTCACCGAGCCCCAGGCCGGAAGCTCTCTTTCCGATGTTCTGACAACCGCTGAACTTACCGATCAGGGTTATTACAAGATTAAGGGGCAGAAAATATTCATCTCCGCCGGTGATCACAACGGTGTGGATAACGTTATTCATATGATTCTTGCGCGGATCAAAGGTGCTCCGGCCGGCGTGAAGGGAATTTCTCTTTTTATAGTTCCTAAAAAAAGAATTGAAGCGGATGGCGCACTTGCCGAAAACGATGTCAATTGCGCCGGGATTTATCACAAATTGGGTTACAGGGGATGCCCGATTACCCAGCTCAGTTTCGGTGAAAATGATGATTGCCGGGGCTGGCTGGTGGGTGAGGCCAACAAAGGACTTACTTACATGTTTCAGATGATGAACGGAGCCAGGATTGACGTGGGGCTGGGAGCGGCGAGCATTGCATCAGCGGCTTATTATGCTTCTCTGGAATATGCGCGGGAGCGGCCTCAGGGACGAAAACTTACCGATAAGGATCCGCTTTCGCCGCAGATTCCCATAATTGAACATCCGGATGTGCGGCGGATGCTGCTTTTTCAGCGGGCCGTTGTGGAGGGATCTTTTTCTCTGCTGATGCAATGCAGTTATCTGGAGGATCTGGTACTTTGCACCGGAGGCGAGGAGAAGGAAAATGCCGATCTGCTTCTGGAGCTTCTGACTCCGGTGGCCAAGAGTTATCCGGCGGAGATGGGAATTTTATCCTGCAGTGCGGGTATTCAGATTCTCGGCGGATACGGCTATTGCGACGAGTTCCCGCTGGAACAATATTATCGGGATGTCCGCATTCATCCAATTCACGAAGGAAGCACGGGCATTCAGGGAATGGATCTTCTGGGGCGGAAGATGATGATGCAGAAAGGTAAAGCTGCCACTCTTTATAAGCGGGAGGTGCAAAAAACCATCCGGCAGGCAAAGGAAGATTCGGAACTCGCTCCCTATGCCGGAGAACTGGAAAAAGCACTGGATAAACTCGGGCAAGTAACGGTATATCTGGCCGGCAGAGGTAATGCCGAACTGTTTCTGGCCGATGCCACTCTCTATCTGGAGTATTTCGGCATCATCGCTATAGCCTGGCAATGGCTTATGCAGGTGCTGGTCGCGAGAAACGCTCTTGCGGCAGGCGGTTTATTTCCGGGTGATGTTAATTTTTACGAAGGGAAAATGGCGACTTTCCGTTATTTCTTTGTTTATGAACTGCCGAAGACTGCGGGGCTGGCGCTTACTCTTACCAAAGGAAGCAGCTTGACGGTGGATATTATCAATGATTATTTTGCCGACTAATAGGTGCACGAGAAGAGATCAGCAATTGCAATTGTGAAAATAAATTATAGGAAGGTAAAAGGATTTTTTATGGATCCAACAACGGCAATGTACATATCCCAGGGAATACACGGGATAGCCTACGGTATGATACTGTTTCTTATCGCTTCCGGATTGAATATCATATTTGGAATGATGGGGATATTAAATCTGGCACATGCTTCCTTCTTTATGCTGTCGGGATATTTTTGCCATCAGGTACTGGTCTTCACCGGCAATTTCTGGATAGCTTTGATTGTGGCACCACTTTTTACAGCTTTTTTCGGCATCCTTTTGGAGCGGGTTTGCCTAAGCAGGATAAGCGCTTTCGGTCACTTGGGAGAGTTGATTCTGACTGTGGGTGTCGCACAGGTCATCCTGGCATTGGTCAAGATATTCTGGGGAACGGAAAACATCCCCATCTCGGTTCCACCGGTTTTTGCTGGAATGGTAAGCATCGGCGGATTGGTGTATCCGGTTTATCGTTTATTTGTAATCGGAATGGCCCTGGTGGTTTTGGCGTTCATGCTCCTCCTTCTTTATAAAACCAGGGTGGGCAAGATTGTCCGGGCTGCGGTTTCCGACCGGGACATGGTCAACGCTCTGGGGATAAACATTCCCCTGGTATTTATGGTTATTTTCGGTGTCGGTACCTGGCTTGCCGGTGTTGCGGGTGTAGCGATTGCCCCGATTCTGACGGTTTTCCCGGGACTCGCCGACCAGGTCGGTATGGATGCTTTTATTGTCGTTGTGACCGGGGGCTTCGGAAGCCTGACCGGCGCTTTCATTGTTTCCATCATCTTCGGGCTCTTGAGCTCTTTCGGTGTCCAATTCTTTTCCCAACTGGCACCGGTCCTGATAGTCGGATTCATGGCCGTCGTGCTGATAATTCGTCCTAACGGATTGTTTGGAGTGGAAGAATGATGAATAAGACAACGAAAATAGTTTTCTGGATAGTGTTGCTTCTTATCCTTGTTTTTTATCCGAGGTTATTCGGTATTTATTATACGAACCTGTTTGTGTCCTTTGCCGTGTTTTCCGTTTTTGCCGTTTCACTGAACATGCTTTTGGGCTACACGGGGCTTTTAAGTTTCGGGCATGCCATATTCTTCGGCACCGGTGGTTATGCCACGGCATTGGCTTTGAAACACATCGAGGGGATGAATGTTTTCATGGCAGTCGGAATCGGTTTTTTGGCGGCGGCGATTATGGCTTTGGTGCTTTGTCCTTTGGTTGTGCGGGTAAGCGGAACTGCTTTTGCAATGCTGCATCTGGCTTTCGGACAGCTGATATATGTTCTGGCTCTGAAATTCAGGAATATTACCGGCGGTGAGGATGGAATCGGTAATTTCCCCATTCCGGATTTGAATTTTTTCGGCGTGATTTCCATCGGCATGAAA